>NZ_JAMYND010000039.1:0-48777 GCF_040318885.1 Mesorhizobium sp. M0998
GCGCTGTGCAGCAGGATACGAACTGCGGTCGAGGCCGCAGACCGCTTGATGGAGATCGATCCCCCCAGCTTTGAACGACATCACGTGGGTTGAACTGGGCCGGCGTTCATTCGTCGCGACCTTGCGGCACCCTGCCGCAAGAGCTTGCCCTGTTGGCATCACAGCGTGAGCAAACATTGGAACAATGCACGCTGGTCCCTTTGCCCACCTGGCTATCGATGCGGATGTGCCCGCCGGACTGTTTGACGAAGCCGTAGACTCGGCTGAGTCCGAGCCCTGTTCCCTCGCCATTGCTTTTTGTCGTGAAGAAGGGCTCGAAGACCTAGGCGAGAACTTGCTTGTCCATGCCGTGGCCGGTGTCGCTCAGCGTCAAGCGAACGAACAACGCCGCCAATCCTTTCAGATCAGATCGTCAGGCGCGTCACTCGTCTCGATCGTGAACCTGCCGTAGTCTGTCATTGCATGCCTGGCGTTGACCGCCAGGTTGAGAATGGCGACGTCGAGCTGATTGGCGTCGATGAGAACCGGACCGAGCGCTGGATCGAGATGACGCTCGATCCTGATGTCGCGGCCGAAGGTCCGCTCCAGCAGAGCGGTGAGCGATCCAATATGTTGGTTGAGATCGACCTTTTCGGGCTCCAGGAACTGACGCCGGGAGAAGGCGAGCAACTGCTGCGTCAGCGCGCCGCCATTTCGCGTGCGCTTCAGCATCTCCTCGATCAGCGTACCGATTTTCGGATCGGCGGGATTCTCCGCAAGCTGCTTTGCCAACTGCCGGAGGCCGGATTCGAAGAGGCGATCAGATTGTTGAAGCCATGAACGATGCCGGCTGCGATGCGACCGATGGCTTCGAGTTTTTGCGACTGCAACTGGCGTTCTTCCTGCGCGGGGCGCGCGGACACGTCGCGAAGGCTGGCGAGCAGGGCAGGTTTGCCATCCCAGGTCACCTCGACGACGCGCATCTCGACCTCGGCCGCCTTGCTGCCCGGACGGGCCACGGTGATTTCTGCGGTTTCTCCCGAGACGACGGGCCGCCCGAGGGGAACATGAAGAAGCTCTTCGAGCGGATGCCCGAAAATGCGGGCCGCGGCCGGATTCGCGTAGAGAACCGCTCCCGAAAGATCGACGACGAGGACACCGTCGGCCGTGTTCTCGATCAGGAGACGGAAACTGAGCTGGCTGATGCTGGTCAGCTGCGGATCATCGGTCAGGTCGGAAATTTCCGCCGCGCTCCGCGTCATCGTTCTGGCCTCCTCACAGGTATGACTATGACGAATCGTTCGTCGCGGAACCGCCGAAGACATCCGGCGCGCCCTCTATCGGCTGGCCGAGATGCATTCCGCCGCCATCGATCGTGAAGCGTCTGATCTGCTTGTCGTGTTCGCTGCCGCGCATCTTCAGCACCATGAGGCCGCGATACATGAACTGTGCTTTCTGAATGTAGCGCAAAAGGATGAAGGAGTCGGTCAGCGTCGAGATGTGCTGTTCGCTCGCCGAATGGCCGCCGACCAGCGACTTGTCCGTGGCGGTGCAAAGTCCAGCGATTTCCCGTTTCTTGACGAAGGATGTGAGGCTGATCAGGAACTCGCGAAAGCCGGTCTCCGGCGCAATGCGTTCGAGCGCGGAAAGGCTGTCGATGGCAAGCCGATCCGGTTTGAATTCCTCGACCAATTGACGGATCATCAGCAGATGGTCGGGAAGGCTTTGCGCCTCCGGATAGAGACAGACGACCTTGAGCCCGCCTTCCGCTTCCATCGTCTCGAAATCGACACCCCAACTGCACGCGTTGCGAATGAGCTGACCGCCGCTTTCTTCGTAGCCAACCAGTAAGGAGCGTTCGCCGGCCGCGACGCCACCGGCCAGGAAATTGGTCACCAGCAGCGTCTTGCCGGTGCCGGTCGCGCCGCTGACCAGCGTAACGCTGTCGCGGAAGAAGCCCCCGCTCGTCATCCTGTCAAGATCGGCATTGCCGCTCGTTATCGGGAGAGGTAGAGGCGGCTTAAGGCCGGCCTCCTTAGCCTCGAGAGGCGTCAATTTTCTCGGACAGCCAGGTCTTGATAAGGGACTGATAGGGCACGTCGCGCTTGTTCGCCGCGACCTTGATCCGTTCGAGCAGGCTATTGGGCAGCCGCAACGAGATCGAGGTCGACGACGGCTTGAGGTTGGGCAGGCGGACCCGCTCTGCCTTGCTCCAATCGACATGCTCACTGGAGTCGTTGGACTCCCAGAAGGCGCGCTCCTCGGCCTCCGATGCAAAGGTCGGAACCGGCTTAGCTGTCTTGGTCATAGTAGCCTCGCTCCTTGCGGCTCATATCCCGGGCGGAAATCACCCGGATCTTGGTCTCCTTGTCCCGAAGCGTGAAGGTGATGTGCAGCAGCCTTCCATCATCGGTGCGCCCGAGAGCATGAATTCGTTGCTCGATGGCGCTGTGCTTTGCGTAGGGAACGGTCAGCAACGGCTCGTTGAAGAACACCTGTTCCGCCTCGGCCTGGCTGACGTCGTGCTTGTCGATGCTCTTGCGGGCATTGCCCGCATCCCAGTCGAAGCCGGCAATCCGTTCCCATTCGATCATCGATGTATATTGCCATAATATACGCCGATTTCAAGCTCCGTCAGGCGTGAGCGCTCCGCCCAGCAGATTTGGACAGCATAGGGAGAGGAAATGGAGGCAAGGAAAACCACCTCGCTGATCGGCCAGACCGGTGGCGCTGACGCTCAACCGCCAGCCTCGCAATCCCGGCCGCGTCGTCCGGCGCAGGGCTGAAAGCCCCGCTTGTCCTGCCGGGCAGGGATGCTCACCAGGCAGTTGCACCGGCCCGCCGGCTCCGCGGGCAGGGGGATGTCTTCGGAAGAAAGACGAGAAAGGACCGGTGAAAGGCCGCGTCTGCAACCCTCCAAGGAGAATTCCTATGGAACTGAAATTCGTTGATCCGCGCTCGCTCAAGGACAATCCCGACAAGGCGCGCCGTTCCAAGTCCAGCCCGCAGGCCGACGCGCTGCTGCTGGCGACGATCAAGGCTGTTGGCATCGTGCAGCCGCCCGTCGTCGCCGCAGAAACCGATGGCGGCAACGGCTTCGTCATCGACGAGGGCCACCGTCGCGTCAAGCAGGCGATTACCGCCGGCCTCGAGGAAGTCGCCGTTATCGTCGTTCCCTGCGCCGAGGATGGCGGCGCCATGCGTTCGCTGGTCACCACGATCGCGCATGAGCAGCTTAACCCCGTTGACCAGTGGCGCGCCATCGAGCGTCTCGTGGCGCTCGGCTGGACCGAAGAGGCGATCGGCATCGCGCTCGCCCAGTCGGTGCGCCAGATCAAGAAGCTGCGCCTGCTCGCCAATGTGCTGCCGGCGATGCTGGATCATATGGCCAAGGGCGACATGCCCGACGAGCGCCAGCTCCGCACCATCGCGGCCGCCTCGCTCGAGGAGCAGAAGGAGGTCTGGAAGGCACATAAGCCGACCAAGGGCGATCCCCAGGTCTCGTGGTGGGCTGTCGCCAACGGCCTCGCCAAGACCCGCATGTATGCGCGCGACGCCAGCTTCGGCGACGATCTGCGAGAGGCCTATGGCATCGCCTGGGTCGAGGATCTGTTCGCCCCGGCCGACCAGGACAGCCGCTACACCACCGACGTGGACGCCTTCCTGGGGGCCTAGCAGGAGTGGATGACGCAGAACCTGCCCAAGAAGGGCGTCATCGTCGAGACCAACAATTGGGGCGAGGTGAAGCTGCCGCCCAAGGCCGAACGCGTCTACAGTACGCCCAAGAAGTCGGACCACACAGCGATGTATCTTGACCGCGAGGGCAAGGTGAAGACGGTCCACTTCCGCATGCCCGAGGCCACGAAGCCCAAGGGCAAGGGTGCGGAAGACGCCGGCGGCTCGCGGCGGTGCTCGAAGGTTCGCCCATGCCGCCCAGGCTTTCTCCGCGACAGGCCGAGATCATGATGCTGGTCAACAAAGGCATGACCAACAAACAGATCGCCAAGGATCTCGATATCTCGCCGGCGACGGTGAAGACCTTGCTCGAACGGCTGTTCCGGATTTCGAAGGCGAAGAACCGGATCGCCCTGATTCATTGGTGGCAGGGGACAGATCACCCCAATGTGTTCGACGGCTGAGCATGGTGCGCCGGCTGCTCGGATAATTCGGCAGATAGGCTTCGTTATGCCCACGGGATCCTGGTCGGCGGGGTCATCGCCGCCGCCGTCGGCAACGATCTGGTGCTGGCGCATTCCCATGATCCGCTCAAGACGGCCTAACCTAAGTCCTGATCCTCACTGGCGGACCGGCGATCTATCTGCTCGGGAGCGCCAACTACATGAAGGCGGTCTATCGTGTGGTGCCGGCATCCCAATGGCGGGCGTTCCTGCCCTGCTGCTCCTGATCCCGTCGCCTACACCGTCGACTTGCTCGCTATGGGCTGGCTGACAGAGCTGGCGCACCCACGCCCGGCAGGCATCGAAGAAACGGTGTCCGGTCCTGTCGGGCGGACCTCATTCGGCAATCGTCGTCGGCAGGAGAGCCAAAGTGTGATCGCGGCCCAAACCGGTGCTCATGACCATGTTTACGCTTGGGCCGTATGTGGCTGTTGTCTTTTGATATGGTATCGATAACATGCCTTGCGTGAAGTTGATTCCAACGGGTGGTTCATGAGCGATGCCGGACGCCGCAGAGAGCTTGTGCCCGAGTGTCCAGCGTTTTGCTTGGGCACATCGCTGCCGGCTGGTGGAGCGGCATGATGGCCAAGGCCGCCTCATCGAGACCGGGCGAGAGCCACGCCCCGACGATGGTCGACGTGGCGCGGCGGGCAGGTGTGTCCACCATGACGGTTTCACGCGCCCTGAAAGAGGGCAGCCTCGTTTCCAAGGCGACGCGGGAAAAGATCATGGTCGCGGTCAACGACCTCGGCTACGTGCTCGACCAATCGGCCGGCAGCCTGTCCTCGCGCAAGACTGGATTTGTTGCCGCGATGGTTCCATCACTCAACAATTCCAACTTCGCCGATACGGCGCGCGGCATAACGGATGAACTGGAGAGCACGGGACTCCAGCTTCTGCTCGGCTACACCGACTATACGGTCGAGAAGGAGGAAAAGCTGATCGAAGCGATGCTCCGTCGGCGGCCCGAAGGCATCATTCTGACCGGCGGCGCCCATACGGAGCGCGCCCGCCGGCTTCTTAAAAACGCGGGCATCCCTGTAGTCGAAACCTGGGAGTTGCCGGCGAAACCCATCGATCAGGTGGTCGGATTCTCCAATGAAGAGGCGATGGGACTTCTCGTCAAGACGCTGGCCAGAAAAGGCTACAATAAATTCGGTTACATCGGTGGCACGACCTCGCGCGACACGCGCGGCAGCCAACGGCGCGAAGGCTTTGTCAGAGCCATTGAGGAGCTCGGCCTGCCAACCGGGCGCCTCGTTTCCTTTGGCGTGCCGCCGATATCCATCGAGCAGGGAGGCCAGGCCGTCGTCAGCATGCTGGAGCGCTGGCCAGACACGCAAGCCGTACTCTGCGTTTCGGACCTTTCGGCCTTCGGCGCACTGATGGAATGCAAGCGCCGGGGCATGCGGATCCCGCAGGACATCGCCATTGCCGGCTTCGGCGACTACGAGGTAGCCGCCTTTTGCCATCCCGGCATCACCACCGTGAATGTCGACTGCTACGGCATCGGGCAACAGGCCGCCCGCAGATTGATCCAGGTGATCCGAGGCGACGAGAAACGACACGGCGAAGAAATCGTCCTCACAAGCTATCGCGTCGTCGAGCGCGAAAGCACCTGAGTTCCTGCATCGATTCAAACGCAGCGAAGGGCAGCCCAGCAGCGATGTTTCGCGAGACCATCACCCTCACGCATGACGGTGCTTTGAAAGCCGTTGCAGCCGGAGCAGCGCGCGCCGTCACGATGGGCGTGCCGCAATGTCTCGTGGTCGTCGATGCGAGCGGCGAAGTCCTCGCCAGCCTGCGCATGGATGGCGCGCGGTTCCTCAGCATGCGTACGGCGCAGGCGAAGGCGTGCACCGCGGCGTCAATAAACGCCGCTACTGGCGGCATGGCGTTCGAAGTGGCGCTCTCAGCCGGTATCGCATCGCAGGGCGCGTGACCAATTTGCCCGGGGGCTTGCCGATCCGCTTCGGCAGACGCCTTGCGGGCGGCATCGGCGTCGGGTCGGAACCGGCGAGCAGGATTTCGATGTGGCACACGCCGCCTTGGCGGCGGTTGGCGCCGACGTGATTTAATGCGATGTGCCGATGCGCCTCCAGCGCAACCGAAGGATCTTCAGAACGCTATCTGAACCTTCATGGATTTGTTTCGGTCACCAGCGATGTCGAAAGCCGCGACCGCCTCGTCGAGAGCATAGATGCCTGTCAGTAGCGGTTTGACATCCACCCGGCGGCGATTGATCAGGTCGACGGCGAGCGCAAACTCCTCGTGGAAACGGAAAGTGCCCCGCATCTCGATCTCTTTCGCGACGATGAGGTTCTGCGGGATTGACAGATCGCCGCCGAGACCGAGCTGCACGAGCACGCCGCGTGGCTTCAGGACATCGAGCCCTGCACGCACCGCGCGTTCATTGCCGGAGGCCTCGAACATCATGTCGAAACTTCCCTTGTCGACAGTATAGACGGCGAGCTCTTCGCTGTTTGTCGCGACGTTGATAGTGCGATCGGCGCCGATCTCCAGGGCCTTCGCCAGCACGCCCTCCATGACATCGGTGGCGACGATTTCGCGCGCACCGTGGGCTCGTGCGGCGAGGATGCAAAGCGCGCCGATCGGCCCGCAGCCGGTGACCAGAACCCGCTTGCCAAGCAGCGAGCCGGCGCGGTTCATGGCATGCAGCGTAACCGCGAAGGGCTCCGCAAACGCGGCTTCGTGGATGGAGATGTGGTCGGCTATTCTGTGGCACTGCCACGCCTCGGCGACCAGGCGCTGGCGGAAGGCGCCCTGGATGTGCGGCATCGGCATGGCGCTGCCATAGAAGCGCATGTCGAGGCACTGGTTCTGCATGCCTTGCAGGCAGTAGCGACAGGCATTGCAGGGCCGGCTGGGCGAGATCGCCACGCGATCGCCCACCGCAAGTGTGGAGATGCCGTCGCCGAGGGCCCGCACCGTGCCCGCAACCTCGTGGCCAAGAATCATGGGTTCACGAAGGCGGATCGCGCCGAAGCCGCCATGGTTGTAATAATGCAGGTCCGAGCCGCAGATGCCGCCAGCCTCGACCGCGATCTCGACCTGTCCGGCGCCAGGGGAGCCCGGATCGGTCTCCTCGATCCGCAGGTCTTTTGCCGCGTGGATGACGATCGACTTCATTGATGTGATCGCTTCTCAGACGACCGGTGTCAGCAAGGTCTGTCCGCCGAAATGGGCCGCGAGATTATCGCGAACGAGCTGACCCATGGCCTTGCGGGTCTCCACCGTGCCGCTGGCGTGGTGCGGTTGCAGCACGATGTTGGTAAGCTTCAGGAAGCGCTCGTCGATGGTTGGCTCGTTCCAGAACACGTCGAGCCCGGCACCCTTGATGGCACTGGATTCCAGGGCCGCGAGCAACGCGGTCTCGTCGATCGTGCTGCCGCGCGA
Organism: Mesorhizobium sp. M0998; assembly: GCF_040318885.1. Taxonomy (NCBI): domain Bacteria; kingdom Pseudomonadati; phylum Pseudomonadota; class Alphaproteobacteria; order Hyphomicrobiales; family Phyllobacteriaceae; genus Mesorhizobium; species Mesorhizobium sp. M0998. The sequence continues at coordinate 7,575 of NZ_JAMYND010000039.1, forward strand.
AATATTTATGACGATACCGTCTGCTCCGAGCGCTGCCAGGATCGACGCATTAATCATGTGTTTTGTGCTTTCGCCGCCGGCGAGCGTTACGATCAGAAATTCGCTGTCGCGCGCCAGTTCGACCAGATCGCCGACAAAAGCATAAGGAAGATCGTCGCGCTTGCGGTTGTCGAAATAGGAAATCGTGCAGTCGAATGCAGCGGCGCGCTTCGCCACCGCCGCACCGACGCGGCCCATGCCGACAATGCCCAGCCTTTTTCCACAGACACGCGTGACCAGCCCCATATTGCCCTTGCGCCAGCTTCCATCGCGTACGTAGGCGTCGGCCTGCGGGATTTTTCGCGCCACGGCGAGCAGCAGCCCGATGCCGATATCGGCTACGTCCTCGGTCAGCACATCTGGTGTATTGGTGACACGAATGCCGTTCGCCCTGGCATAGGCAAGGTCGATGGCGTCGGTGCCCACGCCGTAGCAGGAAACGATCTCGAGCTGCGGCAGCTTTCCCATCAGCGCAGCACTTGCGCCAAGCTCGCCGCGCGTAGCGATGGCGCGGATCGCGCCGGCGTGGCTTGAGAGCAACGCGTCCTTGTCCTCGGACTGCCAAAGTTTGTGGACGCGATACTTCGCCTCAAGATCTGCCATGTCCCAATCCGGATAGGGACCTGTCATCAAAATGTCGGTCACGGCATCATCTCCTGTGCGAGTCCATTTTTCCCATTGACTATGTTATCGATAACATTCATGTCAATAGCGACTGGCGGCGGGGTGATGGAAATCGCGGCCGCTTCAGGAAAGCTTGCTCGGGAGGAGCGTTTGGGCAGTTCGTTGTTTGATTTGAACGGCATGCGGGCGCTGGTCACCGGCTCGGGGCAAGGGATCGGCCTGGCGCTGGCCGAGGGGTTGGCGCAGCACGGCGCCGAAATCGTGCTCAACGGACGCAGCGCCGAAAAAATGAAAACGGCTGCGGATTCACTGACAGCGAAGGGACACAAGGTCCATAGCGCCGTCTTCGACGTCACCGATCATGCTGCGGTGGCGAACGGCGTCGCGCAGATCGAGGCGACGATCGGCGCCATCGATGTCCTTATCAACAATGCCGGCATGCAGTTCCGAATGCCGCTCGAGGATTTCCCCGCTGACAAATGGGAGGAACTCTTGCGCACCAACATCTCCAGCGTGTTCTTCGTCGGGCAAGCGGTGGCGCGGCACATGATCCCGCGGCAGCGCGGCAAGATCGTCAATATCGCCTCGGTGCAAAGCGAACTGGCACGGACGAACATCGCGCCCTATACGGCCACGAAAGGCGCTGTGCGCAACCTGACGCGCGGCATGTGTGCCGATTGGGCGAAGCATGGCTTGCAGATCAATTCCATTGCGCCGGGTTACTTCAAGACGCCGCTCAACCAGGCGCTGGTCGACAATCCCGAGTTTTCAGCCTGGTTGACCAACCGAACACCGGCGGGTCGTTGGGGCGATGTCGGCGAACTGGTCGGCGCGGCGATCTTTCTAGCTGGACCGGCCTCATCCTTTGTCAATGGACACACGCTCTATGTCGATGGCGGCATCACAACCTGCCTCTAAGTCCTGGCCCATCGTTGTGATGGGTGTCAGCGGCTGCGGCAAGACCAGCATTGGCGTCGCTATCGCGGCTCGTCTAGGGCTTGCTTTTGTCGAAGGCGACGTGCTGCACCCGCGTGGCAATGTCGAAAAAATGTCGGCGGGCATTCCGCTTACCGACGAGGATCGTTGGCCTTGGCTGGACCTGTTGGGCGCAGCCTTGCGCCATGCACATCAAGAAGGACGTGGGCTCGTCGCGAGTTGCTCGGCGCTGAAGAAGTCCTATCGCGATCGCCTTCGCCATGGTGCTAGCGGGCCGGTGCTTTTCGTATTTTTGCACGGGTCACGTGCGGTGCTGCAAGCCAGGCTCGCCGAGCGCGGCGGCCACTTCTTTCCACCCGCTCTGCTTAACAGCCAGTTCGCCACACTGGAAAATCCAGGCGACGAACCGCTGGTGGTCACAGTGGACATCGACGCGCATGTGGACACGATCGCCGATAGAGTGTTGGAGGGTCTGGGTGCATTTGGGGTCGCCCCCGCCAGGATCAAGGAAAAAGGCACGTTGAGATGACGCAACCAGCAAAAGTCGCCGTTGTCGGCGCCGGCATCATGGGGTCGGCGATCGCCACCCGTCTGATCGAGACTGGGCAAGCCGTGACGGTATTCGATCTGGACAAGGCCAAGGTCGCCGCGCTGACTGCAAAGGGTGCGGTTGCCGTCGCGTCTGTTGCCGAAGCAACGCGGACGAGCAGCTTCGTCATCCTCAGTCTGAACCATGCCGACATCGTGCGTTCCGTGGTGTTCGGCGATGCCGGTGTCGCGGCCGCTGCGTCGCCCGAAAAGCTGCTGATCGACATGTCTTCGATCGATCCCGTCGACACCGCGCAGATGGCCAGGAAGCTGTCTGCCGAGACCGGCATGAAATGGCTCGACTGCCCGCTTTCGGGCGGCGTTCCCGGCGCGCTGGCCGGCCGACTGACCGTCATGGCGGGCGGCGAGGCGGCTGATTTCGAACAAGCCCGCACGGTGATGCGGCATCTCTGCGCCAACTACACGCTGATGGGGCCGAGCGGGGCAGGGCAGACCACCAAGCTGATCAACCAGCTTTTCTGCGCAGTTCTGTTCCAGGCCGTCGCCGAAGCGGTGAAGCTTGCCGAAGCCGGCGGCGTCGATCCGAAGGCAATTCCGGCGGCACTCAAGGGCGGGCGAGCCGATTCCAGCATCATGCAGGAGTTCATGGCAAAATTCGCTGCCCGCGATTTTTCGCCGACCGGCCGCATCGACAACATGCTGAAGGACCTGGATTCGCTGCAATCCTTTGCCCTCAAAACCAAGACGCCGATGCCGATGACCGGGCAGGTGGTCGAGATCCATCGCCTGCTCTGCACCGCAGGACTGGGGCCAAGGGATTCGGCCGAAATGATGCGTCTGCTCGACGGCAAGACCAACTGATCCGTTGGCCATATTTTCTTTGATGCTTGACGCTTAGAAATGTTATCGATAACATAATTTTATCTCGGGAGGAACGCATTGTGACCGAGCAAAAACTGATCGAGTTCAAGTCAATTACCAAGGAGTTCGGCGGCACCCGCGCGCTCTCCGACGTGACGCTTGATCTGCACAAGGGCGAGATCCTGGCGCTGCTCGGCGAGAATGGCGCCGGCAAGTCGACGCTGATAAAGACGCTCGCCGGCATCTATCGGCCGGATGGCGGCCAAATCCTGTTTCGCGGCGAGCCCTACCATCATCGCCCGCCGCGGCCGAACCAGCGCCAGCCCGTCGCCTTCATTCACCAGGATCTCGGTCTCATCGAATGGATGACGGTCGGCGAGAATGTCGGCTTGGCCCAAGGCTTTTCGCTGCGCTCCGGGCTGATCGACTGGCGATCGACCGAGGCGAGGGCGCATGAGGCGTTAAAGCTGGTCGGCTGTGACTTCGACCCGACGACACGCGTTCAAGATCTGACGCGCACCGAAAAATCGCTGGTCGCCATCGCTCGCGCCTTGGCTACCGAGGCCGATGTGCTGGTGCTCGACGAGCCGACGGCCAGTCTTCCCGCCGACGAGGTCGAGCGGCTGTTCGACGCCATCCGTCCGCTCAAGCAACGCGGCGTCGGCATGATCTATGTCTCGCATCGCCTGGATGAAATTTTCCGCATCGCCGATCGCGTCGCCGTGCTGCGCGACGGCAGGCTGGTCGGCCAGAAGAAGGTCGCCGATACGAAACCGGACGAACTGGTCGAGATGATCGTCGGCCGTCCGGTCAGCCAGGTTTTCAGCAAGGCAGAGACGCAGGCCGGCGAGACGATCTGCGCCGTGCGCGACCTTGTCTGCGCCGGTGCCGGCCCGGTGTCTTTCGACGTTCGCAAGGGTGAGTTGCTCGGCCTGGTCGGCCTGCGCGGCGCCGGGCAGGAACTGGTTGGCCGGGCGCTGTTTGGCTGCCAGGCCTTTTCCGGCACGGTGACGATCCGCGGGGCTGTGCCGGACCTGTCCAGCCCGATCGCGGCGATGTCGTCCGGCATCGGCCTGATCGCGCGTGACAGGACCGAAGAATCAATCGCTGGATCCTTGTCGATCCGTGAGAACAGTTTCCTCAATCCCGGCGCCGGCAAGCGCGGCCTGTTTTCCTTCCTCGCGCCTCATAAAGAGGCTGCGCTAGCGCAGGCGATCGGCAGTTCCGTCGGGCTGCGCCCCAACGACCCGAATCTGCCGATCGAAGCCCTTTCTGGCGGCAATCAGCAGAAGGTGGTCGTCGGGCGCTGGCTGCACACCGGGCGTACGTTGCTGATCGCCGAGGATCCGACGGCCGGCGTCGATGTCGGCGCCAAGGCTGAGGTCTACCGGCTGATCGGCCGCGCGCTTGAAGCCGGCCTCGCCGTCGTCGTGGTGTCGACCGATTTCGAGGAGATTGCCCACATCTGCCACCGCGCTTTGGTGTTTTCGCGAGGACAGATCGTTCGCGAACTCACCGGCAAAGACCTCACCACATCCGCCGTGATCACCGCGGCATCGGCTTCCGAAGCCGCCTGATCTTTCTGGGAGCGAACTCATGCAATCGATCGAATCCAGCGCCCTCGAACCGACCCGCGGCGAGATGGCTGATTTGTCCATGGGGCAGAAGGTCATCCGGCTGCTACCGGTCTACGGGCTGGTGATCCTGACGGTGTTGCTGATCCTTTTGTTCTCGATCCTGCTGCCGAACACGTTCCCGACGCTGCTTAACCTGCGCTCGATCATCTCCGACAAGGCGATTATTGCGCTGTTGTCGCTGGCGGCGATGATCCCGATGGCGTCGGGACGGATCGACCTCACCGTCGGCTACGGAATTGTGCTGTGGCACATCCTGGCCATCAGTCTGCAAACCATGTTCGGCATTCCGTGGCCGCTGGCAGTGATGATTGTGCTGGTTCTCGGCGCCGCGACCGGCTTCCTCAACGGCCTGCTGGTCGAAGTCGCCCGCATCGACTCTTTCATCGCCACGCTGGGCACCGGCACCGTGCTCTATTCCTTGGCGCTTTGGCACACTGGCGGCCGGCAGGTTGTCGGCGTTTTGCCCAACGGCTTCTACGCGCTCAACGGCACGATGGTGTTCGGGCTGCCGATCACCGGCCTCTACGTGCTTGGCATCGCCGTCGCACTGTGGATCATCCTCGAATATCTGCCGATCGGCCGCTACGTTTATGCCATCGGCGCCAACCCGAAGGCGGCTGCTCTCAATGGCATTCCGGTGCGCCGTTTCGTCATTGGGGCGTTCATCTCCTCGGGGTTCCTGACGGCGCTGACGGGCGTGCTTCTCGCCTCCAAGCTGCGTATTGGCCAGGCCAGCGTCGGATTGGAGTATCTCCTGCCGGCTCTGGTCGGTGCCTTTCTTGGCTCGACCACGATCAAACCCGGGCGTGTCAATGTCTGGGGCACGATGACCGGCGTCATCATCCTTGCAGTCGGCATTTCCGGCATTCAGCAGTTCGGCGGCTCGTTCTTCGTCGAGCCATTGTTCAATGGCGTGACGCTGCTCGTCGCCATAGGCATTGCCGGCTACGCCCAGCGCAAGCGCGGCGCGGCGCAAAGAGCCAGGACCAAGACCGTCGCGCAGCGCTCGAAGTGACGTCGGGCCTCGGGGACCTGGGATGAGCGACTACGAGATTCTCGACGATCGGTTCGGCAAGCTGATGATCGGGCATGCCAAGCTCGAACGGCTATGGACCGGTAGCCGTTGGGCGGAAGGACCGGTGTATGTCCCCGCCGCAAGGCATTTGCTGTGGTCGGACATCCCGAACGATCGGCTGCTGCGCTACGACGAAGGCGACGGCTCGGTAAGTGTCTTCGAAACGCACTGCAACAATCAGAACGGCCACACCCTCGACCGCGAAGGCCGCGTCGTTGCTTGCGAGCATGGCGGGCGCCGTGTCTCCCGGCTCGAGCATGACGGGCGTTGGAAGACGCTTGTCGAAACCGTTGCAGGCAAGCGGTTCAATTCACCCAATGACGTGGTGGTCAAATCCGACGGTACGATCTGGTTCACCGACCCGGTCTACGGCATCGAAAGCCACTACGAGGGCAAGATCGCCAGAGCGGAGATCGGCGGCTCCCATGTCTACCGGTTCGACGAGCTTTCGGGTGAGGTGAGCGCCGTTGTCACCGACATGGTGCAGCCGAACGGCCTGGCTTTTTCGCCCGACGAGACGATCCTCTATGTCTCGGAGAGCGGCGCCAGCCATGTGCCCGGCCTGCCGCGCGCGATCAAGGCCTATGACCTTGCCGTCGATGGCCGGTCGGCGCGTGCAGGCGGCATCTTCGCCGAGTGCGGGGCTGGCCTCTTCGATGGTTTTCGCGTCGGTCGCGACGGCAACATCTGGGCCTCCAGCGCCGACTCGGTGCGCGTCCATGCACCGGACGGAACCCTGATCGGCCGTATCCTGGTTCCCGAGCTCGTTTCCAATGTCTGTTTCGGCGGTCCCAAGCGCAACCGCCTCTACATCACCGCTCAGACATCCCTCTACGCCATCTACGTCAACGCACATCCGGCCGGTGTTGGTCCGGTGGCGGGCGACATCAGCCGGTGACATGTCGCCAACTCCAATCGAAAGCCGAGTTTGAAAGATCATGCAATTTCTAGAAACCAAGGGAGGTACCAACATGCAACGCAGAACATTCCTGAAATCATCCGTAGCCTTGATGGCCATGACAATCGCTGCTCCTGTCCTGTTCGCCGGCCAGGCACGGGCGGACGCCACAGCCGACGCCATGGCGGTCGTCCAGAAATATGCGCAGAAGGTCACGGCCTGGGATGGCCCGACCACCGGTCCGAAGGCGCAGCAAGGCAAGACGATCGTCGTGCTCGCCGGCGACCTCAAGAACGGCGGCATCCTGGGCGTCACCAACGGCGTCGAGGAAGCAGCCAAGGCGATCGGCTGGGAGGTCAAGGTGATTGACGGCGCCGGCTCGATCGGCGGCCGCACCGCTGCCTTCGGCCAAGCCATGGCGTTGAAGCCGAATGGCATCGTCATCAACGGTTTTGACGCGGTCGAGCAGGCGCCGGCGCTGGAACAGGCCAAGGCCGCAGGTATCCCGTTGGTCTCCTGGCATGCCGGACCGGTGATCGGGCCCGACGAGAAAAGCGGCGTGTTCGCCAACGTGTCGACGGATGCCATGCAAGTCTCCACAGCCGCGGCCGACTGGGCCTACGCCGATGCCAAGGGCAAGCCCGGCGTCGTTATCTTCACCGATTCGACCTACGCCATCGCCATCGCCAAGGCAGACAAGATGAAGGCGGAGATCGAGCGGCTGGGCGGCAAGGTGCTCGAATATGTCGACACGCCGATCGCCGAGACCTCCCAGCGCATGCCGCAGCTGACCACTTCGCTGCTGCAGAAGTACGGCGATACCTGGACGCATTCACTGGCGATCAACGACCTCTATTTCGACTTCATGGGACCCTCACTTGCCGCCGCCGGCAAAGCCGGTACCGACGCGCCGATCAATGTCGCCGCAGGCGACGGTTCGGAATCGGCCTATCAGCGCATTCGCGCCGGTCAGTTCCAGAAGGTGACCGTTGCCGAACCGCTCAACTTGCAGGGCTGGCAATTGGTCGACGAGCTGAACCGCGCCATCGCTGGCGAAAAATGGTCGGGCTATCTGTCGCCGCTGCATGTGGTGACGGCCGACAATGTCGAGTTCGACGGCGGGCCGAAGAACGCATTCGACCCCGGCAATGGCTACCGCGACGCATACAAGAAGATCTGGGGCAAGTAGGAGCCCGGCGATGCGGGCGCAATACGCGATGCGCCCGCATCTCATTCGCACGACAAATCCACGAATTGCACCGCGACCTGCCCTTGCCGGCCGGCGGCCATCCCAAGCGCAGAAAATCAGGAAACCCTCGCCATGATCATTCGCTACGCCCTGTTCGAAGGCGAAATCCACCCCGGACGCGAGAGCGAATTCCGGCGCTTTGTCAGGGAAAGGCTAGTGCCGTTGTGGACGCAATTTCCTGGAGCCGAGGAGGTGCGCGTTCTGGATGGCACGGCACGGGATGAGGGCGCCCCCGTCTATGCCATGGCGCTCGCCATCCGTTATCCCGACATGGACGCCTGCAACAAGGCGCTGCAGTCCGACGTTCGCTTTCAGAGCCGCGATGTGACCGGAGAGCTGCTCAAGATGTTCACCGGCCGTGTGCATCACCATGTTTTCGAAGCGAACGAGTTTCCAACCGCTCGATTACGGCGACGGGACGAGGTTTCAGAAATTCGCGTTCGAGGGCCTGGGCGAGATTGACTTCATCGTGGTCGGGGCCCGGCGTGGATCGTGTCGCTCGAACAAGGGAGCGGCTTGCAGAGCTGAATCCGGAGTTCGTCAGACGGACGATCGCACAGCTCATGATCATGCCAGACTACGAGGAGATGACTGCTGATAGCCTTGCCATTACAACAGCCCTGCTCGAAGAGGTGCTGTCGCCAGCGACATCATCCTGACCAACACCGGCAGCCGGCTTCGAGCGGGACCTTTTAGAGCCCAGACGCCTTGGTGAGGTTGGTCCGCAAGATGGGAGTCTTTGAGCGACCCCGAGGGGAAGGTCGTTCGCGCAGGACGAATTCACGCCGATGACCCTTTCGAGACCTTGCGGAGCCGAATTCTCTTTTTGGAAGTCGGCATTAGCCGGAACCAGCATTCGCGCGGGCTTCTCCAAGCCGCCGATCAGCGGCAGGGAAGCGGCATGGCCCTAGCCTGCTTGGGCGTGGCGAACGTCCACACGGGGCGGTGCTGACGTCGCGACTTTGTGAAGCTGAAAGACTTCCGTCGCTTCGCCGCGCCCGCGCAACCTGTGCTTGCCCGCCGGGATCGTTTCGAACTTTTCGTCGAGCCGCGAAACAGTCTCGCCGGAAATCGCGATGGCGGTCGCGGCATCTGGTGCGAGCAACTTGCCGAGTTCCTGAAGCCGCTGGCTGATGTTCACGGTGTCGCCGACGATTGTGTAGTTCACGCGATCGGATGCGCCGATATTGCCGACGATGACGGAGCCCGTGTGGATGCCGATGCGGACGTGAAGCGGAGGCCGGCCTTTGCCAGCCGCTTCCAGATTGTCCTTGTCCAGCTCCTCGCGGATCGCCGCGGCGGCGCGGACGGCCGCGGCGGCATGGCCCTTCAGACGATCCGGCGCGCCGAAGAACGCCAGCATGCCGTCGCCCAGGAACTTGTCGACCGTACCGCCATGTGCATCGACCGCGCCACACAGGATCGCGAAGTGGTGGTTCAGCAGCCTGGCCGCGGCTGCGGCGTCCATCTGCTCCGACAGCGTGGTGAACCCGACGATGTCGGTAAACATGACGGTGACGACCGCTTCGCGCGGTTCGGCGATGCCCACCTCTCCGGTGCGCACCAGCTTGGCCACCAGCGAGCGCGGAATATAGGTCGAGAATGCACGCAGACCGATCAGCATGGCGTTGAAGGCCGAAGCCTGGTTGTCCAACTCCAGAACCCTGCTGCGCGGCAGCGGAGTCACGCCGTCGAGATCGAAATCGGCAACGCGCATGGCCTGGCCGGCGATCGCCTGGATCGGTCGCGACAGGCGCCTCCCAAGCAGGATCGCGACGATGACCGCCACGGCCATCGCCCCAACACCGAGCAGGGCCGATCCCAACACGCGCTCGATCTCCTTGCTGATCTGACTGGTCTCGAAATACGCGCCGAGCGTCCAGGGCTTGTCGCCATAGCCTGCGATCTTGCGGGTGATGGCGATGTAGGTGGCGTCGCCGCTCCACTCGGACGCATTGTCCACGCTGCGGTCGATCTCGGCGATTTCTATGTCGCGGGCGCGGCGCGTGTCGAAATCCCGCTCTACCTTCCGCGCGCTATAGGCGGCCAATACCGGATCGCCATACGTGGCCAGCGGCGTCAGCGGCAGGACGCCGTTCTTCAGAGCGTCGGGATCGGCCAGCCTTTGGTCGGCGAGCACGCGGTCTTCGCCATCGAGAATGAAGGCATGCGTGCCAAATCGCGATGATAGCTCCCGCGTGATATCGGACAGTTTCTGCAATTCGACCGCCGCGATCACCCAGGCCTGCGTCACGCCATCACGTGCCAGCGGCACTGAGACATGCGCGTACAGGCCGAACTCGTTGGCTACGAATGCCCCCCATTGCCTGCCGCCGACCCGTCTGCGTTGTTCGAGGGCGGCGCGGACTTGGGGCGACTTCTCGGGCTTGGCCGGAAAATGCTCGATGGCGCCCGTTGCAACGTTGTTTTCGACTGAGCGCGCGGCGCCGCGGCAGACCAGGTCGGGGGTGCAGATCAGCATCGCCTCGACCCCCGAGGCGGTAGCCAGAGCACCGGCAACGGCTGCAGACATCGCCTCGTCGTCGATCTGGAACTCGCCCTGGGCATACAGCTGCGCGATGCCGTCGACCGCGTTCTCGGCGTCCCCCATCTCTGCGCGCAGCGAGTCCTCCATCGCATCGATCAGGAGTGTCGACTGGGCGCCGAGCAAGTCGAACGTGTTGCGAAAATTGGCGCCGACCGACAACGCGAGCACGCCCCCGACCGACAGGAATACGAGGCTGCCAAAACTCAACGCCATGATGACCGCAATAGGGATGCGACGCCGCTTCTTTTCGGGGCGGGCCAGACGCACTGGTTGTGCGGACGTGCTCATGCAACAAGTGTCGCAATGCGCCACCGAATTGCAAGCCCCGTGACGGCTTTAAAGAGGGCGCGCCCCGAATGCACGAGCCTCGTTGCTTCCGTGCCCAGCGCATCACCCGAATGTCCACTTCGGAAGATGTTTCTCAATTTCTGTTCATGGCGCGCCCGTTCCGGTTCAGATCGATCGCAGCAATGTGAGGCTTCCACCCGACCGTTGCTCATCCATGGCAGCCGCAATGAACGGCTATTCACAAAGCGGACCTTTGGTGAGGACAGAAATTGCCGCTTGCCCCGATGCAGCCATGGAAGGAGAGTCCATGTCAGGATGCACATCAGATCAGGATGGTGCAGGGAGGCTCGGCGGACCCCGACACCTCGACTACGACTACACGGCGGTGCAATTGCGGTGCGACTACGATCCGCGCCACGCAAGCCTCCCAAGCCGCTGGCTATTGTCATTGCATTTTGGCTGGCGGCAGATCGAGCCATAGCAAATCCGCCTCCAGCTCGCGCCAGTGCTTGCTATGTGCGCGGCTTGATAATTGATGCTAATTCCAACGGAACCATAAACTGCCCCAACATACAATTTCGCTAAAATGCCCCGGAACCTATTGCTGCTCTGCGTCTTGACTCGCCGTCGGAGGGTGCATGCGTAACGCCACAGACGGGCTTTCTTTCGTTGAGTTCCAGTCGCCGACGCTGGTCGAGAATGCGCCCGAGGGCGGCGAATGGCTTCACGAGATCAAGTACGACGGCTACCGCACCGAGCTGATCATTGAGGGCGGCAAAGCGCGGGCCTTCACGCGTCGTGGCTACGACTGGTCGCACCGATACCGACGAATTGTTCAAGCGGCGGCGGACTTGCCGGTGAAGGCGGCGATCATCGACGGGGAGGCTGTCGTTCTCGGCGACACTGGCCTGCCGGACTACCAAGCGTTGGAACGGGAGTTGGGCAACCCAGACTCGCCGAGGCTCATCTTCTACGCATTCGACCTGCTGCACCTCAACGGGCGCGATCTGCGGCAGCAGCCGCTGGTAAGGCGTAAGGCAGCCCTAGAGAAGCTGCTGAAGAACTCAGCCCCGACATTGACCTACGCCGAACATCTGGAGTTGGGCGGCACGGACGTATTTGAACATGCCTGCCGTATGGGGTTGGAGGGCATCGTCTCCAAGCGCACCGATGCCACCTACCGCTCAGGGGTCCAGACCAGTTGGCTCAAGGTGAAGTGCATCAAGAGCGACACTTTCCCCATCGTGGCATTTGTCGAGAAGCTGGGCGCTCACCCGCGCCGCATCGCATCCCTCTACATCGGTCGCCGCGAGGGCGACCGACTGCTCTATGCCGGGAAGGCCCGCAGCGGCTACACCTTGAGCGTTGCTCAACTGGTTCGAGAGCGGCTCGACCCGCTGATCATCAGCAAGTCGCCTCTGTCAGAGCCCATCGTGAAGCCGAAGGCGACGTGGGTCAGACCAGAGGTGCTGGCCGAGGTACAGTTCAGCGGCGTCACTGATCGCGGCGTGTTGCGTGAGGCAGTATTCAAGGGTCTGCGAGAAGACCTGGTCGCGATCCCGGCCAAGCCTCCGGCGCCATCAAAGCGACGTGGACCAGCCCAGGAACATGGCATTGCCAGGGAGAACATCCTGCAACTGCTGCCCGACGCGGTCTCGCCCTCCAAGGAAGAGCTTGCGCGCTACTGGCAGAGGGTTGCCGATTACGCACTCGTCCATCTCGGCCACCGACCGCTGAAGCTGGTCCGCCATGCTCTCGGGGCAACCTTCTACCACAAGGGCGCGCTGCCGAAGATCCCCGCAGCAGTGCATCAGTTGCGCGTTCAGAAGCGCGAGGGTGGCGAAGGTGTGCGCGTGTGGGTGGACGACCTTGCCGGCTTGCTGGGGCTGGTCGAGATGGATGCGGTAGAGCTGCATCCCTGGAACGCTGCTGTTGACGACATCGAACATGCCGACCGGGTCGTTCTGGACCTTGATCCGGGCGAGGGGGTCGAGTGGGACAAAGTGATCGAGACCGCGCTAACGCTCCGCGACATCATGGAAGCGGAAGGTCTGCAGAGCTGGCCGAAGGTGACGGGCGGCAAGGGAATTCACCTGATGGCCCCACTTGAGACGAAGATCACGCACGACAATGCCCGGCTCCTTGCCCGATCGTTCGCCAAGCGCCTCGCTGAAGCCCATCCTGATCGCTATCTGCTCTCCGCCGCGCCGGCAGCCCGAAAGGGCCGCATCTTCATCGACTACCTTCGCAATGGGCGCGGCAACACGGCGGTCGGCGCCTTCTCCCCACGAGCGCGACCCGGCTTCCCAATCGCCCGTCCCGTGACCTGGAGCCAGGTCGAGGCAGCCATCCGTCCAGATGCGTTCACCATTGACCGTCCGTTTAGGGCGGCTGCTAGAAAAGCAGCGTGAGCAATCTCGCAGCGCATTCTATTAGCAGTGGGCGAAGACGCCCGGCGATTCCGCCGAACATTCGATCATGTCAACTAATTGCCGGCCGGGTCGATCTCTATCCAGGCGGGCACATGATCACTCGGCTTTTCCCAGCCTCGCAGGTCAGCGTCCACGCCCGCGTCACGTAATCTGTTCGAAAGTGATGGGCTGACGAGGAGGTGGTCCATCCGCAGGCCGGAGCTCCGATCATAACCGCCTCGATAGGAGAAGTTCCAGTACGTGTAGATGCCTTTCTCCGGATGAATGCAGCGGACGGCATCCATCCAGCCATTGTCTAGCATTTCGGCGTAGGCCTGCCTGCTCTCCGGAAAGTAGACTGCGTCGCCTAGCCAACGTCTCGGCACCACGGCATCGATCGGCGTTGGCACGACGTTGTAGTCGCCGCACAGAACGCTTGTGATCCCCTCCTTGAGCAGTAGCTGGCCGTAGCTGATCAGACGGTCGAACCAGCGGAGCTTATAGTCGAATTTCGGGCCGGGCGCTGGATTGCCGTTGGGCAGGTAGATGCACCCCACGACGATCCCATCCACCTCTGCCTCGATATACCGGCTGTGAGTATCGTCAGGGTCACCCGGCAGGCCGCGTCGACGCTCCAGGGGCTCCTTTCCCCGTGCGAGTATGGCTACACCGTTGTAGGACTTTTGCCCGTGCCAGATCGCGCCATAACCGGCGTTCCTGACGGCTTCCGCGGGAAATTTCTCGTCCGAAGTCTTCAGTTCTTGAAGGCACACGATGTCATAGTCGGTCTGACCCAGCCACTTGATGAGCAAGGGCAGGCGACCGTTCACGCCGTTGACGTTAAAGGTTGCGATACGGGTCATCCGAAGTTCTCAACAACCCTCGGCGATTTGAGCATGGAAGGCTCAGATGTTGATGCTTGCATCATGCCGCCAAAGGGAGGCCTTGTCAGTCGTCTTTCTAGAATGGCGGTCGAGCGGTTTCAGCGAGCCTTTCCGCGTGCCAGATGGCGCAATGAGCGCAGGAGCTGGTCGTCGGGAGCGTCGTAGGCGAAGTCGCGAGCGGTAGATGCGGCGCGCACAATCCGGCGTTAGGGCGGCCGCAACGCACGGATGGGTGGAGCTTGGGCAGGTCTACTGCTGAGGAGGGCGACCGCCTTGGGTCCAGTGGGTTTAAGTAATGCTGCGAAGGAATCCTATATGGCCGAGCCACAGCTCTCAATTCGTAGCGGCAAGGCGGGCGATCTTGCGAAGGGTTGAACCGAAGCACGGCTCGACCTTGTGGACCACATCGGCCATGGTCTTGTCCGACCGGACCCGCTGCTTGTGCTGGACGGCATCCTTGCCCAGCCCGGCAGTTCGGCCGACTTCGTCGCTCGTCGTGCGAAAGGCGTCGGCAATCGTGCGCGGAGCGAAGAAGCCATTGTCGGAGTACTGGACCAGTGCCATCTCACTGCCTAACCGCAAAATGCCTCATAACCTGAGGAGATATAGCGTCAAAATGGGAGGTCTTTGAGAGAAGAAGCCGACAAGAGGAATAATAAGCCGTCTATTCACCGCATAAATTGCGGCAAATGATCTTGCATATACGACGATTGAGGCCCATATTCGACGCAAAAAGTGCGGAGAATATGGCGACCTATATCTACGAGCTTGAAAACTGGCCGCAGTTCGAGTGGCGCAGCCAGGACCTTGCCGATCAACTGGCGACGGTGCGCCATCGGCAGGGCCGGCTGCTGGGGCGGATGGAGGCGCTAGGCTTCGAATTGCGTGCCGAGGCGATGCTTCAGACCCTAACGGAGGACGTTCTCAAATCCAGCGAAATTGAGGGTGAAATTCTCGACAAGGAACAGGTGCGGTCGTCCATCGCCCGCCGACTGGGCATGAATATTGGCGCACTGGCGCCGGTCGACCGCGATGTCGAGGGCGTGGTCGAGATGATGCTCGACGCAACTCAGAACTATCAGGCGCTACTTACGGATGAGCGGTTGTTCGCCTGGCATGCGGCCCTGTTTCCGACGGGTCGCAGCGGCATGACGAAGATTATCGTCGGTGCGTGGCGGCATGAAGCCTCTGGTCCGATGCAGGTCGTCTCAGGTCCCATCGGTCGGGAGAAAGTCCACTATGAAGCTCCAGCAGCGGCCCGGCTTGAGCTTGAAATGGCCTCGTTCATCGACTGGTTCAACGGTTACGCGCCGCTTGATCCCGTTCTGAAGGCGGGGGTCGCCCATCTATGGTTCGTCACCATCCATCCCTTCGAGGATGGCAACGGCCGTATCGCCCGCGCGATCGCCGACATGATGTTGGCGCGATCGGAGGGCAGCGCTCAGCGGTTCTATAGCATGTCCGCGCAAATCCGGGCGGAGCGGAAGGACTACTACGCGATCCTCCAACGGACGCAGAAGGGCAGTCTCGACATCACCCCTTGGCTGCAATGGTTTCTAAGCTGCCTCGAGCGCGCCTTCAGCGGGGCCGAGGAGATTTTGGCCAATGTGCTGCGAAAGGCCCGTTTTTGGGAGGAGATGGTCCAACGACCTCTAAGCGAACGCCAGCGCACAGTCGTCAATCGGCTCCTGGACGGCTTCGAAGGCAAGCTCACCTCCTCGAAATGGGCAGTGCTGACCAACACCTCACCTGACACGGCCTTGCGCGATATCAATGATCTCCTGGCGCAAGGGATACTCGTGAGAGATGAAGCCGGTGGGCGAAGCACGAGCTATTCGCTGGCAGGATTGGATGATGGGCCGGATCGCGCGCCTCGGCGACATCGTTGAAACAGGAGCGCGAGCCGACAGCGCGCGCCCAAAGCATGATTGGCCCGCTCGATTGGTTCGGAGAATGCGTCTATGCCGTTTGTCGCTCGGCACTGGTCCATCGGGTTCGGTCGCAAGCCGTTAGGGCCAGTCATTGACGAACTTTCCGCCTTGATAGCCGCCATTGAAGCCCCAGCGAGCGGTTTGATAGGCTGCAAAACCCCTGAATCGCGCTTTGGCTTTGCCTAGGCACCCAACGCCTTCTGGTTTCGCCATCCTGACAGCACCACAACCCGTACGGCAACCGACGCTGGGCCTGACATTTTATCTCCTATTTCTGCGCAGCCGCAACTCGCTGCAACATCGGTTTTGACATCAAGCCATCAGATGCCATCTTGCTAGCAGGCGAAATGAGCCTATACAATGGGTGCCAAGGAGTCCGATATGGCCGAGCCACAACTCTCAGTCCGCAGCGCCAAGGCGCGTGATCTTGCACACCGGCTTGCCCGTCGTGAAAACCGCTCGATTGCGGAGGTGGTCGAGCGCGCCCTCGAATCTTACGAGGTCCGCGAGGCCGGTCGTGAGCCTGCTTCTGCCTTCTACCCGCGGCTTTCAGCGCAATCCGGCACAGACATCGACCTTGAGGCGGTGATCCGTGAGAGTCGCCGGCCGAATCGAGGCGTCGAGCTTTGATCTTTGTCGATACGAACGTCGTTTCCGAAACGTTGAAAAAGACCCCAGACGAGGCGGTCATTGCCTGGCTGATCCGATACGATGCCGAACTCGCGCTTCCAACCGTGACGATTGCCGAGATCGCGTTCGGCATCCAGAAGATAAGACCGGATCAACGTGCCGAACGGCTGGAGCAAGGGTTGTCGGACTGGCGCCGGCGTTTCGCAGACCGCATCTTCGGTCTGACAGAAGAGGCTGCGCTGGTTTATGGGGAAATTATGGGTGCTGCTGCTCGCCAGGGACGCGGCATGTCGGCACCCGATGGCATGATCGCGGCGATCGCTCGAGTAAACGGGGGCCGCCTCGCCACGCGCAATCTGACTGACTTCGAGACGGCAGGACTCGTTCTGACATCTCCGTGGGAGTTCTGAAGCATTTTCCTGTCGTCGCTTTTGTTCAAGCCCCATCTGCCTGTCAAAGACGGGCTGAAAGGCCGTCAAAGCGCAGGCGAGCGATATCAGGTCAATTTGCATGTCGTCAAAATCCCCTGAAGGTCACTCGAAGCGCCTCAGCGGCAGCCTGACCGAGTACGGCAACCGACCTGCCTTTTCTTCGGGAAAACCATTAGGCTCGCTGGGCTTGCGAGACGGCGAGAGATGCCCGATCTGAAACAGATGCCGGATGTGAAACAATTGAAATTGCTCGGCGTCCTGGCAGCGACGGCGATCGGTCTATATGTCTGTTATCTGCTGGCATGGCCTTTTTTGCCGGCATTGACCTGGGCGCTCGTCCTGGCAATTATTCTGTCTCCGGCTCACCGGTGGGTTGAGAGACGGGTCGGAAATCGAAACCTGGCAGCGCTGATATCGGTAAGCGTCGCGGCGATCGCCGTCGGCCTGCCGCTGGCGCTCGTCGCACAACAGCTCGTTCGCGAGGCGGTAAACGGAGCGACTTATCTGGAGGAGGTCAACCGCGGTTGGGACGCAGTCGGCTTCATGTCTGGCTATCCCACGCTTTCGGCCATTGCCCAATGGATCGAGAACCAATTCGATCCGGCCGGCTCAGTCGCCGCATTCGTGCAATGGCTGACGGGACAAAGCACATCGCTATTGCGTGGCTCCATCTATCAAGTCGCGATGTTCGGCCTGACATTTTATCTTCTGTTCTATTTTCTGCGCGACCGCCAACATGGCCTGCAAGCCGTCGCGGGCCTTTCGCCCCTGCGCGCTCCGGAGACAGCCTACATCTTGTCTCGCTTTGCGGAGACCGTCCATGCAACACTGCTCGGCACCGTGTTCGTCGCCGCCGTCCAGGGAACATTGGGTGGCCTGATGTTCTGGTGGCTCGGCCTGCCGACGCCAGTCTTTTGGGGCCTTGTCATGGGACTTCTTGCCATCGTGCCCGTGCTCGGGGCGTTTGTGATCTGGGTGCCCGCAGCGGTCTATCTCGCACTGGAGGGAGCTTGGGCCAGCGCAGCGATATTGACCGTCTGGGGCGGCGTCATCGTCGGCGGCATCGACAATCTGCTCTATCCGATGCTTGTCGGGAATCGGTTGCGCCTCCACACGGTGGTGGCCTTTATCGGCGCGGTCGGCGGCATCGTCTTGTTCGGAGCATCCGGCCTTGTCCTCGGACCTGCGGTGATCGCCATCACAATCAGCCTCATCGACGTGCTAAAGACTCGATTGACCGACCGGCCGACGCCGGCGCGCGCTGGTGAGCTACCGCATCAGTCCGTGACGGATTGATCAAGCGCGAAAAGGGCGCTGGTTTTCGAGTGGTAGCGCGAAACCTGAACAACCTCTGGGCAGAGATCTCAACGAAGGCAAGCACATCAGCCAGCCTGCTGTATTGCGGCAAGCTTCCAGTCACCGCCGTTCTGCCGCGTAAAGGTCCACAGTTCGACCGTCTCCGTCGGCTGATCGGCCCCGCCCTCAACGACCTTGCCGCTGATGCGGTCGCGGGTCACGTCGCGAGACTCATAGCGCAAAGCAGCCGTCGCGTAGTCGCGATCACCCTCCCGCCAACTTTCCGCAATATCGGCCTCCAGCAGGCTGACGTCCGACACGTCGTTCCTGACGCCCTTTTTGGCATTGTCGGCAAGTTCCTCGGACAGATAGGACACCATCTCGGATGTCACCAACCGGCGCAATGCAGCATGATCTTCGCGCCCGAATGCCTCCTGAACTTCCGTCAGCCGTTGCTGGAACGTGTCGAGGTCGGTTTGGGTGAGTGTGATCTCATCGGAAGCATTGTCTTGGTTCGTTCCGCCATATCCTGACCCAATGCCTGGAATGGGGAACGCTGCGGTGTTGCTCGGGTCAGGCCGGGCTGCAGCGCTTCGCCCAAAGGTCCCGGTGCCTCGCGAGGCACCGGCCATAGCGGGTGCCGGGTTTTGCGCCGCCTGCGAGCGGAAAAAGCGGATCGCCAGCATGATCGCGCCGCCGAACAGCAGTACTTGGAGCAAAAGACCCAACATGCCGGCCAAGCCGCCGAACCCATGACCCAGAAGAACGCCGATCAAACCGCCGAGAAGCAGCCCACGTATCATCGATCCGCCGAGGCCGTTGAAGAAGCCCGGGCGCTGGAATGCCTGCGGCTGACGGGCCGCATTGTTCGTGGCCGCATTGGGCGTCATCGAGCGCTCGACCGGTGCGGCCGGTTGCGGCGCAACTCTGGTCGGCGGGACCGGCTGGAAAGTGCGCATGCCGCGACTGCCGAAGCTGCCGCCACGGCGCGCATCGGCGTGATCCACAGCGACCATGGAAAATGCCAGGAACAACCCCACAAACAAAACTGCAAACCGTCCCCAACGCGAAATCAGCATAGGCAAGTCCTCAAGTGACACTCTTTCCGCTCATATGGGGTGCGTCGATCGAAATAGCAGTGAATCGTCCGTCGAGATATTTTCGGGCGGCATGGTCGGCCGCCCGCCGGTGTTCACGACGAGAATGTCTGCCCTACCCAAGCGCGATGATCGCTGTTCGACCACGCAGGCTCCCGCACCCGGCCGACCGGCATCGGTCGCGTCAACAGCATCGCTCATGCAAGCCTCTGGTCATCGATGTCCCCGGCGATGATGCCGAGGTCTCCCGGCGAAGACTCGATTGACTTACAGCTTTCCTATGTACTATCAACATATCTGGAAAACCTGCCATACAGGTTTGCCCACTCCTGAACGGGAGATTGCGTGAGCACGGCCGTATCCGCAAAACATTCCGACGCAGCGAGCCTGGTCAGCAATACGATCGGCGAGATCACGCGCCATATCCGCGCGCATGAGCTCGGGCCCGGCGACCGGCTGCCCAGCGAGGCCGCGCTTTCGAGACAATTGAGCGTCTCGCGTACCGTGGTTCGCGAGGCCTTCAGCTCGCTCGCCGCCATGCGGCTTATCGACCTGAGGGCGGGCAGACGGGCTACCGTCGCCGAGCTGGATTATGGCGCGATGTCACTGGTGATCGAGCATGGCGTCCACACCGAGCAGATCACGGTGCAGCAAATCTATGACGTGCGCCGCACGATTGAGACCCGCACCGCCATGCTGGCGGCCTTGCGCAGAACAGCCGACGAAGTGGAAAGGATCAGGACGCACGCGCTCGCCATGCTCGAGAATTTCCAGCGGCCGGAACAGGTCATGGAGCACGATCTCGCCTTTCACCTCGAAATCGCCAAGGCTGCGAAGAATCCGGTTTTCAGCCTCATCGTCGGCGCGTTCGAGCGCGTATCGCGCCAGACCTGGCCGATCGGCTGGCGGACCCGCCCTTCGGATGCCGAGCAGTTGGCGATGATCCAGATCCATATCGACCTCGCCGAAGCAATCGAGACCGGTGATCCCCAGTCGGCGCGTGACCTGATGGCGAGGCATTTTGACGAGAGCGTCAAGGCCCTGCTGGCGGCCGGCATCGCCTGAGGAGCAGGGGCGCAATGAAGATCACGAAACTGGAAACGCTGCGGCTCAAGGAGCGGCCGAACCTTCTGTGGGTCCTGGTTCACACGGACGAAGGCCTCGTCGGACTCGGCGAGACCTTTTTCATGGCTGAAACCGTCGAGACCTATCTGCACGAATATGTCGCGCCGTGCGTGATCGGGCGCGACCCCTTGCAGATCGACCTGCTTGCCGCCGACCTCGTCGGCTATCTCGGTTTCCGATCGACGGGCGCGGAAGTCAGGGGCAATTCCGCTTTCGACATCGCGCTTTGGGATCTGTTCGGAAAGGCGACGGGTCAGCCGATCGCACAACTCCTCGGCGGGTTCACCAGGCACGAGATCAGGACCTACAACACCTGTGCCGGAACCGAATACATCAAGAAGGCCACCGGGCAGACGACGGCCAACTACGGGCTCGATAAGCCTGGCGACGCCTATGATGATCTGAACGGCTTCCTTCACCGCGCCGACGAACTGGCGCATTCGTTGTTGGAGGAAGGCATCACGGCCATGAAGATCTGGCCCTTCGACATGGCCGCCGAGAAAACGCGCGGCCAGTATATATCGCAGCCCGACTTGAATTCCGCGCTGGCGCCGTTCGAGAAAATCCGCAATGCGGTCGGCGACAAGATGGACATCATGGTTGAATTCCATTCAATGTGGCAGCTGCTGCCGGCCATGCAGATCGCTCGCGAGCTTGCCCCCCACAAGACCTTCTGGCACGAAGATCCAATCAGGATGGACAGCCTGTCCAGCCTGAAACGCTATGCCGAGGCTTCGCTGGCGCCGATATCGGCTTCGGAAACGCTCGGTTCCCGGTGGGCCTTCCGCGACCTTCTCGAAACCGGAGCGGCCGGTGTCATCATGCTTGATATCAGCTGGTGCGGCGGGCTCTCGGAGGCGCGCAAGATCGCTGCCATGGCTGAAGCATGGCACCTGCCGGTCGCGCCACACGACTGCACAGGTCCAGTGGTGCTCGGCGCATCGACCCACCTGTCGCTGAATGCGCCGAACGCGCTTGTCCAGGAGAGTGTCAGGGCCTTTTACAAGACCTGGTACCGCGACCTTGTGACCGCTTTGCCGCAGGTGAAGAACGGCATGATCACCGTGCCTCCCGGACCGGGCCTCGGCATGGAACTGAACCCGGAGATCGATCGCGCCTTCACGGCGCTTCGACGGGTGAGCGAGGCATCTACTCTCTGAAAATGAACCTGAAGCAGCTTTCTACGGAGGAGGAGAACCATGAAGAAGCTACTTATCTCGGCAGCCTTGGCAGCAGTACTGGCTGGAGGCTCGGCAATCGGCTCACGCGCACAGGAGCCGATGAACATCGTCTTCACGCATCATTCGTCGGCGTCGAACCCGTTCTGGCAGGCGGTGAAGAAGGGCTTTGACGACGCCTGCGCCAAGATCCAGGCCAATTGCCAGATGGTCTTCACGCAGACCGAAGGTTCGATCGAGCAACAGTCGGCCAACATGCAGGCGGCACTCGCGGCAAAACCGGACGCGCTGATCACCTCGATCGTCGACAACAATGCCTTCGACCAGATCATCGCCGACGCCCGCGCTGCCGGCGTCACGGTCATCGCGTCCAACGTCGACGACACCGAGGGTGCAGCCGGCAATGCCCGCCAGGCCTTCATCGGCCAGGGCTTCATTCCCGCCGGCTACGAACTCGGCAAGAAGATGTCCGAGTTCTTCCCCAAGGAAGGCAAGATCAGGGCGCTCGTCGGCGTCTCCGCGCCCGGTCAGAACTGGTCGGAACAGCGCGCTGCCGGCGTCATGAAGTTCCTTGAGGAATACAAGGCGGCGAATGCCGGACGCGAAGTGGTCATTGAACGGCTCGACACCGGCACAGATGGCGCCGTCGTCGCCGATCGTGTTGGCGCCTATCTCTCTGCCCACCCGGACACCACGGTGTATTTCGACACCGGCCTTTGGCATGCCTACGTGGCCCAGGTCCTGATCGATCGCGGGATCGAGCCGGGCAAGGTGCTGATGGGCGGCTTCGACATCGTCTCGGAAGTCCTGCAACAGATGGAAGCGGGTTACATCCAGGTTCAGGTCGACCAGCAGCCCTACATGCAGGGCTTCATGCCGGTGATGGAAGCCTATCTCGCCAAGAACGTCGGTCTGCTGCCGGCAGACATCGACACCGGCAAGGGCATCATCGTCAAGGAAGACGTGCCGAAGCTCAAGGAACTGGCCGCACAAGGCGTGCGGTAGGCGCGAAGCCAGCGTCCTCTCCTCGTTCTTTACGCGGAGGGGGCAAGGGGAGGGCCAGGCAGCACGGCTTTGGGCGTCGGCTCCGTCCCATCCTCCAACGGCATCTCCCATGTCAGGGGCGGTAGCCGACAAACTGCCGCCATCCCCTTGCCGATGCGACAAGCCAGCGCAAACAATCCCAAGCCGGAGCGAATGATGAAGCGCTTGATGAAGATTTATCTGGAGAAGCCTGAGCTTGCGGCGGTCGTGTTCCTGCTCCTCCTTCTCCTCGTCTTTCAGATTCGCTCGAACGGCGTATTTCTGAACACACAGAACGTGCGCGGAATGCTTGGGCTGCTGCCTGAAATGGGGCTGGTCGCGATCGGCGTGACCCTGCTGATGATATGCGGCGAGTTTGATCTTTCGGTAGGCTCGGTATTTGCGCTGACCCCGATGACCATGGCGGTGATGCTGGCGGCAGGCGTGCCGTTCGCGCCGGCCTTTGCCGCCGGGCTCGCGATCGCCGCCCTGATTGGCTTCTTCAACGGGTTCATAACGATTCGTTTCGCGATACCAAGCTTCATCACCACGCTTGGCATGCTGTTCATCGCGCGTTCGCTGACGGTGGTAATCTCCGGTGGCTTCCCTCCTGTCATCCCAGCCAACGCTCTGCCGAAATGGCTGTTTACGATCTATGTGGGGCCGGGCGACCTCTTTCGCATGTCGTTCTTCTGGTTTCTCGCCGTGGCAATCCTGGTGACGGTGCTTCTGTCGCGCACGAATTTCGGCAACTGGGTGCGCGCCACCGGCGGCTTTCTGCCCGCCGCGCAATCGATGGGCATCCCGACGGCCCGGGTGAAGGTCGCCTGCTTCATGATCTGTTCGGTGCTCGCCGGCTTTGCCGGCACCATTCAGGTGATGCGGCTTGGCGCGCCGCTGCCTTCGATCGGCGAGGGGCTGGAGTTGCAAGCCGTGTCGGCTGCCGTCATCGGTGGCGCCTCGCTGACTGGCGGCATTGGCACTATCTTCGGCGGCATCATCGGGGCTGCCCTGATCCGCGTCATCGACAACGGACTGGTGCTGAGCCAGGTTGACGCCAACTGGTTCAAGATGGCAATCGGCTTCCTGACTATCTTCGCGGTCGTCGTGAACGCCTGGCTTCGAAAGCGGGGCAGGGCAATGAAGGTGGAGACCTGATCATGGCGGCACCCATCATCGCGATCAAGGGGCTCCAGAAATGGTATTCCGGCGTCCACGCCTTGAAGAACGTCACTCTGGACATTTATCCAGACGAGGCGCTGGGCCTTGTCGGCGATAACGGCGCCGGCAAATCGACGCTGATCAACATCCTGTCAGGCACCCAAAAGCCCGATGGCGGCGAGATCAGGATCGAAGGTGAACCGGTCCGCTTCTCGAACCCGCGCGACGCCATGGATCGCGGTATCGAGACGATCTACCAGTACAATTCGATGGTCCCGACCATGACCATCGCACGCAACGTTTTCATCGGACGCGAACCGGTGAAGGGCTCGGTTTTCGGCATCGGCATCCTGGACCAGAAGCGCATGCGTGACGAAAGCGTCAAAGCGATCGCCGACGTCGATCTGCATCTGAGGTCGCCCGACGCGCTGGTCGGCGAACTGTCGGGCGGCCAGCGCCAAGGCGTGGCGATCGCCCGGGCCATGCACTTCAAGTCGAAAGTCATGATCCTCGACGAGCCGACCAATCATCTCTCGGTCAAGGAGACGCGAAAGGTGATCGGCTTCGTTCGCGCCCTCAAGGCCCAGAACATCACCAGCGTCTTCATCAGCCACAACATGCATCATGTTTTCGAATGCTGTGACCGGGTCGTGGCGATGGCGCGCGGCGAGATCGTTCTCGACAAACGGATCGGCGAGACTTCGATCGAGGAAATCCACGAGGTTCTGTGACGCGAAGAAGCGGTCACTGGCGAGCCGTTCGGCTGGTAGAGGTCAGTCTGCGCTACGGCTTTTCCGCAAGGATCGCCTCGGCGGTTTTCTCGTCGGTGATCAGCACATCGACGACTCCCAGACGCAACACGGCGCGCAGCACCGGAACCTTGTCGAGGCCGCCGGAGGGCAGGATCACAGTGTCGACGTCGCGCAGATGTTCGGGGGCGAGGCCGATGACACGGCTGTTTAGCGGGTGATCGACGAGTTGTCCGTCGGCGCCGATCCAGTGACCGCAGATATCGCCGACGGCTCCGGCTTTTTGGAGCGATCTGAGATCATTGTCTCCTACCAGTCCGATCCGAAAGATGGTGGCGTCTTTGTGCACCGCGCCCACCGAAACGAAAGCGGCGTCAACGTCGCGGGCGTGGGTGAAGGCGTCTTCCAGAATGGACTGGCGCATAAGCAGATCGCGCGTGGCCTCCGTATCCGTGAACACCGGTGCCGCGATGTAGTAGCATTCCGCGTCGAAGAGCGCCGCGAGCCGCGAGGCGATTTCATAGATGTTGATCGCCGATCCACGCGTGAGCCCGCCAAGCAGGGAAACGACCGACATGCCTTTGACGGGGCGCACGGTCACTGAGCGCAGACTAAGCTGGAGCGTGCGTCCCCATCCCACGCCCACCGATATCCCGTCACGGATTCTATGCGACAGGGCTTCACCGGCAGCGGCTGCGATCACCTGTGGCACCAGGGTATGATCGGGCGGTGTCGGAACCACGATTGGGTCGGAAACGCCATAGGCGTCCCGCAGCCGGTGCTCCAGCTCGATGCAGTTCGCCACCTTGGAATTGATGCGAATCTGAACGATCCCGCGCTGACGGGCATGCGCCAGCATCCGGTTGACGCGAAGGCGGGTCAGGCCAAGAGACTTGGCGATTTGCGCCTGCGTCAGGTCACCGACATAAGCAAGCCAGGCGGCGCGCACGAGCAGCCCTTCCTCGCGATCGGCCGTGACGGAACTCGTTACGGCTTGGCGGCCGTCGCGTTTCTTTCGCGCTGGTTTCTCCATCAGATCATCCTGTCCACTCCGCGGCAGCGGGTCCAGAGCGGCTCGGCGGAGCCATGTGCTCATCGATATGAGGCATCAATCGAGTTTCCCGGCTCCGCTAGCCTCGATGATAGCGGTCGAAGGACAAAACCAGCGGAGCATCATGGCAAATTGCGTCGATGATGGCGCTCGTCAGCGGCAGGCGATCGTGGGGAAGTACACCCCGGGCCATCATATTCTTCAAAGTCGGACCAAGGTCCAGCGCCAGTTGCGCGCCCTCGACCGTGTCTGAACTCATATGTTCGCGCTTCGCCACGGAATAGGGCAGGCCGCGGCCGAGCAGGCGCCCCATGCGACCGTTACGGCCCGCCTGGCAGGTCACGTAAAGATCGCCGGAGCCGGCCAGCCCCAGCACTGTTTCGACCTTTCCACCCAGGGCTTCGACCAGAATCGCCATCTCGGCGAGGGACTGCGAGAATAGCGACGAGGCAAGATTGTGCATCAGTGCGCCATTGGGCGCCTTGCCGTCGCGCTCGAGCAGCCCGACGGGAGCTCCAACGGCGAGTGTGTAGAAATTCTTGAAAGCGGCGCAGATCTCGACGCCGACGAGATCGGATGACGATCGCGCATGATAGAAAGGCGCGCGCAGAATGCGGGACGCCGCGGCCACCTGGTCGGGATCATGCCCGGCCACGATCACTGAGGTGTCGCGCTGCGCCGCCAGTTCGCCGGCAATGCACGGTCCGCCGACGGCCATCACCGGGACCGACAAGCCAGTGCGTTGCTCGATCTCGCGGGCAAGCAGATGTGGCAGGATTTCCACGCCTTCGTCGCTTGCCGCAAGCCCTTTCGTAATCATCAGTATCGGCACGGGCGACTTGATGCTTTCTGCAATGCGGTCGATCGCCCAAGGAATGCCGGCCGACGAGACGCCGAGTACAAGCAGATCGGGTCCATCGTTCATCGCCGCCCCGAATTCGGTCCAGGAACAGGCGGTTACCACATCAGGCAGATTGATGTTGAGGCGTGGGTGATGACTTGTGCTGGCCACGGAGCCGACGATCTCCTCATCGAGATGGGTCCCGACAAGAGTGATGCGGTTACCAGCGTGAGCGGCCGGAAGCGTCATGGCAGAGCCCATGACGCCGGCGCCGAGGATAACGATCCGCGCCATTCAGCTTCTTCCCTTGTCCAGCCGCTCGCCGCTGCCTTCGTCGAACAGGTGGATTCGCTCAGGCGCCGGCTCCACATGGATCACAGCTCCAGGAGAGACCTCCATGCGGTCATGCAGCACCGAGCAGATCGCGGTGTTGCCCATGCTGGCAAAGATGTGGATTTCGGGGCCAGTCGGCTCGACAACCGTAATCCTCGCTGGAATGCCGCGCCCGTCGGCCACTGGTCGAAGATGTTCGGGGCGAATGCCGTAGATCACCTTTTGGCCGGGCCGGACCGCAGCCCCTGGCGGGAGCGGGAGGGATAGCTCGTCGGTCCGCACCACCCAGGCGTCGCGCTCGGAAGCCACCTCGCCATGGAACATGTTCATTGCGGGCGAGCCGATGAAGGAGGCGACGAAGAGGTTTGCCGGGCGATCGTAGACATCGAGCGGGCGCCCGATCTGCTCGATATGGCCGTCGCGCATAATGACGACGACATCGGCCATGGTCATGGCCTCGATCTGGTCATGCGTGACATAGACGGTGGTGGTCTTCAGCCGCTGGTGGAGCTCCTTGATTTCGGTGCGCATCTGCACCCGCAGCTTGGCATCGAGATTGGACAGCGGTTCGTCGAACAGGAACACAGTTGGGTCCCGCACGATGGCGCGACCCATGGCGACGCGCTGCCGCTGGCCGCCCGAAAGCTGGCGGGGATACCGTTCCAGATAGGGTGTCAGGTTGAGGATCGATGCCGCCCACCCGACCTTCTGTTTGATTTCTTCGTTGGGGCGCTTCTTCAACTGCATGGAAAAGGCCATGTTGTCGAAGACGGTCATGTGCGCGTAAAGCGCGTAATTCTGGAAGACCATCGCGATATTGCGGTCTTTGGGATGGAGCATGTTGACGACCCTGTCACCTATGGCGATCTCACCGGACGTGATGGGCTCGAGACCGGCTATCATGCGCAACAGAGTGGACTTGCCGCAGCCGGACGGCCCCAGCAGAACGACGAACTGGCCATCCTCGATCGAGAGATCGAGTCCGTCGATAATCGAGAGGGCGCCATAGTCCTTCTTTATGTTGCTGATGGTGACAGACGCCATAAATTGCTACCCTTCGATTGCCCTTGCCGGTTGGATCTCATTTTCGCCATGCGAGCGATTGGCGATCGGATGCGCTCTCACCATTCGCTCTCCAGAAACTCTTCCAAGAGTCCCGCATCGGCGGCCAGGTTGACAAAGGACCATCGGCCGCGGATTTCTCGCGAATAGCGAATGGCGTCGTGCCAAAGCGCGCGCGGCAGCTCTAGTTCCGCGCCGGTGACCGGCCCTCCCGCAGCCTTGAGTGCTGCCTCCATGCGGGCGACCGGCATTGCCATGGGCCGAACCTCCTGGCGCAGCGCCGGCCAGATTTCCGCAAGCCTGCGGTTGAAGATTTCCGACTGGCTGGCGTCGAGTGCCGTCTTCTTCATCTCGGCAATGCAAAGTGGTCCAAGCTGCGCGCCATAGCGGGCCAGCATCGCCGCTTCGTCGATGGCGGTCGGCTTCACCTGCGGCGGCTCTTTCATGTCCAGCAGCCGCGCTTGCAGACGCGCCATGACCAGCGAGGCAACCCCGACCTGCTGGCCGTGCGTGGTGCCGGGATGACGCTCTCCCGCGAACATGTCGACCCAATGGGAAATCTGGTGCTCTCCCATGGACCCGGGATGGGAAACGCCGGCAAAGCACACGCCCATCGAGCACAGCGTCAAGACGCGCTGGAGATGCCCGACAGCGGTGACGTCATGCCTGGCAAGGCCAGGCGCATGGGCCAGCATCGGCTCCTCATCGCCCGCCTGCAGCAGGTAGGGCACCTCGGAATAGTAAGTGTCGAACAGCCGATGCGAAGCCCACCAGTCGATCTGGGCCGTGGAGCGGCAGAGGCTGTCGCCAAGCCCGGCGGCGCTGAGCCAGGCGGGCGCTGCGGCCGACACGCCAAGGTCCAGGAAGATGCCCCGGGGCGCGTGTGAAGGCAGCGAGATCTTGAGCCCGGAGGCCAAGGTCACCGACGCTGTCGAGGCGCCGTAGCCATTCATCGAGGCGGCCGTGCCGAAGACGGCATAGGGTCGCTCGTCGAGGAAGGTTGCATGCTTGCAGCTGTCATTGAGGACGCCCGACCCGACGGCCACGACCCCTTCGGCGTGACGTGTCTTCTCCCTGACCATCTGGATCGTCGCCTCATCACAGTCGAGGCCGTCAGGCAGCACGATTTCGTCGATGTCGGCGATGGCACGCAGCGCCTTCGCGACGCGCCTGCCCATCACATCGACGGTGTTGATATCGGAGACCACGGCGATGCGGCTGCCTAGCTTCAGCGGCGCAACGAGATCCGCCTCGCGGCCTTCCGTCGTCTCCAGCAATTCGATGGTCTGGAACGGCAGGACCGCGGCCGCGCCTGTCTTGGGATCTGTCCAGCGTCCAGCGACAACGTCCTCGATCAACGCGCTCCAGTTGGTCGCTTCAGCCATGATCGGCCTCCATGAAGGCCGCGAGGCGTTGGTTCCAGGCTGCAAGCGTTGGCCAAAGATCAGCATGGATCGCAAGAAGTTCGGCGTAGAGCGCGGCCCGTTTCGTGTCCGGTTCGAAGGTTTTGGCCGGCTCGCTGGCCATTGCGAGCGACGCTTCGGCGATCGTGGAAAACCAGCCCACCCCCTTTGCCGCCGCCATCGCCGCGCCTAGCGAGGAGGCTTCGACGGTCGTCGAACGCTTTATTGGACGATCGAGTGCATCCGCCAGAATCTGCATCCACAGGTCGGACTTCGCTCCTCCGCCGATGGCTATGAACTGGTCGATGGTCTGGGCGGCAGCCGCAGCCGCCCGCTGACTTGTCGCGGCCTGATGCAGCGCTATGCCTTCGAGCACGGCGCGATAGATGTCGCCGCGGCGGCTCGAGCCCGAAAGCCCGGCAATCACACCACGGGCCGCACTATCCCAGTGCGGGTCCATGACGCCCTGCCAGTAGGGCAGGAGCATTATGCCGCCTGCGCCGATCGGGCTGGCAGCGGCTTCGGCCTCGAGCGCCTCCAGCGCATCGCTTGCGCCATGCAGATCGACGCCAAGCATTTCGCGCGCCATCCAGTCGACAAGAAAAGTGCCGGCGCGAAGGCACGTCTCGTAGATGTAGCCATTATCGGCGACCGCCGTTTCGGTGCGGAAGGCCTGGTCGTGGACGTAGTCCGTGCCGAAGCTGCCGGAGACGACCGCCGTGCCGAGGTTGATGTAAGCGCATCGCCGCTGCAACACACCAGCGCCCGTGCCGGCGCATTGACCGTCGCCGCCGCCGGCGACGATCGGCGTGCCCTCGCGCAGGCCCGTCGAAATGGCCGCTTGCGACGTCAGTTGGCCCAGAACGGTGCCGGGCCGCGCCAGATCCGGCATCATGCGCCGGGCGACGCCCGCTGCCTCCAGTATATCGTTCGACCAGTCCATAGCCCGCATATCGAGTATGCCCATCGGGTCGGCGGATGCGGTGGACGTCACCCACCGGCCGCTCAAGCGAAAGACCAGATAGCCGTGGACTTCGGCCATCCGCTCCACGCGGGCAAAAATCTCGGGCTCTTGCTCGCGGAACCAGATCATGCGGTAAAGGCAAGGAATGACGTCCAGCGGCTTGCCGGATATTGCGTGGACGCGTGCCGCGCCGAAACTCTCGCCGAAGCGGCGTGCTTTGCCACGGGCGCGCTCATCGAGCCAGAGCGTCGCCGGCCCGACCGCTTCGCCTTGCTCGTCGAAAAGTCCGAAGCTCTCGCGCTGGTTGGCAATCGCGAGGGCGGCAATGCGTGCCGGCGAAACCGTTGACGTCACGGGGCGCAGCGCTGCGACCGTCGAGGTCCACCACTCGGCCGGATCCTGCTCGAAATAGCCCGAACGCGGGTTGGACATTGCAAGCGGTGCACGACCTTCGGCCACGGCCAGACCATTGCGGTCCCAGGCGATCGCCTTGGTTGCCGAGGTCGAGGAATCAATGCCGATGACGAGATCAGGAACCATTGCCGCCACGTTGCCAAACGGCGAGGGCGGCCGAAGCCGCCTTCGCCCAAATCACCGACTAACCGCTAAAGACCGGCGTCCTTGACTTTGCCGTCGACAATGCCGGCAATGGCATCGAGGCACGCCTTGGCATCGCCGCCATAGTCTTGGCCCGTAAGCAACTTGCCGAGCTCAACCGGAATGTCGTTGTTCGACAGATCCGCCCAGATCGGCATGTCCGGCTCAGATCCCATCTGATTGTCGATCGTGTATTTGATCGCGTCGAAATGGCGTGTCGTTCCGGGGCCGACAACAGCCTTCGCCTTGACCCGAGGATCTGTAAAAGAGGAATTGCGCATCGGCGAGGCGCCGCCGCCGAGCGTCGATACCCGCGCCATGACATCCTTCGAGCAGACCCACTGCATGAACAGCCATGCCGCTTCCTTGTTCTTGGAATATTGCGACAGCGAGATCGTCGAGCCGCCCTGGTGGCCGACGGCCGGGATTTCGTTGAAGCCGCAATCGGCAGCGGCGCGACGACCAGGAACTTCCTTGGGCGCGGGCAGGGCCTCGAACAGGCCTTTGACCTTGGAATCCTTGGCATCGAAGCCGGGGAAATCCTCGCCCCAGGTGATTGCCATGGCGGCTTGTCCCTGTGTCAGGGCCTGTCCTTGGCCGTCCCAGGTCCAAGTCGTCGCCGACGGCGGCGAGTTCTTGACCAGCTCCTGATAGAATTTGAGCCCGGCCACGCCGCGCTCGTCATTGCCGACAAACTTCTTGTCCTTGTTGAAGACAGAACCGCCATGGCCCCACAATGCGAAGGTCCAGTCGCATTCCAGCGAATAGTGGCCGGACTTCGCCTGGCACGCGGTGCCGAAGATGCCGTTGCTCTTTTCTGCCTCTGTAAGCGCCTGGACGGCCTTGAGGTAGGCGTCGAGGTCTGTCGGCAGGGCAATGTTGTGTTTGTCGAAAAGATCCTTGCGGTACATCAGGATGAAGATCGGAATATCGAATGGAATTCCGCACTGTTTGCCGTTGTACATGGCGATGCCGTCGACCAGCGGCTTGGAGAAATCGTCCCAGTCGAAGTTCGGCATCGCCAGTTCTTTGTTCTGGTCGTAATACTCGCGCGGATCGACGACATCCTGGGCAAACGTCGCCATCCAGGACTGGTCGAGATAGTAGACGTCATAGGTGCCAAGCTGGCCCTGTACGTCTTGCGTCGCCTTGGCGAGAACCTGCTCCAGCGGCACGATCTCGACTTCCACCTCAATGCCGGTTGCCTTGGTGAATTCACCCGCGACAAGCTGGTTGGCAACAATCGTTGGCGGCGTCGCTTCCGACGTGTAGCGGATTTTGGTGCCGACATATGGTTTGCCGACGTCGGCCAGCCACTTCAGCATATCGGCGTCCTGGGCGCGGGCTTCTTCAACCCCGAGGCCCAGCATCCCCCGACTGGTGCGGCCACCACCTAGCATGGCCGATCCGAAGGCGGAAAAGCCGACACCGGCGAGCGCCATCTTCCTCATGAAGTCGCGTTTGGTTATCCGGCGCGCCGTAAAGTCATTGCAGGTATCGGCTACGAATGTCTTCTTGTCGTGTTCACTGAAGCTCATGATCGTTCCTCCATTGCGTTTTTGTCGTCGTTCTTCTCGTCAGCGCCTCACTCC
Organism: Mesorhizobium sp. M0998; assembly: GCF_040318885.1. Taxonomy (NCBI): domain Bacteria; kingdom Pseudomonadati; phylum Pseudomonadota; class Alphaproteobacteria; order Hyphomicrobiales; family Phyllobacteriaceae; genus Mesorhizobium; species Mesorhizobium sp. M0998. The sequence goes on from NZ_JAMYND010000039.1 coordinate 40,038, forward strand.
TTCAGCGATCCGAGGGTGAGGCCGCGGACCAGATGCCGTTGAACCAGCAGGATAAAGATGAAGCTGGGTATGATCGCGGACGTGCCGAGCGCTGTGATGTAGCCCCACTCGGTCGCGGTCGAGGTGACAAAGGTCGAGATCTTCACCGGCACAGTGCGGATCGACGTTGTCAGGAACAGTGAGAGCAGGAACTCGGTCCACGAAAAGATGAAACACAGCACGGCCGTCGCAGCGATGCCGCCCTTGACCATGGGAAGGACCACGCGTCGGAACGTCTGCCAGCGCGTCGCGCCGTCAATAAGCGCCGCCTCATCAACCTCGCGCGGAACATCGTCGAAGAACGACTTCAAAAGCAGAACCGCCAGCGGCAGGTTGATCAAACTGTGAACGAGGACGAGGCCCGTATAGGTATCGCGCAAGCCGAGATCGCGGAACATGAAAACGATTGGAATGACGATCGCGATTGGCGGCATGAAGCGCTGCGAAAGAATCCAGAACAGGAAGGACTGCTGGCCGCTGAACTGCATTCGCGACAGGCAATAGGCGGCCAGGGTGGCCAGCAGCAGCGTCAGCGCCGTAGATCCGACGGCTATGATGGCGCTGTCGAGCAACGACTGGCGGGAATCGTATGAACTGGCGCCACCCTTGATCACCCCGGCCGCCTCGCCGCCCTGTTCCATGCCGATGTCGACGCGTGAGACGCCAAGCAACGTCACGCGGTAATTGTCCGGCGTCGGTGTGAAACCGACGTAGACCGGTCCGCTGCGGTCGAAGATCGCCGAATAGGGTTTGATAGACGACAGCGCCCACCACGCGATGGGGAACATGAAGATCGCCACCACCAGGACGGCGAGCACGTCGCGGGCGATCGTTTGGGCGCGCGACGACTCCATCAGAACCTCACCTTGAACAGCCTGACGAAGAGATTCGACACGACGATCAAGACGACGAGCACGATCAGCGACAGGGTCGCGGCATAGGGGAAGTCTCCGGTGAAGTAGATACGGCCAGCGTAGAACGAAAGCGTCTCGGTGGCCGTGCCTGGCCCGCCGGCGGTGATGATGTAGACGTAGTCGTAGATGCGAAAGAGATCGACGCCGCGGATCAGCACCGCGACCGCTATCACCTTGCGCAGCATCGGCAATGTGAGCCGCAAGAACGTCTGGATGCCGTTGGCACCGTCGATCGCGGCTGCCTCGAAAGGTTCCTTCGGCAGCGCCCTGAGCCCTGCCAGGATGATGAGCACCATGAACGGCGTCCATTGCCATATGTCCGCCAGCAGGATCGCCGCCAATGCGGTTCCGGGCTGCGTCAGGATCGGCTGTGCCGGCGAGATCAGGTCGAGGGCATAGAGGTAGAACGACAGGACGCCGAAAGAGCCGTCCTGCATCAGCAGGAACATCATTCCGGTCACCGCAGGCGGCACCACCAGCGGCAGTGTCATCAGCGCCCGCAGCACGCCGTAACCTTTGCGATCGGTGTCAAGCAGAAGCGCGATGAGGATGCCGAGCGCAAGCTGAACCGCAAGCGCGACGAAGGTGTAGATCAGCGTGGTTTCCAGCGAATGCCACATACGCGCATCCGAGAAGGCGCGCGTCCATTGGTGGAGCCCGGCGAAGTCGAGCTGACGGGAAACGACATTGCGTTTGTGAAGCGACAGCCAGACCGAATAGGCGAGGGGATAGATGCCGAAAACGAGAAGCATCACCGTGATCGGCGCGAGCCAGGGGAAAGGATGCTCGGCCGTCATGAACCGGGGAAGGGCCCATCTGGGCGCTTCGCGGGTCACGGTCACCGTGCTCACGCGCAAATCTCCGCTCGGTCACACAGACGCATCGGCCTTCTCCCTATCGGCCAGATTGTGCCAACTTGAACTTTTGTAAGTTTGTTGTGCCTTTTGTTAAGAACGTGTCGGAGGGCCGCCGATTTGTCAAGTGTCGGTTCAGTCAGGCTCAAGGGATTTGCTCGTGGTCCCAGAGGATGCGTGATCGCCGAGTATGGAGTTGTTTTGGAGGAAACGCCGCCGGCAAATGCCGTGCACCAGCCTCAAACGCGCTCAGGGCCGCCGCCAATTTTGGCTGCAACATCCTTGGCCCTCGAACTGCGCAATTAGCGCTAAGATGCGATAAACTGCGCAGTTACAATAAGACCCTTTTCGTTACGAATTTACAAATGCTTAACCCTGATGCCGTTTCGAGCTTAGTTGTCCGCGGACAACTCACAGGGAATGCAGGAGAACACCTCAGACAGAGCAGTGGTTGTCCGCGGACAACCAAATGGCGCCAGGTGGAACGATGAAGGATCGATTGCTATGATGGCGCCGAAGTCCACCGCCGGCCTCCGGACACCCCATCTCATTACGCGGCTTCCAGTCCGACGGCCGGCTGCAGCATTGTGAGATACTCGGCAGCGGCCTGCGCCTTCGCAGCGGCCGTGATGATGGCTCTCTTGTCACTCTTAAGGACGGCGAGCCAGCTCGCCAGATAGGCGGCTGTGTTGTCGCGTGGATCATGCGCCACGCCCAGGTCGGCACACAGGAACGATGCCGCGAGCTCCGCAACAAGCTCCTCCACGGCGTAGCCTTCACTGCCGAACCTGCCCGTCAGATCGCGGTCCAGGCGATGCTTTGCGCCGGACCAATGCGAAACCTCGTCTAGCAAAGTCGAGTAAAGGTGAACCTCGCTGTCGAAACGCCCGCGGTCAGGCATGAGGATGTCGTTGATGCTGGGCCGGTAGCAAGCTTTGGCACCACCGTAGCTGACGCTTGCGCCGATGTTCTGGACGAAGCTCTCGAGGGCCTCGATGTGCGGAGCCGGATTGCCGAGAGCTCCTCGGCGGGGCTGAAGAAGCGATCCGGTATGTTCTCGATCTGCTCAATATTGAAGACGGTGTAGCCCTTCAGATATGGAATCGCGCGGTCTTCGTCATCGTCGTGATGCTTCGGCGTGAACGTGCCATATTTGACGACGAGGGTGCCTTTTTCGCCCTTACGGGCTTGACCACCGAAGTCCTGCGCCTGCCGGTAGGTCATCCAGGTGTTTTCCTCGCAGCCTGAGCCGAACTCAACGTGGGCGGAACCTGAATGTTGCAAAGTGAGGATCGGCATGGCTGGATACGGTGACGATGCAGGCTCCACGGCCTATGCGACGGCAGGCAGCTATACCTGCCAGCAGGCACGATCGCAGCGGCGCGCCACGCGGCAGCGCCTATATTGACGGCCCCTACGGCATGCTTCCCCAGCGTGCCCACGGGGGCTTGGCACAGCCACGGGCTTGGCCTCCACCGTGTACGGCGCGACGCTCGCTAGCGATCTGACCCTGCAGCGGGTGATCGATGCCTCGTATCAGCCCGCGTACCTCGAACTGGTCAATCCGGGCTCGCTGCGAGCGCTATGTCACCGATTCGGACGGCATCGTCCATGTGCCGTCGACCCGTTCAGACCGACGCGGACAATTTGCCCATCATTGCTGAACTTGTAGGTCCCAATTCGCCCTTGCGGGCCACCGACGCGGTAAAGGGCTTGATATCAAACATTCTTTTTGGTTCAGACTCGTGAGACATTCAGACTCGTGGGACATGACCCACACGACGCGCTACCGTGTGTCTCGCCATCACGCCACCGCCATCCGACTTTGAGAAAGATCAGGTAGACCGGTCGAAACGGCCCGATTTGCGAAGCTTCGCAAGCAAGCTCTCTGCCGCGCCGTGGTAGTTGGCAGAGGCCTGCTCGGCCATCGGCAGCGAACTCCACACGGTTAGTTCGGCCACCAGAAAGTCGTTGTCTGCGTCCACCGGCGCGGATCTAAGTTGTCCGTTTTTATCCATCATGATTGCTACCACGGTGTCGTTTGCGCCGTACCCAATCGCCGCCATCCTCTGAATGCGAGAATCGCCGTCCACGCGAACGTCGAACAAGACAGATCCGCCAGTTTTCTCCGCGATGTCATCCACTCGGTCGGAAAACGCCCGATTCATACCGCCTGTATTGGCAAGTGATTGCTCCAACAAAACCAGTTCAACATACTCCGCCTTCATGCCGTGACTATGGGCGCACAGGCCCAATCGGCAATCCTACCCGGATCTTTTCACACAGGAATCCCAATGACATCCTCCAACGCGCCGCGGCGTGCGCGGCGACAATCAAGGTGAGACCGAACCAAGCACGAGACAGATGATATTGGTGATGATTGCGATTTCGACGCTGTTCCAGGTGGCTGCGATCAAGCGGTCGTTCTGCCACAACGAAGCGTACCACTCCGTCGTCCCTGATTGTCCTGACCCACAAGCTCCTCCCCAGGAAGAAACTAAGCCTTGAGCGGGCGCGTGGGCGGCTGCAGCATCCGCAGACGACCCTCCGATCTCTTTCCGCTTCCTCGCAGGAGCGCCAGCTCCATGTTCGGCGTTTGCGCCGATTGCTGAGGGACGGAGACAAGGAACGCGACTGCCTCTCCGCTCGTTGACCGTCTCGACCCGAGTTGCCGTCATGCCCTCCACCTCCATACGCAAAACGGGGTCTGATCCGGAAAGAAGAATCCTCTCGGTCTGGTTTGTAGCCAGCGCCAAGGCATACCGAGTTTGACAGCGTTCCGCCGGAGACCTTTGCCGCGTTCCGGGCCGCATCCGCCAGGGTCGCTATTTCGACGACGCATCGGCAACAACTTCCGGTACCACCTTGTTGCTGCCGGTAGCGACCGGGGGACGACCTGACATTTCGGTGCCGAGTTCGTCCTTTACGCTCCAACCGTCGGTTTGTGGACGCATGGAAGCTCTGGAATACCAGTGGCCCTGATCGCGCATCGCGCGGAAATTTGCGGCTGTTGCGATGCTCCGCCAAGCGGCCGGATGTTCAGCGTCAGACCGCAGTCCGTGCAGGTGGAATCTATCTTGACCAGACGTTCTCTGGCCTCGGCCAGTCGACGTTGTGCAGACCTAATCCTGTCGCACAGCGCGATGTTAATGCCGACGCCGCAGTCTTTGTCCAGCATTTCGGTCGCACGCTGGAGAGACAGCTCCGCTCGTTTCACGCGCTGCCTGGCTTTAGGCAGCTCGATGTTCAAAAGATCGACCATCATTCAAGATCCGAGGGGCCCCTTCGATTGTTAACCGGACCCGGTCGCATTGGTTCCAGTGGGAATCTGCACAGGGATTGGACGCGAGGATTCGTAAGCCTTGGATTGCCGACCAACTGCGGCCACAAAATCTTGCCGTCGATTGCGTGCGGCGGCGCTGGCCAGCGGCAGCTCACTAACGGCGCCTCATCGGGCCAAGGTGATCGCCCGAGTACGAGTTTGGAGCCAAGTCGGGTTAAGCAGCCGTGTCGAGCGGCGCCGCCGGCGTCTGCGACTAAGCCAGCTTGCCGATGCTAGGTCGGCTTGGCAAAAAACTCCGGCAGGGTATGGACGGTATATTACTCGACCCTAATTAAGCGCCATGTTCCGCTTGCTGCTTAGCTTCGTCTCGTTGTTATTTTCCACCACGCTTCTTTATGCGCAAGAGTGGCAGCCCTTCGGCATTAAGCAGTTTGGCTTTGTATTCGATGCGCCCCCCGGCTTTGTTTTAACTCAGCGTTCCGACCAGGGAGCAGCTTTTCAGGGCAAAAACGAGGCCTTTCTTGCTGTTTGGGGCGCAAGGCTCGGAAAGGCCAGTTTCCGCGCCGAAATAGAGCATCGAATTGTCGAGGATGAAAAGGCGGGCTGGAAAGTGACCTATCGGCGCGTTAAGCCGACGTGGGCCAGTTATTCCGGTATCAGGGACGGGCAAATCCGCTACGTACGCGTCATTGCCGTCTGCAATGACGGTGCGGCGCTCTTTATAATGAACTACAGCAGATCCGAAAAAATCGCCTACGATCCCGTCGTCGTGCGAATGGTGCGATCGCTACGGGCGGAAGGCTGCTAAAGCCTGAGACTTTCAGAAATATGTGTGGACGTTGATCGCGTTGGCCTGCAGCGAAGACTGAGATTTAACGGCAACAGCGGTTCTCGGTCGCCCCGTTCCACCGCCGCACCGCCAACGTGAGGGAATCTGCCGTTTCCGTGGCTCCGCAACGGCGAAACCGAACCAGGCTGGGCGCCTATCCCTCACCGCGACCGCGGCGCAGCCGAGGAGATGGGGATGTTACGGTCCTCTGTTTAGGGCCGATGGTCAAAAAGTTTACCAGCTCCCGACCGGAAGCTGGTCGCAGAGGAAGTCCTTCTCTAAATTCCATAGCAATCCTTTGGTTCGCACCTCCAGTGCACCCCGTGATAAGCGAGTTGCGGCGCAGACTTGAGGCAGATGAAAATGTCGAAGAGCAGGCCTGGGCCGTCAGTGAGCGGCGGGTCTCGGACTCAATGCCTGACGACGCGTCCGTGATCTCGCAATCCCGCGCTTAGGACGTCGGGACCGCTGATGCCACAACAACAAGCAGAGCCGCAGTCGCGACAAACGACGTCGAGCGAGCAGCAGTCCAATCAGGGTTACGAGACCGTCGCATTCCATCAATGCGACGGCCAAGACTACCAGTGAGAGCACCGGCAGGATATTGCCGAAGGGAATCAGCAGGGCGATAACGACAGCGAGCAGGAAGATCGGAACGCCGAGCGGGTCTGCACCGTCGGGCCCGTCAGGATCTGCAGCTGACCGGTGCGCACCACTTTCTCCACCCGGCTGATCATCGGCACCGAATGACGGACCATAAGACCGAACGCCACAGGCGAAAACTGGCGCTCTCTGATGATGGCGGGCAACCAGACCCTCCGGCTGCCCGCGACGATCTGGAGCGGGACCAGCGCGAGCCCGCTGCCGAACACCGTGCCGAACGGCCCCGGGATCGGCGTCAACGCTGGGATGGCTCGGACATCTCACCCACGCAGCCGGTCCTCACGCATCCTCGCCGGCTCTGTTCAGAGCCCGGACAAGGGCTGCGCATTGCGGGTCCTGGCTATCCAGAAGCTCCGCCGGCGCGGTACGGCCAATCGCTATATTGATGGCGGTGGACCGCCGCCCAGCCGTAGTCGCCGGCGGCGCGCTCGATGAGTGGCGGGTCCTGAGACGTCAGGCAGTTCTGAGACTGGCGAACGATCTCCACGGAAGCTTCGCGCGCTCTCCGACCAACTCAAGGAGGCCAGTGGTGACAGCTTCCAATCGAAATATATCGACATGCAGACCCAGGCGCATAAGGAAGCGGTGGCGCTGTTTTCCGCTTACGCAAATTCCGGCGACGATCCGGCTGAAATGAAGGAGTTGCCAAAAAGACGCTGCCAGTGCTGCAGATGCACGAACGTCACGTCAAGGATCTCGCTGCCGCGCATCAATGGCGACGACCGCCAGCGGCTTCGCAAACGGAAACGTCCGGCATGAAGGGAGCGGCTGTCGTCGGGACCCGGGAACAAAGTACCGAGAGTGCCGTTATTCACCTGGCTTATTCCCGAGAGGATCCAACGGGAGGCGGCATTCGCGAGGCGCCAAGGGCAGTAGAGCTGGGTTTCGGCACCGTCCCGATTGCCGCTGTCACAGGCTGAATCGATTTCCGGCCAGGACAGGTTACCATGCGCTACGGCGAGATATTTGCAAACGCAACGGCACTCTTGTTGGTGACGCTGATGATTGGCGGCGTCTTCGTCCTGTTTGGAGAGCCGCTGTGGCCGCGGCACTACGCGAGAATGGTGCTGGTCACGGATATCGATGCCATGACCACCGCGTCAGTCCGAACAAGCTGCCTGCCCAGTCCCTGCCTGCCCGACACCATCGATCATACCGTGCTCACTCCTCGCCCCGAGGACGGACCTTGATTTGCGATTTGCAGACGCTGGAGCTGGGTACGGAAAAGCCCGCCGCCCGAGCTGCGCGGCGGGCTTTTTTGGTGAATCAACCCACGGTAGACCGTCTGGCCACGACTAGGTCAGGATAATCACGATCTTGTAGGTATTCGGGTCGACGATGACGATCCGGCCGTCAGCGAGCACGAAATACTCGTAATTTTCATAAGCCGGAACGATCTTGACGATGCGCGCCGGCAGACGATGCAGCCGGACCTTCTTTCGCGGAACCTCGACGCCGACGGAGATGTCGAAATCGACATTGGAAACGGGTTGGACGTTCGTCTCCTTGATGACCTGAGTGATCTCTGTCTTCTGCTCAACGGTCACATTGCTGATGGAAGCGGTCGAACTCTGGTCCTGCGTCTGCGTCGAGGCATTGCCTTGGGTCTGCTCGGTGGTCGTGGTCCCGGCCTTGCCCTGAGCCTGCTCGTCGGTCTTCATCTTGGTGCTGCCCGTGGCCTGTTGTTCAGTCGTGGCGCCAGCCTTGCCCTGAGCTTGCTCGGTGGTTGTGGTGGTTCCAGCCTTGCCCTGAGCCTGCTGATTGGGCTTTATCTTGGAGCTGCCCTGAGCCTGCTCGGTGGTGGTGGTTCCAGCCTTGCCCTGGGCTTGCTCCTCGGTCGTCATCTTCGTGTTGCCCGTGGCCTGCTGGTCAGTGGTGGCGCCAGCCTTGCCTTGGGCTTGCTGGTCAGTCGTAGCGCCAGCATTGCCCTGTGCCTGCTCGCCGGTCTTCAGCTTCGGTTTGCCCTGCGCCTGTTGATCAGTGGTGGTGGCGGCCTTGCCCTGAGCCTGCTCGCCCATCTTGGCGCCGTTCTGGCAATTGGCAGTGCCGGCTGCACAATTGGCGCCGGACTGGTCGTCGGTCGACTGCTGCGTCTGGGCAAGTGCGGCCCCGCAGCTGACGCTGATTGCTAACATGCTGGTGATCAGAACGCCTTTCA
>NZ_JAMYND010000040.1:0-45813 GCF_040318885.1 Mesorhizobium sp. M0998
CTCGTTGAAACGATCGAGGCAACCGAATGCAACAACTACTTCGCAAACGCCGGCTACGCTTCCATCAAAACGTGAAAGGCTCTAAACCCGCGAGGGCCTACATCGTTCCGTTAGCTGCGGCTAAACGGGGTTGGTCGGCGGGCTCTTGCGGCTTTAAGTTCCTCTTATGGGTCCTCTCTGGTTCTCTCTGACTTCGGATAGGAGGCGCGGGGGTCGCTTTCGCCGCTTCGGCGGTCCCGTCCGGCTGTGCTTTTCGGACAAACGCAAGGTATGAGTCCGAAGTATGCTACAATTTTCGGACACGCGTTGGCGGCCTCCATCGTCCTTCGGACGTGGCGCTCGGCCACCAGGCCGCGCGGCTGGTTGTCATCGTCCTCGGCTTCAATGCTTCAATTCACATAGTGGCTACGCAGGTATTATTTGAGAAGTTGCACAGCGCATGGAATTTCAAAGGATACACGGCCTTCGCGCTAATACGATAGCATCCCACCTTCCAGCTTCTCAAATTAAGCGCCTATCCTGACGCCAGTGTCCGTAAGGACCACCTGTCCTGGCATTGCCTATCAGTGCAACGACTTCGAGCGGGCCGCCGAGCCGGAGCAACTGTTGCACAGGACCAAGCAGCGTGGCCCAAATGGCTCAGCGCAGTGCAGCTCTGCCATGCATGCCTTTGATCGATCAGGTGAAACGCGAAGTGGTCCGCGGGGCGTTTCTCGAAACGGCCAAGGAACAAGGAAACCTACTGCCTCGTTAGCATCTGCGACTGAAAGCCCTACTCTCGGCCGGGCTCGAATCTAACAAAGAGCATCGTCGGCTCTGCAGCAAGGCGGCGGTCATGGAACTGGCAAGCGAGGACCCATTGGCTTGTCCGACTATCGTTGCGCCTTCAGCAGACGCTCTAGCGTTGAAAAGTCACTCATGTCGCGGTAGGGCGTCAGGTCAAGATCCTTGGGAATCTTCTTGAGCTTCTCTTCGGAGATCGGTTTTTCGTTCTTTTTGTTGACGGCCTGGTAAGCGGACCAGCCAACACCCGCCGCCTTCACGGCATCGCGTTCGGCTCGAAGGGCGATCTGATGCGCGTGCAGGTAATGAAGCCCGAGTTTGTCCAGGAGCGCCTTTTCAACGATCTCGTGCGTTAGCAGAAATGGGGCAAGCCGGACCTTGGCCGATTTCCAATCCATAGTGCGAGGCATATGGCGATCGATATAAATCGTCCTGCCATCTTTGCTGTAGCCAGCAATGTATGGGATATCGAAATCATGAACGATCTTAACCCGACGATGCAGCGCCCGCACAGCGTCACTCAGTACATCATCGTCCAAGTCTTCGGAAACGTGGCGGACTTCATCTTCAAGCTTCATTTTTTCCACGCTGACACCAGCGGCGCTTCCTCCCATAGACCGGGAGCCTTCCCGTGGACGGCCAACTGGGTGACCGGTGCCGGCCGGAAGAACTGCCATATCGCCGGCCTTCAAGGACAATGTACGGCCCCTGTTGCCCCGAACCGAACCTTGCCGGTTCCGCGCGCAACCCCAAGCATTTCATTTTTGCGGGAATGGTAATGAACGTAGTGGTAGATGCCGTCCCGCCAGCCGCTACTCCAGCCATTGGCCTTGAAAAGCTCTTCCAGCACGGCTGCGGAGTCAACCTCAATGTCAAAGGCATAGGCCCGAAGTCCATCCGCAAGGTGCTTTCTGCCGGCGAATCGGGCTCTCCCGGGACTGCGTTGCAGGCAGGCAGCGGGTCTGCGCCCGCTGCTGCCACATGGATGTCATCTCTATGGCTGCGGATTTCGTAAGGCGGGTTTCTCAAGCACGAGCACATGACTACCAAGAGGCGATGTGTGAGTGCTCTTGACCTGGAACCCCTCGTCAGAAAGCGTTTCGATGAATTCGCCATCCGTTCCAGGCGGAACGCGGGCAACGACGTTTGAGGTGCGCCTCACAATATTGGAAAGCACCCTTCGCGCCTTGCCTGGGCCGATGTTGCGCTGCATGTGCTGGTAGACGGCCAGCAGCAGGACGATATCGTATTTGGGTAGAAGTATATTGCCGAGGCGCCGGCTGCCAAGATTCAGGCGATCGAACCTGGCATGTACCGGGGAGCCGCTCAATAACATCTTTGCGGTCTCGATATGTGGCTTGGCAATGTCGATCCCATGGATCGAACTGGGTTTCAGCTTGGATATCTCATAGGCGACAACACCCATATTGCAGCCAACATCGAGAATGGATTTTCCGGCGTATTCGACCTTTGCGGAGAATAGCCCGTCAAGTCTGTCGTCCCACGTTCCGGCAAAACCCCTTTTGAATCTTGACCACCACAAATCATCAGCTCCTTTGAGAAGAGCCCCCTTGAGCGCCTCCTACCACGAGAGAATTAACGGTCGATACCCGTTCAACTGGAATTGATGACATTGACGAACCAAGGCAGGGACGTGTGCGGCCACCTCACAACCCCATCACCTTGAGTGCCGCGGGAACCGCATAGCGGCTGCCATCATAGCGCATCCAGTAGGTCCGCTTCGCAGGCTTGCCAGGATGGGACTGGCATTCGCCATTATGGTCGGGGGAGGGATTATCGGTATTCGACCGCTCAACCGCGGTGATATCGTGATAGCCATGATGGCTCGCCGGGCTTATCGCCAGGCTGACCTGGCTGGAATGAAAGTATCCGGCGCAACTACCATCGCTATCGCCGCCAGAGCCGGCCACCACGAGGCCGTCGAGCACCACGCGTAGCGTAGCGCCGGTGAGAGCGTATAGCCGCAGGTCGGTTTCAGTGAAGGGAGCGGTCAGCGAATGGTGCGCCATTTCGATGCGCAGGCCGAATGCGCTGACATTGGGGGCCAGTGCATAGCGGCCGGTGTCGAATTCCACCTTCTCGATGACAATCGCATCATCGGTCATCAGACCGGGCTGGAGCAGGCGCTGGCGCACGCGCAGCGTATTCCTGTCGACGACCAGAAGCTCGATATCGCCGACATGCAGGTGGTCGCCGTTAGCGCTGTCAATCAGCGGCACTGCGACCAACATCAGGTCGACATGGGCGGGCCAAATCTTGCAGACCAGGCCAAATGGCGCTTCGCTCTCCGTGAACGTTGAGGTGATGCTAGTATGAGGTTCAAGCGTGAACGAGGTGCCGTCGGCGCTCTTTCGGGCGTTGGGATAGGCCTGCTGCACCAGCGCGGCGGCATCCCCGCAATCGCCCGCCGCGGCCTTGGCGGGCGACAGGCTGGCAAGGGCGGCGCCGAGCAACAGGACAGGCAACACTATTCGCATGGAGTTCTCGCGTCGCAGGGCCGGGTTCGGCCAGGGCCCTTCTACGCGAGATTGGTGGCGGCGCACAGGGCAGGGAAGTGACGGATAGCTCCACTCGCTGCGTCAGGACCATAGGTATCCTGGAAAGTCGTAAAGTCCGAGCACCCTTAGGGATGGTGATCATGAGAACGCCGCCCCAGCGGCCAATTTTTGCCAATGCTGTTCGCTACCTGAAACAGATACTGACAATGTGATCTCGATTGCCTTGTCGCGCTCCGATTAGATAAAGAAGCGCTCCGAGAAGAAGCCTCTACAAAACCGGACCTCGCCGGTCCGTCAAGCGCACCTTCTAGGGTGTACATTCCAAAATTAACTCGGCATGACCTTCGTTTTTGACCCCCTGACCCGGGCGCGTTCGCTGTCGGCGCGGTATTGAAGCAGAACCAATGCCGCGCCTGCTTCGGCTTTCCGAAACCGCAGCGTGTCTTTCCTTGAGACTTGGCAGCACGGCGCGTTCAACGGAACCGTGCTGCCTTCAATGTACAGCCAGTTATCCAATCAGCCGGCGGTCTTGTAAACGCGGCAGCCTTTTTGGCTGCAGCGAGCGCCGCCTTCATGTCGAGTTCTTCCAGGACAACTAGCTCGTTTATCCAGCCGCTTGCCCGGACCGCAAGTGCTAGGTCCATCCCATCGGCCTGGTCCGGAACCTCAGCATTGATGACAATATCATAGGCGCCGCGAGTAAACATCATACCGCATACCTTGCTACCAACGCTTTCCAAAACCGCCTTGATTGCAGCTTCTCGGTCTGAACTTTGCATCAATCCCTTGTAGGCATGGGGCGGACAGTTTCCCAGGATTGTCACTTTCATGGGTATTCCTCCCGATCTTGTACTACTTTCGTCATTGGTCGTTTGACCAACACGGAGCTATCGCGGACGGTTGGGTCAGCCGTAACCCTGCATCGCAACGCTTTTGCTCACATCCAAAGCTGGCAGCGGGAAAGGTTCGACTTGCCCTGCGGTCTTGTCCAGATACTGCATCAAGGCCGTCACGAGGTGGTAGAAAATGCTCGCGGGCACCTCCGTCGCCAGTGACCTTCCGCGCTCGTCAATTCTGTCGATCCACAAGCCTAGCGGTGCGGGATCGATATGCCATTTGAAGAGGCGGGCGACACGTGCTTCGATCTCAGGTTTGAGATCAGGCCCGCCGATGCCGTCCAGGGCGACGGCCGCCTTGACGGCTTCGCATTGCGGCCAGCTGCGGGAGAGCCGGTCGAAGGGAATTCCCTGCCGCGACACGGCTGCATAAGCCAGGCCCGTGGCCCGGTTCAATCCGCTGGCGATCGCCGACGAATAGAGCTTCCTTGCATAGGCTGCCAAGTCTTTCTGCCCGCTTGCCCGCGCGAAATCGATGAGGAGCGAGGCCCATTCGAAATGGTGCCCTGGTTCGGTCCACTGTCCCTCCTCTCCCGGCAACGGTAGCCAATCGACATCGAAATGTTCCCCAAGCGTCCAGCTCTCCTGATCGAAGAAACGGCACCGGAAGAGATCGACGACACGTGCCGCCCGACGGAGATATGCACGCTCGCCGGTGACGCGATGCCAGGCAAGGAAGGATTCCAGCATGTGCATGTGCGGGTTCGAGAACCGCACCCCCTTCCAGCCGGGGGTCTCGAGGAAACCGTTCAGGCTGACGTCCTCGAGATGGGTGTCGATGAAATGGAACGTCTCTTGTGCCAGTTGCAGGGCTTCCTGATGGCCGCATCGGTGAGCGTGGGCAAGCGCCAGGAGCACGCAGGAATGGTCGTAGGCGTCCTCCGTCGGGTCAGCCACGCTGCCATCGGAATTAAGGATGCGCACCCAGCCACCGCGTTCGGTGCGGCCGTGTTTGGCGATAAACTCGATGCCGTGGTCGATGAGCTTGTCGGCCGGTCCAGCCCAGCCGCGTTCTTTGGCCACCGCGAACGCGTAAATCTGGCGCGCCATCGTCCGCATGCGCTTGGGTTTGCCCAACGGCCTTGCATCGAAACCGAGCGCCTCGTGGAAGCCGCCATACGCATCGTCGACACCTGCAGTGGACCACAGCGGCAGGGTTTCGTTGAAGAGCCAGTGCTCGACCCGCTTGCGCCATGACCCGCTGATGATGACCCGGTCGTCCGACCCCGTGAACTTCGTTTCAAGGCGTCCGCTCTTCTCGAGTTGTTCGACGACTTTCTTCGCGTTCTGGCTGTGGCTGACAGGAGCGACGAATACCGCGTCCGGTGTCGTCACCACCGCCACATCCTTCATTCCAATGACTGTCAGCAGTCTGCCCTGGCTTCTGAGATAGGAGTTGCCGCAATCCATGGCGACAACGTCGCCCATTACGACATTGCCGTCGCGGTCCGTCGGGCTGGCTTCGAGCAGCGATTGCCACGATCCAAGGTCGTTCCAGCGGAAGGAAGCCGTAACCATCGCAATACCGCGTGCATGCTCCATGACTGCGTAGTCGATCGACGTCGACGGGACAGCCGAATAGAAGCCCTGGGGCAGGTAGATGCCCAAGACGTTGGTCCGTGCAGCCTTATGGGCCCGTTCCGCGCTGTCCCAGATGTCTGGCCGGAACTCGAGAAATGCCTTCCGCATCGTGTCGGCACGAAACAGGAAGATGCCGGCGTTCCAGTAGAATCTTCCCGAAGCCACATATTTGCCGGCCGTCTCGGCATTGGGCTTTTCGACAAAATGTGAAACGGCGGCCCCGCCGTCACCATTTGCCGTAACCTCGATGTAGCCGTACCCGGTTTCGGGATGGGTCGGCCTGATGCCGAATACGACAATGCTTCCTGAATCGGCGGCAGGCATGCCAGCCTCGACGGTTTGCCAGAACTGCATTTCGGTCGATATCTGATGGTCGGAGGGCACCACGAGCACAAGCGCGTCACCGCCATATTCGGAGATCGTCTGCAACGTGGCTATGGCCACCGCAGCGGCGGTATTGCGGCCGACGGGCTCGAAAATCGGTCTGCCCCCGTTCAGGCCGAGCGGACCGATGTCCGAGATAACGCGGTCGGCATGCCGTTCGGAGGCTATCAGATAGATCGGCGTCTCGCCGTCCGAGCGCGCCTTGAGGCGTCGGACAGTCTTCGCAAGCATCGAGCCGTCGCCCGAAAGGTCGTGGAATTGCTTGGGATTGTCTTCGCGCGACAGCGGCCACAGCCGCGAGCCGACGCCCCCGCTCATCACAAAACTGACGATCCGCTCCGGCATGATCCAGTCCCCTCAAAATTTCTGGTTGTAGGCTCCGACCTCTGGATTGCGGCGCAGCACGGCATCGACAGCCCCGAACATCTCGCGACGAAGCCGAATGCGTTCGGCCTGGCTTGTCCGACTGTGTCCTGGGTCACGCATTTTGCTCGGCTCTTGCGCGGACAGACGTAGCACGCTGCCGGGCGGGAGGCTCCTTCATGAATTGGGGTAGCCCTAACGCCCCGATTGGCACCCCCTAGTCCAATAGGAGCATGCCTGTCGGCGACCGAAAGGATGTCTCGTGCGTGCTGCTCGGGCTGACGACAAGGGTGGGCTGGGCTGCAACATGCCGGTGACCGCGTTCAAGTTCCGGTTCCGCGAGAATGGCGCCGAAAGGCATTTCGGAGGCTGGCTCGCCTCTCAAGGCTTTCAAGGAGTCAGCGAAACGTCGTCTGTTCAGAGAAGGAATGACGGATTAGGCCGCGCTCTCATTGGACCGACGCAAACGGCGAGTACCCGAACGCACGCCCGCGAGATCGATACCTCACGCGGAACTGGCGTTCAACCGCCGATGGCAGATCTCGCCGGAATGAGAGATGTCATTCGTGGACAGGACGAGAGCGGCTGGCGCCCAGGCTGCCAAAGGCGCAGGCCCATAGGTCTAGAATTGGCGGCGTCTATCTTTCGTGAAGTTGCAGGCACGCCTAGGCCGAAATACTCCCAAAGCGAGGTGAACCAAGCGCTTTTCTGGAGTCGGAGAACGTCAACAAGGGACGCTGACCGGCAACTCCCGGCGTGCCAAGTCGATTTTCCGGAACGGCCGCGAAGGCGGCAAGCGGATCGTCTGCGGCTCCGCGCGCAGCGGCGTGTTGAGGTCGGCCGAACGGAGATCGTTTTGCTGACGCTCCTCGTCGGCGTCATGGTCGGGTCGAAATCGAACAGAAGGTCGCCAGCCTTCACGCTCTGTCCATCGCGCACGTGGGTAGCGCGGACAACGCCCCTCTCTAAAGGCTGGTGCGCCCGCTTGGCACGATCTTGCCGGTCGCGTTTGCGACGATATTGATGCTGCCAAGACGCACATCACGGAGCCGGTAAGTGTTGTTCATGACCGGTGGCGCTTTCTAGACGCTACTGTCCCTATGCCAGCGCTCTCGCTCCAGACGTTTCAGATCGGCCGCCACCATTTCCGCCACGAGGTCGCTGAACGTCGTCTTAGGCGACCAGCCGAGCTTTGAGCGGGCTTTCGCCGGATTTCCCATCAGGAGATCGACCTCCGTTGGACGGAAATGGCGTGGGTCGATTCGGACGAGGATTTCTCCTGTCTTGCCATCCCGGCCGATCTCGTTCACCCCCTTACCTTCCCAGACGATGACGCGGCCGACTGCCCGAAAGGCACGCTCTACGAACTCTCGAACCGAGTGGGTTTCGCCCGTGGCGAGGACGAAGTCGTCTGGCTCGGCGTGCTGAAGAATCCGCCACATGCCCTCCACATAGTCGCGAGCATGCCCCCAGTCGCGTTTCGCATCCAGATTTCCAAGATAGAGGGCGGACTGAAAGCCTCGCTCGATACCTGCAACCGCACGTGTGATCTTGCGGGTCACAAACGTCTCGCCGCGCGTGGGGCCTTCATGATTAAACAGTATGCCATTGGAAGCGAACATTCCGTACGCTTCACGGTAGTTGATCGTGATCCAATAGGCATAGAGTTTGGCCGCCGCATAGGGAGAGCGCGGGTAGAACGGCGTCTTCTCCGTCTGGGGCACCTCTTGGACTTTGCCGAACAGCTCGGAGGTTGATGCCTGATAAAAGCGCACCCGCTCTCCCATCTTCAGGATGCGGATGGCTTCAAGCAGCCTGAGTGTGCCAAGGGCATCGGCGTTGCCGGTATATTCAGGCGTCTCGAAGCTTACCTGGACATGGCTTTGGGCCGCCAGATTGTAGATTTCGGTAGGGCGCGTCTCCTGAACGATGCGAATGAGATTGGTCGCATCGGTCAGGTCGGCGTAGTGGAGAAAAAAGCGTGCGTCCGGTTCGTGCGGATCGACGTAGATGTCGTCGATGCGTTCGGTATTAAAGGAGGAGGATCTGCGTTTCAGTCCGTGGACAGTATAGCCGTTCTCCAGCAGCAGTCTGGCAAGGTAGGCACCGTCCTGACCGGTCACACCAGTTATGAGCGCAATGCGATCTGTCATCGGGTCCCATCCAATCCTTGAGGGCTGTGGTGGCCTCGTCGACCGACGGTCTGCCCCACACTCCTCTAACGAAAGGCGAAAGTGCCTTGTTCTGCCAGAGTGTCTTTGTGGCAGGCACGCCAGCAAAAGAGGTAATCCCCACCGCTCAATGCCCGTCACAGCTACTTCCCGTGCGTCCCTTTCTGCTTGGCTAGCCTCTTCAGCCTATGCTCCTATGGCATGGACGTAGCCGCCCTGCCGCGAGCCGTCACTTCACAAGCGCTTGCGCCACCGCTTCTCCGGGAGCTGCATGCCGGCCATGCTGCCGTCGGCAATGCCGAACATGTGGGTCGGCTGATCAGTGCGGCGCGGGCGATGCCGCCGAGAAACGGTTCTCGGGTCACCTGGCAAGCGTGGCGTCAGGTTGTTGCCGACGATCCCGCCACCGACGGCGGCTTGTCGAAAGTTCTCGTAAGGCTTGCTATCGCGTCAGCAAAAATGACAACTCGTGGCCCGCAGGAGAAACATGGAACAGGGTGTAACCCTGGCCCTTTATCGCTTCCACTGTTCGGTAGGTTTGCTCCACGGGAGTGCGGTGCCACCAGTGGTGAAACTCGACGAGAATCTGTCTCGGTAAGACATCAGATCCAAGCACCTCTGGAAGGACGTCGTGCTCTGCCCCCTCGACGTCGAGTTTCAGCACATCGACAGTTGCCAGTCCGAGCATATCCAGGATAGTAGAATAACGCCTCACGTTGCAGACAATGCTCTTGCCTGTAACCAACTTCGTGGAAAAATTGCTGCGTGTGTCATCTTCGGACACAGCAAACGTTTGCTCCCCGTCGAAATTAGATATTCCCAAGGGGTAGATCCGCACAGTGGGGGGTAATTCCTGAGCGGCAATCCAGTCAAGACTGGCCGGAGTCGGATCAAACCCAAAGACCTTTGCACCGAATACTTTGCTGACTTCCAGATCAAATGAAATATCGTCCCCTAAGCCAAAGGAAAGAACAATAGGGGAGGGAGCAGCTAGAAGAGGCTCGACCGCAACGACCCAACCTCCATATGCGGAGCCGAGTTTTTGTGTAGGAATAGAGCATTCGGGCCGGAGAAGATGATCGAATCCTAAGGCCGCTCTTACAACTCGCTTACAATACCGGAGCCCATCTGGATTGTACATCAATGGTTGCCTTTGGCTTATTCTTAGTAGCTGTTCCGCTTGACTGCGCCGTCCTCACTGTGTCCGCCGTCCTCACTGTGTCCAAAATAGACAACAGCGCCAGATGGGGTTCAGTCTGGCCTAACGCGGAGCGGCTATCGACCTGTGAATTTTATATCGATTCCCTCCCGCGACCAGAGTGTCATTGTGGCAGGCGCTCCAACAAAAGGAGGTAATCCCGTCGCTCGGCGTTCGTAACAGATGCTGCGGAGCATCGCCTTGGGCTCGGCCAACGTCGTCGCCCTACCGCGTAGGAAGTAGGAGCCGCCCGCTGCGAGCGCCGGCTCACGAGTCGCCTCGTCCCCGGGGCCGTGCCGGCTACTGCGGAGCCAAAGAAGTGGCAATCCTGTTCGTTGCGGAGCTGAACGCAGGAAGGGCCGGCAGTTCGAATCGGTCTTGGCGGGTTGCAACGAAATTGACCTTGGGTTCGCCGAGCGAAGAGATCGGGCTTGTCGAACAGCGCGGCGCGCGCAGTGTGCTGGCTACCTCAAAATGGCAGAGGTAGTAGGGCCAGTGGAAGCCGTAGAGCGGCCTTATCCAGCTTGCCGGATGCCTAATCCGCTTCATTGAGGTAATCCGCCGCTGTTGCGAACACCTTTCAGCATGATTGTTGTTGTCCGGCCAAGATGACGCTTCAGCGCGGCGATGCACGTCATGTCGTTGGCGGCTTCACACCAGTTCCTATTGCAGAAGCCCTTTGGCAAGTTCTCGCAACGCCTGGAACGCAACAACAAGGTATGAGGCCAGAAAGCTGCACAGATAGAAGCTTGATGGGGCGCCGCGCTCCCACCGGAGAACCAGGGCGCCGAGTTCAAGGCTCGGGTGCGTTTGTGCTATCCATACCAGGGCGGCGGCCAAGGCGAGGCTACCCAGAGCATTGGTCGGGTAATGCAGCCCCAAGTAGACTCGCGCAAGCTCTACCACCAAGGTGCAGGCCAGGGCGAGGAGTCCGAGTTCGAAGCGAACGGGAAGAATGGCGATCGCTAGACCCGCGAACAGAACCGCTCGCTCGCTGGGGAACCCGGGGGTGCCGGCGAACGGCGCTGAGCGCAGAACGGCAGCGTCGCCCAAAACGTCCGGGATATGAAGTCGAAGTGCGGAGTCAAAAATCGGCTTTGGCGTCGTCGGCAGAGCGCCCTGCAGGAAATGCGCGACGAGCGCCGCGAGGACAGCTGCGCAGACGCCGCTCACCAGCCTTGCCCTCGACTCCGGACCGTCATGGGCGAACCAGCAATACCAAAGCAAGGACACAACTATAGCGCCCTCGGTTGTTGGGTAGACGGCACCGAAAGCGAGCCGGCTGGCGAAGGGCTGATTGCTCGCTACGGTGTTGACGGCCGTTGCGAGGGGCCTGTCGATCCAATCCGGGTTAAGGGCCAGGAAAGTCGTACCCACAAAGAGGAGGCAAAGCGCGGCGGCCTGTGTCAGGCAATGGAAATCGGACATCGGTTCGGCCATCTCAACTCTAAGCTTCGGGCGGCGGAACAACTGGAGTCCCGCTAACTAGGCGGTTGCAGAGACCTCGCGGCGCAGGGAGGCTGCAGAGCGGCCGAAGAAGGCAAGATCCTGCTCCCGGCGCAGTGTGTCGCAAAGCCGCCCGATCGGAAGCTCGATGTCGTCATAGCCGAGCACCTCGTCCCGCTTCACGTCGCGCAGCAGCCGGCAGCCCTCGGCGAGCCCGATCGGCACAAGCCGCTCGGCGTGCACCGTTCGCGCGTTCTCGCAGAGCCCGTAGGTCATGTAATGTCCAAGGCCATCGAGGATCTCTCCGGCACTAAGGTCCCGCTTGGCGGCGGCCACCACATCAACGGTCGGCGCGCCCAGGGGCGCAATCGCAGCATCGCGGAATATTGCGGCCCTCGCCACCGTGGAGGGCACCTCAAAATGACACAGATGATAGGGCCAATAGAAACAGTAGAGCGGTCCGGGGCCCATCTTGTAGAGTGAGAGATAGTGCTTCTCGACGGCATCCTCTGTGGTGCCAAGAACGAAGATGCCGGGGTTGGGCATGGCGCCGACACAATAATCAACTATCCCCGGCCCCTCGAGGAGCTGATTGAGCGGATACCACCCGACCGCCTCCTGGATCGGGGTACCAGGCTCGACCACAGGCCCGTACATGCCGCGCTTCGCCACCCGCATGCCTGTGGCGTTGGCGACGATGGCGTTCTCGAACGAGATCTTCGTGCCGTCCGCGAAGGAGGTGACCATTGGGGCCTTCATCCCCCACTTCTTGGCAAAACCCTCCTGAGTCGTCGGATTTCGGTAGGGATCGTGCAGGCCCTTGATGTTCCCGCAAAGCACCGGACGTATGCCCAGGCCCCTGACCCAACGGTAGAGGTTCATGATAACGCCGGGCTGATCCCCCTCCACATTGGTGAGGACCACTCCTGCCCGGTCGGCATACACTTTCAGGATCGGTCCGATCGTGCCGTCGAGTTCGGCGTTCATCAGGGCAACATGCTTGCCGTGCCGGATCGCCCGCATTGTGACGTGGGCAGCGAACTCGATCGCGCCTGTCGCCTCGACGACGACGTCGATGTCGTCGGCCTCGCAAATGTGCATCGGGTCCGCCGTGATCGAGCGGCGACCGCGCGCCACGAGATCCTCAAGCGCTTTGGTGCTGGTCGCCTCAGTCACATCGTCTTCACCTGCGGCGGCATAGGCATCTCGCGCCTTTTCCACGTGCCTGTTGGAAATCGCCACGAGTTGCATGCCTGGGACATACCGCAGCATCTGCAGCGCGACGCCTCGGGCCATGAAGCCGGCCCCCACCATACCCACGCGAATTGGCCGCCCCTGAGCCTCGAGCCTCTCCAACTCCCTGTCGACAATGAACATTTACATCTCCCCTGTGCTGCTCCCCGAAAGGTCGGGTGGCGAAAGGTTAGCGGTCATAATCGGGCCAGCTTCGGTCCTTTTCAGAAATCAGCGCCGGCGCATCCACCGGCCACTTCACTGCGAAAGCAGGATCGTTCCAGCGAACACCACGCTCGGCCGCCGGTGTGTAGAATTCGGAGACGAGATATGTCGCCTCGGAGTGGTCCTCCATGGTGAGAAAGGCGTTCGCGCAGCCCTTCGGGATGACCAGCATCCGTTGGTTCGCCGCTGACAGTTCCACCGTGAGGTGCTGCTTATAGGTGGGCGATCGGGAACGCAGGTCGATCAGCACGTCGTACAGGCTGCCCCGGATGCAGCGAAGCATCTTGTCCTCGCACTGGGGAGCCAGCTGGTAATGGAAGCCGCGCAGTGTATGCTTGTGCCTGTTGTATGAAATATTCACCTGCACGACACGATCCGGAAGCCCCTGCTCGGCAAACTCCCGCGAACACCAGCCGCGTGCGAAAAAGCCCCGCTCGTCTTCGAATTTCTGCAGTTCCACCAGGGTGGCGCCTGGAATATCGGTCTTTGTGAAAAGCATCGTAGATCCATTGGTCAAATGAGTGTCACGTCGGGTTGCATCTCCGACGACCTCTGCTCAGGGTGGCTCGCGCCGGCGGTCCTCTTGTGCGATCGAAGGACGGCCATCAGACTTGCGCCGGATGCAAGAGGCGCGAGCCGTGGACTTCATAGCCGATAGGCACATAGGCTAGGTGTGAGAGTGCGCGTCTTACACTTTCCCGGCGTTCCGGCTTGACCGCGAACATAAGGAATCCGCCGCCGCCGGCGCCGCACAGCTTGCCGCCTTCCGCACCTGCGTCCCTGGCGAGGTCGTAGTGGCCATTGATCGCCGCGTTGCTCACGCGGGACGCCAAACTCCGCTTCATCTCCCACCCTGCGTGAAGGACGGCACCGAAGCGTTCTACGTCGATGACGGGCTCCGCAAAGATCTCCTGAAGCATGAAGGCATCGTCCCGCATCCGCCTGAGCGTATCGAGATTGCTTGACGTTTTCGCCTTCTGCTCTGCCAGCACGGAACTGGCCGGCCGCTGATGCGACGTCCAGAACATCATCAGGTTGCTGAAGAGATGTTCGATGGCGCCATTGCGCACCCGCTGCGGCTCGACCGTTACCGCGCCGCCCGGCTGGAAGCGGAACAGGTTCATGCCCCCGAACGCGGCGGCATACTGGTCCTGCTTGCCAATCGGCTCCTCGAGGATGTCCATCTCGATGTGACATGCCTCTTCGGCCAGTTGGCCAGGGGTGACACGTTCTCCCCGGAATGCATGCAGGGCATTGAGCAGTCCCACCGTGAACGAGCTCGACCCCCCCATGCCCGTCGAGGCAGGCATGTCTCCGACCGTCGAGATGTAAATCGGCGGTTCGATCTCCAGGAAACGCAGGCATTCGCGAGCGATGTTGTTCTTGATCTCGCCTATGGTGTTTACCTGCTCCGTCTGTGAATAGTTCAAGCGGATGGGTTCATTAAAGATCTCGCTGTGACGCTTGACGGTGACATAGATGTACTTGTCCACTGCCGCGCTGAAGACCGCGCCGCAATCGAGATTGTAGAAATCGGGCAGATCGGTACCGCCGCCAGCAAAACTGACGCGCAAAGGAGTGCGCGTCAGGACGAGAGACGGTAGACGCTGTGCAGCGCGATCGATGATGGTCGGAAGGTCCAGTCCTGACCGGCGCTCCACCGCTTTGGTCCCGTCTAGCTGTTCCATATTTTGCCCCCTCGAAAATCGACGGAATGAAAATTAGGCAACACGCGGCTGTGCGGTTCGCCAGCGCAGCTGACCATCGAGCATCCCCGCCTTGAGCAAATGATCGAGCCAGCGCAGCCGCGTGAAGCGCTTGTCGGTAAAGTCTTCAAATCTAAGTGCGATCGAGCGGAACGCCTCGCAAAGGTCGTGTGCTCCCTTTCGCGCTGTCCACTGAAACTCGAAATCCGGGAAAGTCCGTGAGAACTTGCTGAAGTCCGCCTTGTAGGTCCTTTGATCCGCGCCCAGCTTCGGTGTCATTGTCAGCTGCGCGCCAGCGACGGCCTCAACGGCGATCTCCGCTATCTCGCGCACCTGAAGATTTAGGCTTTCAACACCCATGTTGAACGCCTCATTGTGGATGTCCTGTAGTGGCGCCTCCAGCATCAATTTGAAATAGCGCGCGACATCCTGGACATGAACCACGGGCCGCCATGGCGTGCCATCGCTATGCACTTCGACACGTCCAGTGGTGAAGGCGCTGCCCATGAAATTGTTCAGCACGGTGTCGAAGCGCATTCGCGGCGACAGACCATAGACGGTGCCGTTGCGGCAATAGACGGGCGAGAACCCGTCGTCCGCCAGCGCGCGCAGCGCTTCTTCGGCAACAACCTTCGATCTTGCGTATTCTGTTTGCGGCGCCAGCGGGGCGGTTTCGTCGACGACGGCGGCTTCCGACATGCCATACATGATGCAAGAGGAGGAAAATAGGAACCGCCGGATGCCCGCCGCCTTGGCCATCGTGGCCAGACGAACTGTTCCTTCCGCATTGATCTGCCTCGTCCAATCCGCGTTGAGATTTCCGATCGGGTCGTTCGAGAGTGCCGCCAGATGGATCACCGCGTCAAAGCCCTGCAGATCCGGGGGTTCGATGGCGCGTAGATCCTTTGTGATCTCGGGCACACTGGTATTGTCGGCTCCCAGGGTGCACGCACGAAAATATCCCATATCCAGCCCGACCACCTCATAGCCCGCCGCCTGCAACACGGGCACCATGACAGAACCGAGATATCCATTGTGTCCGGTGACGAGAACGCGTGTTGGTTCATTCATGTCTGCCCTCGCTCCGCTTCGAAAGGAGTTGACGGGTGAGGTCCAGAAGGGAGCATCGCTCGCTTACTTGCGCATATAGGCAGTCCGCGGCTTCGGCCGCTTGACGGTCACGATCGTCATCGCCGACAAAGAGTGTGCGTGTGAGGTCGAGATCAAAGTCGCGCTGTGCCTGATACAGCATACCGGGTTTGGGCTTGCGGCAGTCGCAGCCGTCGTCCCAGCCGTGTGGGCAGTGGTAGATCTTCGCGATCTTGCCGCCGACGGCTTCGCACTCGGCGCACAT
The DNA here is from genome assembly GCF_040318885.1 of Mesorhizobium sp. M0998. Taxonomy (NCBI): domain Bacteria; kingdom Pseudomonadati; phylum Pseudomonadota; class Alphaproteobacteria; order Hyphomicrobiales; family Phyllobacteriaceae; genus Mesorhizobium; species Mesorhizobium sp. M0998. The sequence goes on from NZ_JAMYND010000040.1 coordinate 15,860, forward strand.
GCGCTGGTGAAGCGCCTCGAGATCAGCGGCGGTCATCGCTCCGCGCGCTATCCCTGCCTGGTTGGAGATGATGATTATGCGGTAGCCAGCCTCGTTCAGAAGGGCCAACGCCTGCTTTGCACCCGGAACCCACTCCCACTGGTCCCATGAACACACATATTGAGCCCGTGGCGGTCTGCAGTTGAGTACGCCGTCCCTGTCTACGAGCATGGTTTTTTCGCGGCTCATAAAGCGCTCCGTCGCGGGTAGACGCTCGATCGAGCCCACGCTGTAATAGCGGTGCTCGCTCACGAAGCCGGCGAGGCGATGCTGCGTCGCGAGCGGCGTGTAGATGGCCTCCTCGAAGAGGGTGTCCTCGTCGGGCAGGAGTTCGAGGGCGAGATCGGTTAGTATGGCATAGCTGATCTCGACTCCCTGCAGCCCGGGCGTGGTGCGGAGCCGGTCGAAGACGGTCACATTGTCGTTCGCATCAAGGATCACGCTGCCGCGTGAATAGCCGTCCTTGTTGCTGTAGACCGTAATCATTCCAGGCTTGCCGGCCGCACAGAAGCGTTGCCACAGCCGCTCCATGCGCATCGGCCAGTAATTGTCGCAATACAGCAGCAGGAAGCACGGATCTATGAGGTGACGGGCATTGGATACCCGGCTGCTGGTGAGGTCGTCGGGACGGGTGACGGCATATTCGATACTGAGCCCGAACCTGCTGCCGTCGCCGAAATGGTCCATCACCACATGGGGCAAATACCCGAGTAGAAGAAGAACCCTTTCGAACCCCTCCTGCCGCAGCTGTTCGATCTGGTATTCCAAAAAAGGGCGGCCGAGCACCGGCACCATTGGTTTCGGGCGATCGAGTGTGATCGGCCGCATGCGCGTGCCACGCCCGCCGGCCAGGATGACCGCCTGACGCGGCCGGCTGTAGCCGCGGCCTTCGACATCTGCCTTTTGCAGGCAGGGCGAGCTCGGCAGGACAATATTCATTGACCGCGCTCCGGTCGGTCGGCGATGAGGTATCGCGTGATGGCATGACAGATCGCGGCGTGGACGTCCTCGACGAGTTCGTAGGTGCCTTTTTCGGACCGCACCCATACTGGCTGATCGACGAGCTCTTTAAGCGTGCCGCCGTCAAAACCGACAATGCCGATGGTGGCTACCTTCCTTTCGCGAGCGAGTTCGACTGCCCGCACGAGATTAAGCGAGTTCCCGCTGGCTGAAATCACTATGAGCACGTCACCCGGCTTGGCGAAGTTCTCCATCTGGCCGGCAAAGATACGCTCGTAGCCTTCGTCATTGCCGAGTGCCGTCATCCAGGAGACGTTGTCTGTCAGGCCTATGACCCGGATTGGCTGCCTTCCCGAGCGTTTCGTGGCCTTACCGAGGTCATTGACCCAGTGGGAGGCGGTCGCTGCGCTGCCGCCGTTGCCGGCGACGAAGACTGTGCCGCCCGCATCGCGTACGGCGCGCAGCAACTGTATCGCCTCCTGCACGGCGTCCGTATCGATCTGCGCCAATGCGATGCAAAGCGATGCCAGATAATCCTGCGTGAATTCTTTAGGCTGCAACCAGAGGGCATCATCCCGCGAAGATTTGCGACATGCCGTCACTACCTGATCGATCGCGAGCTCTGTCATGCCACCCTCGATTGCTGCAATGGTGAGCGATCATCACAGCGTGCGAGCACTTCGAGTTCAATTGCTATTCCGAACGGGAAGCTGGCGGGCGGCGCTCATCGGAGGTACTTAAAAGGAATATCCCTTGTTCTCCGTAAGCGCGATTTTCCCTGCACGTTGACGCCGGCGCTTTCGACGGATGGCCTTCGAATTGGGAACGGTATCTGGTCTGATCAGACTGCTGTTGCTTTGGCGAAGTTGAAGGGCAGCAGATCGTAGATATCAGCGTCCTCGTTGCGTTGAGGTAGTTCAGTGAGGACGTGGCGCAGCCACGCTAACGGCTCGACGCCACAGGCGCGGCAGGTCAACATCAGGCTGTAGATGACGGCGCTGGCCCTGGCTCCGTCGACGGTATCGCTGAACAGCCAACTTTTCCGGCCAGTGGCAAAGATTCTGATGTCACGCTCGAGAAGATTGTTGTCGATCGGCATGCTGCCGTCCTCGGTGTAACGAGTCAGATATCCCCATTGGTTCAGGGTGTAGGAGACGGCGTCGCCGAGCTTGCTGTCCGGCAAGACTTTTGGGGCGATGTCGTCGAGCCATGCCTTGAGAGCCTGGAGGATCGGGACACTATGTTGCTGGCGGAAGCGGCGAATGCAGTCATCTCGCGTTTCGCCGTCATCGGGGATTTCGTTCCGCGCCTGCCTTTCAACCCGATAGAGCTGTTCGAAGAACCGGAGTGCCTGTTCCGGCGGGCCGCCGCCTTTCTTCCTCGCCTTTAGGGCATCGACGAAGCGCCGCCTGGAATGGGCCATGCAGCCAAGATGCGTTGCCCCTTCCAGCGTGCGCCAGGCGGAATAACCGTCACTCATCACGATGCCGCGGTAATCGCCCAAGAAGGTCTGCGGGTGTATCTGGCCGCGACCCGGCTGATAATCGAGCAGCACGATCGGCTCGTCACTGTCGTGGCCGCTCCGGTATGCCCACATGTACGAGGTGCTGGTGGCCTCTCTGTCCATTTCCTTCAGCACCTGGACCGTGGTCTCGTCGCCATGAATGAGGGGCTGCGATCTGAGCCGCAGCTTCAGCACCTCATAGATGCGGGCGAGATGCTTTTCGCTCGAGCCGATCACCCAGTGACCCAGAGCGCCACGGCTGACAGGAACGCCCGCGCGCTCGAAGGCCTGCGCCAGGCGGTAGAGCGGTGTGCCGTCGACGTATTTGTGAACGAGCGCGAAGGCCAGCGTCGAAGCCGTGGCGATGCTGCCCGGCAAGGGTTGCGCGGGCATCGGCGCGGTCACGACCGGCGTGTTGATGCCGGTACGCTCACAATGACGGCAAGCATACTTGAACCGCACATTCTGCAGGACCTTCGCTTTCACCTCGATATGAAGTTGCTCGGTAACGGCCTCGCCCATGCGATGCATCTGGTGACGGCAGCAAGGACAAGCCTTCTGATCGTCGGGAAGGTCATACTCGACGCGCTCGCGCGGCAGGTTTTCCGGCAAGGCCTTGCGGCCGCGCTTCTTTCCCGTCGCCCCTTCGCTCGCCGGCAAGCCCGTGTCCGGCAGGACAACGACGTCGCCATCTTCGTTGTCGGCGGCGTCCTCATCCGCGGCCTGTTCGGCTTCATTGAAGAGGCGGTCAATGTGCTTTTCACTGCGCGGCGCAAAACGATGCAGTCGTGCAAGCGCCAGCTCTTCCTCGAGTTTGACGACGCGTTCGGTGAGTTGACGGTTCTGCGCCTGCAGCGCAGCAATACGCGCCATCAACGCTTCAACAGTCGGTTCGCCGGGTCGATTCATCAGATTCTTGAATCGAAAGCATGCCGCCGCGTCAACCGCTCAATTCGAGAGCCCTCAACCCGCAACCTGATATTGCCGCACCGGATGGCGGACCAATCGCATCGATGTCGATGCCGTCGAGGATCCAGTGCAATTGCTCGGGCGTAAGCGTGACCACCGCTGCCTCCCGGCGCGGCCACCGGAACTTGTCCTCGGTCAGCCGCTTCAGGACCAGCACAAAGCCCGACCGATCGAAGAACAGGAGCTTCATCCGGTCGCGACGGCGATTGCAGAACGCAAAAACCGCCGGAGCAAACGGATCGAGCGCCATCGTCTCTTGGACCAGAACCGCAAGGCTGTTGATGCCGGCCCGGAAGTCGATCGGCTCGCGGTGCAGGTAAACTTTCAGGTCAGCGCCCAGTCTGAACATGACCCAGTGCTCCGATGGTCGCCGTCAACGCATCCACATCACCGCATTCCAGCGTCAACTTCACGCCGTTCGGCAGCGACGCGCTCACCTTGGCTGGAGAGGAAAAAGGCGCTGTCCTTTTCGATGCCGACCTACGTGCCCCATCGCAAGTCCCCGGCAAATCCACCGCAGCCATGCTGCTCTGTCGCAGCAAGGCCCGATCGGAAGTGCGTTCAATCTGAACCGGGATGAACGCCGATGGTGGGGGCTGTGGGAGGGACTGGGTCTCCGCCCGCTTCTTTATCCACTTCCGAAGAAGGTTCGCATTGACCCCATGTTCGAGCGCAAGCCTCGATACCGACACGCCAGGCTCAAGACAGGCCGAGACAAGACGGTCCTTCGATGCCGGGTCGTATCGGCGTCGCCCCCCGACCGACAAGCCTCACCCGCAGTTTCTGCTCATCTTCTTCCATCACAAGGTGTCCACCTATTTTGGTGGACACCTCATGCATCAGAGCACTCAACAGCAAAAGGTGCGGGGAAATTCGCGCTTACTGTTCTCCGTACAGCTGACACGTCGGCACATGGCCATATCGGCGTCAAGCTCGTCACGGTGTCGCCCGACAACAATGGCGTAGGCAAACCCGCGGTGATGGGGCTTTACCTCCTGCTCGACGGCGCGACGGGCCGCTCCTTCCATGCGCTCTTTCGGCAGCACGGAGAGAACAAGTTGATAGATGGGTAACGCTTTGAACCGGATACCCGACGAGACGCTCCAGTTCGCCGATCCGAGCCAATGCCTTCGAAAGCTCGTCAAGCGCTTCCGACGGCAATGCCGGCGCTGCACCGCCCGGGTCGTCCGCCTCACCTAGCCGGCGTACCGCTCGCGGCGGACCCATGCGACCGCGCAGAGCTGCTGGCCCGCCTGCACGAAACTGCTTCTGCCAGCGATAGAGACCCTTGCCAGAGATGCCGAGCTCCCGCGCCAACTTGCTCATATTGGCGCCCGCAGCCATGCGTTACACCGCCGCTCTCTTGAATTCGCCACTGAACCGCCGCCCCGGGTTCTTCTCTCCTCATCAGCTCTCCTTAACGAATGGAGAACTGTTACCCTTTTCGTGTCTCAGAATCGGGGTGCACCACACCGGTTCGGACAGGATATTCGGATATTCCTTTTAAGTACCTCCGATGAGCGCCGCCCGCCAGCTTCCCGTTCGGAATAGCATTTGCACTCGAAGTGCCCGCACGCTGTGATGATGGCTCACCATTGCAGCAATCGAGGGTGGCATGACAGAGCTCGCGATCGATCAGGGAGTGGTGCGCGAGCAAGTGCTTGGGGTACCCGTGCACGCGCTGGGCTTGGCGCAGGCAGTCAACTGCGTCTTCGACTGGGCCCTGCGGCGGGAGAGCCGAACGGTTTTCCTGTGCAATGCCCACAGTGTCGTCACCGCCCGCCGCAATCGCGCCCATGCCGAAGCGATGGATAGCGCCGATCTTGTCGCGCCCGATGGAGCGCCGGTGGCCTGGATGCTGAGACGGCAGGGACACGTGGATCAGCCGCGCATCGCCGGACCGGACCTGATGTGGATTTGTTGCCGGAGGGCATCGGAACTGGGCTCGGCAATGTTCCTGTACGGCGGCAGCCCGGGCACTCTCCAGCGTCTCGAACAGTGCATTCGAACCGAGTTTGCCGGCATAAACATCGTGGGCTCTTACTCACCTCCGCCCCGCCCTCTGTCGGCCGAGGAGGATGAGGCAGTGGTCGGAATGATCAATCAGTCCGGTGCGAGGATCATGTGGGTGGGGCTCGGATGTCCCAAGCAGGAAAGCTGGATGCAGGCGCATCGCGGCCGGATCAATGCGGTCATGTTAGGGGTAGGAGCAGCTTTCGATTTCCACGCCGGAGACGTCAAACGGGCGCCGCAATGGATGCAGAAGAGCGGGCTGGAATGGCTGCACCGGCTCTTCCAGGATCCCCGCCGGCTGGCGAGCAGGTATCTCGTGACGAACAGCCTGTTCATCCTGGCTTTGTTGCAGGCAACGCTGCTTCCCAGGCGCAGACTTCGTGACGGTTAGAGGGAGGCGGAACCAGTGAACACACTTGGACCGCCGTATTGCCGATCTGCGCCAACTTCTTCACGGCCGGCTGTTCTTTGGCGCTGCTTCTGGGAGGCGGCGCTGCCATATCTGGACTGGGTGGTTTGCATTGCCTCGACAGGCACCTGACTGGAGGCTACCATGACCCTGAGCAAACAGGCCGCCAGTCTGGCTGTCCTGCATGTCACCGACGTCCTGCAGCCGCTGATCATCTTGCCCTATGCCGGGCGTGTCCTCGGACCCATGAGTTTCGGGCGCTACGCGTATGCGCTCGCCATCGGACAACTCGCTGCCGTCGTTGTGGCCTATGGATTTCATTGGACGGCGCAGCGCAGGGTAGCTTCCCTCCGATACGAGCCGGCGGCGATCGCGTCCCTGGTTGCTCAGGTCATGGCCACCAAGGCAGTGCTGTTCATTGCCGTATGCCTGGTGGGCCTTGTGCTGGCCGGCGACGTGCTGGCGCTCAGTAGGCCGACATTCCTGTGCGCGATGCTCTCGGCCGCCGGCGGCATTATTTTTCCGGCATGGCTCTTCGTCGGCCTTGAACGCGCCTGGCAGGCGGCCGTCGCCGTGGTTGTTGCTCGCGTTCTGGCGCTCGTCTGTTTCGTCGCCATGGTCGCATCACCTGACCAGGTCGCACTCGCCGTTGCCATCCAGAGCGCAGTTCCCGTCGTCAGTGGCGTCATCTGCTTACCTTTCATCCTTCCCATTGGGTTCGGCGGCTTCAGGTCCGTCACGCTTTCGACGATTGGAATGCAGCTGCGCAATGGCTGGAGGGGATGCCTTTTCATAGCCGTGGAGACTGCCCTCGTCACCCTCCCTGTTGCCCTTGTCCAGCATTTCGCAGGCTATGTCGCAGCCGGGCAATATTCTGTCGCCGAAAAGTTTCTGTTAGCCTCGAGAGTATTTTTCAAGTTGCTTATGGATACTTTCATACCGAGGGTTTCATACTACGCTCATGTCGATCCGGCTGCCGGGGTTCGATTGATAAGAAGATCACTATTCACCGTAGCGGGCGGGGCGGCGATGAGTATTGGAATGTTCTTTATTGCTCCATACATAATTTTGATTCTGTTTGGAGATAAATTTTCAGGAGCGACACCTATAGTGCGTGCGATGGCAATCATACCATTTCTTATGAATATAAATACATTCACATCAAATGTATTTATGTTTAGTTACGGATATGAAAACGAATGGGCGGCCCTTAATGCAGCCGGTCTGCTAGTATTCCTGGTGGCCGCATATTCTTTGTCTTTCGTCATGGCGGAGCAAGCCATTGTTTACGCGATGGTGGCGAAGGAAGTCGTCGTGCTGGTGGTTTCAGCCGGCTTCTTCCTCATTGGCGGAGCGGCAGTCCTTCGCACGGCGGCGGCTTGCGACGCAGGCCGGGTGCGAGCACATCCCCCGGCGTCCCAATCCGCGCCGTTGGAGCACGAGGCCGATCGTTTCCAGTCGTAGGAGAGTCTGTATGTTCGCCACCGATCACTTCGTCGTTCAGCCGTCCGGGTCGCCTCACCAGCAGATACCTCCCAAGGATCGCGACGAGCTGACCGTGAAAGACATCTTGAGATTTATTCGAAGCAGTTGGCGCCTTTGCCTCCTCTGGATGGTTGTAAGCCTTGGTGTCGGCGGCGCATATACAGTCCTTTCGCCTGGATATTACAGCGCTTATGCGACGATCCTCCTTTCATCTCCGCCCGCTCCGCAACCGGGCGAAGCTCAGGCGGATGAGAGGGTCTATGTAGAGAGCCAGATACAGGTCATTCAGTCGGACGAAGTCGTCGGACGTGTTGTTGACCACACTGGCTTAGCGGAAGACGAAGAGTTTGTGACGGACGACAGCTTGCGCACCCGGATATCCAGCTATGTGCAGGGCCAATTGGCGTCTCACTTCGGCACCGAACTGCCGACGGCGGAGCCAAATATTCGGGATGAGGCGATGGTCCTTGTGAGGCGCGCGTTTTCCGTTCTTCAGATGGGTTCCTCCAGCGCCGTCGAGATCGGGGTCACCTCTTCCGATCCTCAGTTCTCCGCCATGCTCGCGAACGCGATCGCCGACGGTTACATCGGAAATCAGCGCGAGCGCAGGCAGGCGGCTGGCGCGGAAGAAGCATCTGATCTGCACAAGCGGCTGGCGGAACTTCGGGAAAAGGCTTTTGTGACCGAATCACTGAAGGAACTCCAATCGGACCCTGAATCTGCGGAGAGGGCAAGAGTCCTTTTCCGCGAGCAGCAGAGCGCGGCCGAGGTTTATCGCTCGCTTTACAATGCCCTTCTGCAGCGGACCCTCTCCGATTTTAGCGCCTCGTCGCTGATCCCGAGCGCAAGGGTCATCACCGCGGCCGAACCGCCTCGCCAACGCAGTTGGCCGCCACCCGTCCTGATGGTAGCCCTCTCCGTTATGGCCGGTGGGGTTGCCGGCGTTGGTCACGCATTGATCAGGCAAGCAATGAACCACCGCCTGATAACGGTCGAGGATGTGCACAGGTCGACCGGCCTTGATCGGATTGTAGGGATACGCAGAATTCCCCGCCGCAGGTGGAATGTTGTGGGGCCATGCGAGCAGTCTTTGCAGCCCGTCTACTCAAAGGACGCTCCCGAGCTTCACAGCTCGCTGAGCAAAATTGCCAGCCGTATGCGCGGAGTTCAGGGCCGCCAAGGCGGATTTGTAATCGGCGTTGCTTCACCCCTCGCCAAGTCCGGAAGCTCCACGGTGGCGGTTCATCTCGCAAGGCTCATTGCGGCGACCGGGCAAAAGACACTGCTCATTGATGCCAATTGGCAAAAGCCATCGATGAACCAGCCAATGGTGAACGCGGAGCCAGGTCGCAAGCTCGCAAGGGCGTTTGCCATCATTCCCGCGCATCAGGGAGGGCTGGAAGTTCTGGTTCTCAGGCCCACCGGGTCAATCTCCGAGTTGAATGCCTCGCTCTCCATCTCCGCTGCACTCCAGCATCTGCAGCAAGAATACAGTTGTATAGTGGTTGATTTTCACAGCACCGATCGCATCGCTGATCTGGAAGCTGCCATGGGCGTCATCAACGAGGTCCTTTTGGTGTTGCAGGCACGCCGCACTTTCGCGGATCACCTCAAGGGAATCCTGCGCATCATCCCTGCAGAGAAACTCTCGGCAGTAATTTTGACCAGGATGAACCGTGCGGCTTTCAGTCCTAACCGGGAATACAGGCCATGACCTCGCCAGCGACATTGTCACGCAGGAAGGGTTCAAAGCCGGTCGACCTCGTTTCCAGCCATTCCCCTGACGTGCTCGACTACACCCTCTTTCTCTCGGGCATTTGGCTGGCCTGCGCCCTCGCAATATCCCTGCGCCTGCTTGGCCTTTTCTTCATAGTGGTCCCGGTCGGTGTCTGTCTGGCCTATGCCTTGCTGCGGCAGACGGTGCCGCCTCGTCTGCTCGCGGTCTACACCGCCTTCTGCCTCTTCATTGCCCTGCTGTCCAGATACAGGCTGATGCCGGATTCCTGGCAGGTTCACTTCCTTCAAGAAGCAGTCACAAGGCAAATCGTCCCGATTGCTGGATTCTTCGCCGTCGCATGGGCGTCCAAGGCTTATTTCCGCCGCAGGCTGATGAGCGGCAATGCCTTTTTTGGTGCACCCGTTTTCCTGTTCCTGTCTCTCGTTGTCGCGCCGGCGGTGATGTTTCAGCAGGACGTGCAATATCCGCGCGCATCTGGGCAAGCCGCGATAGTGATTCTTTATGGTGCGCTGATCAACAACATGGTCATTGCCGTGTTTTTCATTGCAGGCGGTATCTTTCTGACGAACGACTGGCGCCGATACGGCGGCATTTTGCTCCTTTTGGGAATAGCCCTCGCCAGCCCCTTGGCTCAGTTCAAGGTGCTTGCGGTCACGACGATCGTCATTCTGATTGGCGTGCCCGGCCGGTTGATGGCCGCAGCTTTGGCGACCGCACTGACTTCGGCTTATGCCGTCGGGCTCAACTTCATACCTCAAACCTTTGCTCTGGACCCGAACTCCGGGATCCGACTCGCGTTCATTTCGGACGCACTCGTATCCGTTGCGGATACATACGGGTTTGGCATCGGATTTGGGAGGGAATCTGTCCGATGGCGATACGAGTTTCCCGGATTCGAGGATATTACCTTTCTTCCCGACACCCATAATATTACGCATGCCAGAATGCTTGAGGTACTCTCGACAGGAATTCACAATTCGTTCTTTCAAGCCATATTGCGGACGGGGGTCATTGGTTTCATTTTGATCGTGTCTGCCATTTTGGTGGCCTTCCCGCCAAATCGACTGCCACGCGGTGTTCGCAATCATGCGTCCACGGTCTTCATCACGATTTTCCTCGCCATGTTCGTCAATCCGGCCCTGGAGAGCCCTCTACAGATTGTGGGAATTGCTTTCTCATACGGCTATTTGATTGCGCTTCGCGCCAGCGTTCCGGCCTTGGCTGTGGAACTTCCTCCAGTTGAACCGGATCGAACGCAGCATTACGCTTGTTCATACATCGGAACGAACATGGATGCGGCCTCCCGACATAGGGCAGGCTATCGGTCTCGGTAGAAGGGATCGCGTTGTACGATTTTGGCGCGGCAGGAGCAGGGGAGCCGTCCACTGATGTGCCCGCTCATGCGGCGGCGCCGTGCCGGTCCGGTCCATCAGGAGTGCCTCGAAAGAGCCAGCGAGCCAGCCATTTTGCCTCGGCCTCGGCTATGCCTCTTCTGGTAGCATAGGGCCATCCACTGCGCAGGTTCGCCCGCGCCGGAGAAACCCGTAATAAGCCGCCCGTAGAGATACGGGGGCAACCCGTTGGGGGACCCATGAAGCTGTTGAGATCCTTGTTGTCGGCGCTGTCGATGACCATGGCTTCGACCCGCCTCGCTTCGTTTGCTGGCGCCATCGCTCTGATTCCGACAGCGGCACTTGCCGACTACAAGCTAAAGCCCGGAGATACGCTGGAAGTATCGGTCCCTGGTATTCCGGATTTCAGGCAGCGATTGCTGATCGGAGTGGACGGCGAGGTGAACTTGGCGCTGGTTGGAGCGGTTCAAATCAGCGGCCTTTCCGTTCAACAAGCGCAGGAAATAATCGCCGGCAGTCTCGCCAGCAAGCCCTATCGGCGGGGGACCGAGGACGGCCGTGAAATAACGCAGCTGATCCAAACGGACCAGGTCTTCGTTTCGCTTGCCGAATACCGGCCCATCTATGTTTATGGTGATGTGGCCAGGCCGGGAGAGTACATCTTCCGGCCGGGTATGACCGTCCGACAGTCTGTGGCGGTTGCGGGTGGCTACAGCGCTGCCCAGGTTCGCATCGCCAATCCGCTCATGGAAGCGGCCGATTTCCGTTCCGAGTACAAAGCCCTATGGGCGCAATTCGCAACGGAACAGGTTCGCATTTGGCGCCTTCGCACCGAACTCGGCGAAGAAGTCGAACATGTCGAGAACGCACCGGTGCCTGAGGCGCTCGCCGAACGATTGAAGCAAACGGCAACAGCGCATATCGAAGCTCGTCAGTCAGACAGTGAAAAGGACAAGGAGCTTCTGCGACGTGCTGTCGAGGAGGCTAACATGCAACTGGGGCTCCTGTCTGAAAAGAAGAAGAAGGACGAGGAGGGAAGCCAGGCCGACACCGACGACTACGAGAGAGTCAGGACGCTGTTTCAGAAGGGCCTGGCGGCGACCACGCGCCTATCTGAAGCCCGTCGAGCGGCGCTTATGTCATCAACCCAACTGCTCGATACGATCGTCCAGGCATCGAACATCGAGCGCCAGCGCGGCGAATATGTCAGACAGATGAACAAGATCGACAGTGAACGACGAATCGCGGCCTTGGGAGAGCTACAGGAGGCCTATATGAATCTGGCCCAGACCTCGGCGCGTCTTGAGGGTACTGCGCAGAAGCTGGCGCTTACAGGTCAAGCGCAATCCACCTTGCTGATAGCCGCGGGTCGGCCCGAGATAACAGTGCATAGAAAGCGAGAGCAGGGCGCCGAGACGCTCCCTGGCAGCGAAGATCTCGGGCTTGCGCCCGGCGACGTTGTGGAGGTCGTTTTGCCAAAGGTCGACTTTTCCGGAGCCGTCGCGTCGTCGCCACCGGCGTCCGGGATGCCGAATTGAGATTCGGACGTGGCGGACTGCGATGCGCGTCTTAATGGTTCATAATTTCTACCAGATAAGGGCCGGAGAGGACAGCGTGGTTCGGGAGGAGCTCGCGTGCCTCAAGCAGAATGGGGTCGACGTCGAGCTGTTCTCCGCCACGAATGACGATATCGTGTCGGTCGCGCGGAAGATTTCTAGCGCCGTGGGGGTCATCTACAACCCTCATTCACGGCGGACCCTGTCCCGAAAATTGGCGGAATTTTCACCGGATGTCGTCCATATCCACAATTTCTTTCCTCTCCTGAGCCCCTCCATCCTGGATGCGTGCCGCGAGGCCGGCGTGCCATCAGTGATGACCTTGCACAATTTCAGGATTCTCTGTCCCAGCGCCTTGCTTTATCCCGATGAGAGGCTTCGGGAGCGAAGTCTCCGCCACGCCTGCTGGTGGACTGTTCCGAAGAAGGTCTACAGGAATTCCCTGGCGGGCACGCTCGCCGTCGCCGCAATGGTCGAGTTTCACAAGCGGGCCGGCACCTGGTCCCGCAAGGTCGACCGCTTCATTGCCCTTACCGACTGGGCCAGGCACAAGCTTGTGGAAGGCGGCCTGCCGGCCGAACGCATCGTCGTCAAGCCGAATGCGGTTGCCAGGCCGCCGATCTTCGGTGACCTTCGTCGCAATGGAGGGCTGTTCGTCGGACGACTGGATGAGCACCACAAGGGAGTGGCCACGCTGCTCGAGGCGTGGAAGGAGATCGACTATCCGCTGCGGATCATCGGCGACGGGCCGTTGGCTCCGCTCGTCGAGCAGTCTGCGGGCGAGCGCGTGGAATATCTCGGGCGTCAGTCGCGCGACACGGTGCTGAAGGAGATGCAGGCTGCAGCATTCCTGCTCTTTCCGTCGAAAGGCTATGAATTGTTTCCCATGACCGTCATCGAGGCCTTCGCAAGCCGGCTGCCGGTCATCTGCACGGATTTGCCGTGGATCAAGGGGGTCGTTGAGCCAGACGTCACCGGCCTTGTCGTTCCTGTCGGCAATGCCGGCGCGTTGGCCGATCAGGTGCGCTGGGCGCTTTCAAACCGATCTGCCTTGCAGGAAGTGGCAGGCAGGGCCTATGCCGCCTATCAGGAGCGGTACACGCCCGAAGCAAACTTCAATCGGCTGATGGCCATCTATGAACCCCTGGTCAGGCGCCCGATCCGGGCCTTAGCGGCAGTGTCGTGAGGTGGGCCGGAACATGGGCTGGCAGGAACCGACCAGGGCGGCCCATAGGGCAGACCAAGCTTCACGCGTCAACAAGCGCAGTGCGGGCCGGGGTACTCCCCATTTGCTCGAGGATCGATCCTGCCGCCTCGCATACTTCGGCGAGGTCCTCTTTTGCTTCCATTGCTGAAACACGGTGCCACTGGAGGCTGCGGCCGCCCGCAGGCACCTGTTGTCACGGTTCGATCGAATGCGCATTGTCTTGACCCGGCGCGAACCTTTGGATTCACCTGATGGTGTGAGCATCTTCATTGTGGCACTTGCCCAGGCGTTGCTCGAACTGGGGCACCAGGTGCAGATCGTGGTCGGCACCTTCGAAAGCGCGAAATTCCAGCGACTTCTTTCGCCTCGCCTCAAGTTGCCGATAATCGGATTGAGCCGCACGCGGTTGACCGGACCGGCCTCAGTCGCGGCATGGCTGCGGGCGATCGGTATCATCAATCGGTTCCGGCCGGACCTTGTCATCCACAGCGAGACGGTGCCGCTACCGCTGCGTGGCACGATCGTCCAGGTCGTTCACGATCTCGAGAGGCGGAAAGGGCCGCTTGCGGCAGTATGGCGAGCCATTCGACGCGCGAGCATGCGGCGCTGCCACTACGTCGTCGCCTCCACGACCGAGCTTCAGGAGGAACTGGTGCGAGATCTTGGGCTGCCAAGCGACCAAATCCTGAAAATTCCCAAATGCATCGATCGCCAGTCATATGCGTCTCGTGGGCTGGCAGAGCGCGAGCGGGCAATCCTCCATGCCGGCACGTCGCCCTACAAGGTGCCAGAGGCGACGATCCGGGCATTCGGCGCCCTCAACGACCCTTCCGTACGGCTCTACCTGACGGGTGACATCACACGACCGGTGACGAAGGCGGTCGACGCTCTTCCTGAAGCGATACGGGGGCACGTGGTCCTTCTCGGGATGGCAGAGGGAGCACGCGTTCGCGAACTACACAGCCGCGTTCGCGTCGCCGCTTTCCCCACGCGCTATACGGTCCCTGTCGCCTCGGCAACGGTGATGGAGGCGATCGCCACCGGCACGCCCATCGTCGGGTCTTCAAGGCTCAGCCGGGATCTGCTCGCGGATGGCGTGAATGGGGCAGTGGTCGAACCACAGGCCGAGGCGATGGCGGCAGCGCTGAAGGCTGTGCTGGACGATGATGACCTTTGGTCGCGTTTGTCGGCAGGTGCCGGCCAGTGGGTGGGACGGTTCGATGCACAGGGAGTCGCAAAGCAATATCTCGAGCTCGCGGATCTCTGCGGACATGGGAGATGACAAAGGGACTGCCGAGCCGCAGCGGCATTCAGGCTCGCAGATCGTCAGCGGCTTCCTCGGGCACCTTGGACCCTCGCTGAAAGCTTCTTACGATTGGGGATTGCGATGATCATCGGCTACTGTCGTATCAACACCTTCGAACCCGCTGCCAGGCTGGAGGCGCAAAAGCTTTATCTTGCCCGCTTGGGAGCCGAGAAGTTCTTCTGCGAGAAGACTGGCATATTCGGTTCGACGCCGGAGCTCGAGAGGGCGATCGCATGTGTCAGGAAAGGAGACGTGATTGCGGTCACGAAGCCGTACCGTGTTGCGCGCACAACCCGCGAAGTGCTGGCGCTCATCGAAAGGCTTGGCAGCAAGCATGTCGGTCTTCGCATCGTCGACACACCTATCGATACGAGCACGACGACGGGACGCATGATTCTTGCATCAGCGCCTCTCTGGACGCTTGGGATGTCGCCGTCGCGGTCAATGCTGTCAGACCTGCTTCTCTTTTGGCGTCGTCGTCGATAGGGCCACATCGGATCTCTGCTCACTGCCAGTTGAAGGCAAGCCGCAATGGCGGTCTGGGATCAAATGGCTTGCGCTCGATGGACCAACCGGCATGCACGGCCGCCCTTTGCCAGATGAGGTTGCGGGGACTGGCGAGCGCGTAGACGCAGCAGTCCCTAACACTGTGCTTTTCAGCGCCTTCTGATATCCGGGTATGGAACGACAGGCCGTTGGATGTCGGGGCGTCCCTGCCGTCCCGTGGCTCATTGTAGGTGTCCCGGCTCCGGCAGCGGTTGAACGAACAACCGCCACTGCCGACCTTGCCCTGCGGAACGGCCGAGAAGGCGCCGTTGCCCTGTTGAACGGCATCGACCTCATCGACCCGGCAATTGAAGCTTCCCTCCAGCATGACGCCAGCGCCCGTGGGACTGTTGTTGTAGAAGACGAGTCCACGTCGAATTGTACAGCGATCCGAGTGAAAGGCGGAAATGTTGTCCTCGGTCCAGGAGGTGGGACCGTTCTCGGCCGAGAATTCTTCCAGGCTGGTATCCGGAGAGCGGTCGAACTGCACATTCTGTCCACGGGGGAACGGCCCGCGCGCGTCGTGGAGTTCGAGGAAGCTCATCTGGGTGCCTGGACAGTCGAAGACATAGATATTGGAGGAGCCGCGGGACGCCTTGACACGGATGATGATCGCATCGGGGCAGCTTTCCAGCTCTATGTTGTTGCGGTTCTGGCTTGGTTCGGTCCCCGGGGGAACGCCGACATGATCGATCTCGAGATCCTGCAAGCGTATTCCGGCGGCTCCGCGGGCGTATATTCCGCTGCCCATGGCATGACGAATGCGGCAGCTGCGTACGATGACGCCCTGATGGAGTGCCGTGATCCCGTTGCCATAGGGGGCGTAAATGTCAAGGTTTTCAATGATCTGCCCATCCGCGCGCGTGAGCACGGGTCCACTTGGACGCGCAAGGGAGACGGCACCCCCGAACCATTTATCGCCCGATCGCCCCTGGGCCAGAGGCACCGCTGCACCGACGGCACCCGAGGCAGGCAGCGCTAGCAGCCCGGCAAGGAGACGGCGCCGATTAAGGCGCCGGGGTTCAAGAGACTGCCGGCCGCGCAACATGAAATTTATCAGCCCGCCCAGTTCGGGTGCCAAACGTCGATTCGGCTTGTGCGGAGACGTCGAGGTGGCCAACGCGATGCAGATAAACCCTACCTCTCGGCAAGGCGGCTTCTTCGGTCAGGTTGTCGTCAGGCATCCCCATTCTTCCCCTGTGCGCCAGCGGCGCAGGTTCGCGAAGAATGCACATCGGCGGCAGGCTTATGCACGCACAGCACTTCGCACACCATCTCTCCATTCTGGCCGCCGCGAAAGCCCTTCATAAGGCTTAACTCCGATGGGCAAAGTGCCATCGGCCGGATTCCCTGCCATTCTCTGAAGCTGGTAATAAGCGGAGCGCGAGGCGATGTCGGTTGAAGCGGACGTCTTTGACTATGTGATCGTCGGAGCCGGGGCGGCAGGCTGCGTCTTGGCCAATCGTCTGGCGGCTGATGGGACCAATATGGTCTGCCTGCTCGAGGCGGGCCCGGCCGACAGCAGCATCCTTCTGCACATTCCGGCGGGACTCTACAAGACATCCTCGAATCCGAAATATGCCTGGCAGTTCGACACGGAGCCTAGTCCGGGGACGGCCAACCGTTCTATTCCGATGTCGCAGGGCAAGACACTAGGCGGTTCGACCGCAATTAACGGGATGAACTACAACCGCGGCGCGGCTGCAGACTTCGACGAGTGGGCCCACCAGGGCAATCGAGGCTGGGGCTACGCCGACGTGCTGTCCTATTTCAAGAGAACCGAGCGGAGGCTTGGGGCATGCGATCCCTTCTACCGCGGGACGGACGGACTGCTTCCAGTTACAGATTGCGATTGGCGACATCCACTATGTGATGCATTCATCGAGGCCGCGCTCAATGCCGGCATCCCGCGTAATCCCGACTACAATGCGGCAAGCCAGGCCGGTGTGGGCTACTATCAGCGCTATATCGATAACGGATGGCGCGTGAGCGCAGCGCGGGCTTTCCTACGGCCGATCGCCAGAAAGAAGAACTTGGACGTCCGCACGAACGCGCAGGCCACGGCCGTCCTGTTCGAGGGAAAGCGTGCCATCGGCGTTCGATATGGACGAGGGGGGCCGGGTCATCCCACCAGCTGTGTGAAGGCCCGTCGAGAGGTGATCCTCTCCGCTGGCGCGGCGAACTCACCAAAGCTGCTGCAGCTGTCAGGCGTGGGTGCTGCGAGAATGCTCTCCGGCTTTGGAATTCCGGTTGTGCACGAATCCCCCGGTGTCGGTGCAAATGTTCAGGACCACTACATAGTCCACCTGATCGCCCGGGTGGAGGGCATCGAAACGGTCAGCGGACACGGCTTCGCCCTCCTGCGCGAGGCAGCGAAATGGATGCTGGGCCGCCCGAACTTTCTCGCCGTCAGCCCGTCGCTCGTCTACGGGTTCGTCAACTCGCGGGATCTTCACTCCACCCCCGATATCCAGCTTGACCTTGCCCTGGGCAATTATACCGATCACGGCGGCGCGCGGCGGTTGCCGGTCATCAAGCTTGGCTATTATCAGTTGCGACCGAAGAGCGTCGGACATGTTCGGGCGGTCTCGGCAGATCCGTCACAAGCGCCGCTGATCCAGCCCAACTATCTCGCCGATGATCAGGACCGACAGGTCGTCATCAACGGCATGAAGACTGTGCAGCAGCTGTTTCGGGCCCCCGAGCTCAGGCGCTACAACTGCACGGAAGAGCTTCCCGGCCCGAAAACAACGGACGACGCCGACCGGCTGCAGTTTGCCCGCGAAACCGGGCTGACAGCCTATCATTTGTGCGGATCGTGCCGGATGGGCCCATCCGCTAGTGTTGAATCTGTCGTGGACGACCAGTTGCGGGTCCACGGCCTCGAGGGCCTGCGGGTCGTTGATGCTTCCATTATGCCCTCCGTTCCCTCGGCCAACACTTCGGCCGCTGTCTTTATGATCGCGGAAAAGGCAGCAGACATGATCCTGGGTCGGCAACCCCTCCCGGCACTGGAGCACTATGCGCCGGGCCAACCTGCGGCGGCCGAATAGTTGAAAGTCGAATGACAAGTGCCGGGAGAATTCCTTGAAGAGACGTACACTGGTTGCCTCTGAATTCAATGCGAAGGACCGGGCTCACTTTGCGTCGGCGTATGAGTTTTGCCGCATCGTTGCCGAATGCGAGGATGCCGATCTGATCGCCCCTGGCATCGACAACTACCTAACGAGACGCTTTCACGCCATTTTGCCAAAGCACGACCCTCACAACGTCCAGCGTGACTTCAACAGACTGACAAACGCGTTTCGCAAAGGGCTGGGGTTAATGAATGCGCCAAGCATTGAGCATGTTCGGCTCACGCAAGATTATGACCTTTTCTTCTTCGTCGCCTGGAGTCCGCAAAGCCTTGTAGAATTGTCTCGGATCCACGACTGGCGCCGCCGATGCAAGGTTGCTGTCGCGTATCTGTTCGAGCTCTGGTCGAGCACTCTCGAAGAGGACCGCCGATATCTGAAGCTCCTGGACCAGTTCGACCACGTGTTCCTGTTGCACAGCGCGTGCATACCTCGCCTGCCTCAATACACCCGCACGCCCTGTTCCTTCCTTGCCACGGCCGTCGACGGCCTCATTGCAACGCCGTACCTATCGCCGGTCAAACGCGTGATCGACGTATACTCGATCGGGAACCGAGCCGCGAAGATACACCGACAGCTTCTGAAGCTGGCCGAAGAGCGGGACCTCTTCTATCTCTACGACACGCTCGCAAGCACAGATTCCCGGGTGAAGGCGTGGCATGAGCATCGTTTGCTGCTCGCCAATATCATCAGGCGCACGCGCTATTTCATGGCTTTCAGTCCAGCGACGCTTGCAAACTCGAAGGCCGTCACGGTTGCCGGCGAGCAGGTGCTGCCTGCCCGTCTTTTCGAAGGGGCCGCGGGGGGCGCCGTCATGCTTGGGACCGCGCCGCAATGCGCCGAATTCGGCGCGCACTTCGACTGGCCAGACGCAGTGATCGAGGTATCACCAGACTCGAGCCATATCGCAGACGTAATTGGCGAACTCGACGCAAACCCCTGCCGTACGGAATTGTTGCGCCGGACAAGTACGGTCCGTTGCCTGGAGATGCACGATTGGGTCTACCGTTGGGATCACATCCTAGCCACGATCGGCATGCAGCCGCTCCCACGCCTCCACGTTCGCAAGCTCCAGCTGCGACGGATCGCCGCCGATGCTATGGCGCTCGCCTAGACGATCAGGCCCTAAAATGAGACCCGGTTTCGGGTTCGGCGCTCAGCGGTGCCCAAAAAAAGAGAAAGAGCGGCAGTTTCGAACCGGTCGCTTCCGTCGGAGCGTCCGCCGCTCCAGGCCTGCGCGCGAGAGCATATCATTTCGAGGTACTCGAAAGACTAACAGGCGCCGGAAGCGGGCAAGGAAGGTCGGTGTGTCCGCCGGCTCTACCCTTTGGGGTTAGAGCTTATGCCGAATTGGATTCGCGCAGTGTCGCTGCCATTCTCTGGCCATTCCCCGTGCTACCGCAGCCACCGCAATCGAACTTCGCGTGAAGGGGCAATGATCGCAGGCGAGGGGTGCCACGTCACGCTGGGCACTCCGGTGGTTTTCAGCAGAGGAGGGGGGTCGTCCGATGTTGGTCGATGAATGCGGCTTCGAACGCAGGTGAACGTCATGGCACTTCTTCATGAAGGCCCCCGTGCGGGCGCCACGTCAAACGCACCGCGGTGGAACGCGCCCCTCAAGGTCAATGTTCTTCTGCAGTCGTCTCCGCTTCTCGAGGCAATGTCCGTCGTGCTGCTCAGCATCGGCTCGGGAATGGTATATGATCTTGTGAGTTTCGGACATTTCGGCGAGTACGGCCGGAACTTCGGGCTCGGTGTTGTTGTAGCCGCCCTTTTTTCGACTTCCGCATATGCGCGCGGCCTGTATCTGAGTTCCGAGCTGCGGTCGCTGGCCTCTCAGATCAAGGAGGTCGCGCTGATCTGGACGGCGGTCTTTCTTTGCCTGTCGGTTGTGGCGCTTGCACTCAAGGTGGGAGACATGTTTTCGCGCCAAGCCCTCATGCTGTTCTTCGTGACGGGACTTGGCGGCATCATCTTCGTGCGCCTTGGCGCCGGACGACTGTTTGCCTCGCTGACCAGGTCGGACATGCTTGCCAAACCGCAAGTAGTGATCGTAACGCAATCGGACGTGCGCGTGCCAAGCGGCGTTGTCCAGGCAATCGAGGCTTCCGGATGCCAGGTCTGCCAAACGATTACATTGCCTGCTGCATCCAGCGAGAGCTCGCTCCTTGAGTGTATGGATAAGCTCATTGAACATGTGCGTCGGCGTTCGGTCGACGAGATAGTCCTTGCTGTCAGTTGGGCTGACATATCCCTGATTGAGAAAATCACGGCCCACCTTTGCGTGGTCGCGGTACCCGTAAGGCTCCTACCGGACCACGTCGTTAGCGCACTCTTGAAGCGACCTGTCGTCAACCTGGGGGGGACGAGGGCGATAGAATTGCAAAGCGCGCCCCTGACGGCGCCTCAGCTCCTGATGAAGCGGCTCTTCGATCTTGTGCTGACCACTGTCGCCCTCCCATTTCTTCTGCCCCCTTTGGCCGTTGTTGCGGCGCTGATTGCGCTCGAATCCAGGGCGCCGGTGCTCTTCTGTCAGCGTCGGGCCGGGTTCAATGGCCGCACGTTCAAGATCTATAAGTTCCGAACGATGACGATCCTGGAGGACGGGCCCATTGTCCATCAAGCCTGCAGGGGCGATCCCCGCGTCACCCGCGTTGGGCGCATATTGAGAAGGTTTAGTATCGACGAGATTCCACAGCTATGGAACGTGCTGAAGGGCGACATGTCGTTGGTAGGCCCACGGCCGCACGCGCTCGCGCATGACAGCGAATACAGCCAGATCATCTCTCTTTATCCGGCTCGGCACAAGGTGAAGCCGGGGGTCACCGGCTGGGCACAAATAAATGGCTGGCGCGGCGCGACGCCTGATGTTTACATGATGATCAAGCGTGTCGAACACGATATGTGGTACGTCAACAACTGGTCGGTCTGGCTCGACGTAAAGATCCTGCTTCTGACCATCCCCCGCATCTGGACGGGGCGAAACGCCGTCTAGCCCAACTTTGCCGATTTATGTGGCAAGTGATTGATTTGCAAGGAGTGGCGGCTGGCCGACGACCCATCGATTAACTGCCAAGCGACACCCCACTCGGAAAAAGCGAACCTCTTCTTCGGTATAAATTGAATACGACTTTGGGTGAGGCTCGACACCATGAGAGGTGCGGCTCTACTACAAAAGGCGCTGTTACAGAACAACTGAATGCAAGCGATGATCAGGGCGAAAAACAGCGACCGCTCAATGCATAACCTGCGACTTCAAGCAAAAGTGCCCGCACGGCAACGGCGTTGGCAAGTTACCGCTTTGGGAGCGGAGGGGGAATGCCATGAAGATCGTGTCTCTCTGGTCGTGAGTTCCACTCGAATCGAACGATCTCCACGCCCAGACAAACGAGGATGACGGCTTCTGTGAGCCCGCAACAAACCCGAACCACTGACCGAACTGCGGGGCCTCCCCTTGTAGAGTACGCTACGGCGAGGTTAGTTCCCCAAGGTCGGCTTGCATGCATCAAAGGGCAAAACATCCTGCTCAGTTCAACGCAGGGGGTAGTCTTTGCGCTCAATGACACTGCGGCGGATATCTGGCGCTCGCTTGAAGAAGGCGTGCCGGTCCAGGCTATCTTGGGCGAGATGGCAGCCCGTGGCGTTGATAGGCAAGAGGCCTATGGCTATGTCGAGGCTGCCCTTCAAGACTGGGAACGGCTCGGCCTAATCCAGCCTGCTCCACCGCCGTGCCCAACCGCAGCTCATCAACATATCTGCCAGGTCGTTGCTGTTCCAGGCGTGTGTGTGCGCA
This sequence comes from Mesorhizobium sp. M0998, assembly GCF_040318885.1. Taxonomy (NCBI): domain Bacteria; kingdom Pseudomonadati; phylum Pseudomonadota; class Alphaproteobacteria; order Hyphomicrobiales; family Phyllobacteriaceae; genus Mesorhizobium; species Mesorhizobium sp. M0998. The sequence continues at coordinate 37,871 of NZ_JAMYND010000040.1, forward strand.
TACTGTATCCGGCTGCCGTCGCCTTTCCGGCCGCGACCGTATTTCAGCATCTCGAAGTTCGAAACAGGGCCGTCGACGTCCTATTCCATCTGGTTGAGCGTGGGCAGCGGATCCACCTGTTCCGGGATGGCCACTGGACTAATTCCTGTGGTCGAGACCAGATACCGATTATGGTCAAAGGGCAACTGCTGGCCGAAGTGCTTGGGCACAGTGAATATGAACTCGCCCTGCATGCGGCGGCGCTGTTCAAGAACGGCCGCACGCTCCTCCTTTGTGGTAACCCTGGCTCGGGCAAGACGACCCTGACATTGGCGCTGGTCCACGCGGGGTTTGGCTTCGCGGCAGACGATGTGACACTTCTCGACTCGGCCGGACAGAGTATCGGCCTTGCTTTTGCGCCTTCAGTCAAATCGGGATCATGGTCCATTCTCGGACAATATTTCCCCGAACTCGGCAGGTCTCGGGTTTACCGGCGTCCCGATCGCAGGCGTGTGCGTTTTCTTGTGCCTAGGGATCATGTCCCTACCGTTCCCCGGCCCGTGGGCTGGGTGGTCTTGCTCTGTCGGACACAGGATGCCAAACCTTCCCTGCGCGTGATCGACCCGAGCGAGATCCTGGGTGGCTTGCTGAACGGCGCCTTTGCGCGGAATAAAGAGCTAAGTAGCACTGCATTCGACGCTCTTTGCCAAGTCATCCGCTCGGCAGAGGGCTTTTGCCTGACCTATGCCAAATTGGGTGACGGGTTGGAACTGCTGAAGGCGGCGTGCCGATGAAGCCTACCAGGGATGCGTTCGAGGCCCTGATCGCGGGACTTAACGGGCGCCTGGTGGTAACGGCCGACTGGCTGGCGGTAATTGCACTCGCCAACCACACTCTGCTTACGCCCGTCTTGTGCGCCACTCTTGCGCACACGGGCCAGCTTGACCGGCTCCCCGAAGGGGTGGGCCAGTATCTTCAGTTCATTTACGGCTGCAACCGGGAACGCAATTTGCGCTTGCGCAGGCAGCTGAACGAAGCCGTTGCTGCCCTCAATCAGGGGAGCGTCGTTCCGGTCCTGCTCAAAGGGGCCGTTCCCTTGTTCCTTTCGTCGAGCGGCAGGGTTCCCGACAGAATCATGAGCGATCTCGACTTGGCTGTGGAAACGACAAAAGAAGGGGCTGCCCGGGCTTGTCTTGCCAAGCTTGGCTACGCCGAAGTGACGGTCGCTGGTGGCATGGCGCGCCCGCAAGATGTCGGTCTCCTGGAGCTCCGGCCGTACCGGGAAATTGACCGCGAGCCCCCGAGGCTTGCCCGCCGTCACGGGCTTAGGGCGAAAATCCCCGCCCCACAGTCTAGGGCCCTCCACTGGATCATGCATGATCTCATCAAGGAGGCGGACTACTGGCGCGGAAGGACCGACTTTCGCCACCTTTATGATCTGGCACGGCTGGCGGAGCAGCATAAGCTGGATTGGGCGGAGCTCCGAACATCCTTGCCCGATCAGAATGCGCGGAATGCGTTCGATACTCAACTCTTGGCCTTGAGTCACTTCTTTGGCGTCATAGCACCGGCGCAATATGTGCGGCGTCCCTTGGTTCGCTTTCAACACTGGCGGCGCGTCTTCCCCTTGTACCATCCCGTCCTCGGCGTTCCATTGCGCCTGGTCGGCAATTCGCTGTGGGGTATGTGGCGACTCCTACATGGCGATGGCTGGGGCCGACGGAGTCCGCTCGACTTTGGACGCCGCGCAACCAGCATCCTCCTTGACGGCGATCTCGGGTCAAAAGTGTAGTAATACTTAATTTCCTGGTTGTATCTTGATGGCGCCTTGTCTTCACAAAAGGCATATGTCAAGTTAGAGCGTTGGAGTTGTTACACAAGGATAGGAGTACATTCGATGAAGAGCGGGAAGTCTTCCAAAGGAAATACAGACAGCCAGGTGCCGGAAGAACAGGCGCGTCGAGAATTTCTAAAGAACGCCGGGCGTTTTGCTGTTGTAACACCTCCATCCATTGCTCTGTTGCTTGGCACGAGCTTAAACTCGCAAGCTATTGCCGCATCGCATGGCGCGCGTCCCGGGAATGGATTCGGCGACACGGGCCACGTCCACTCTGGTCCTCCTGGGCAAAATCCTTAGAATGGTTGCTTTGGTCGTTCTGACCGTTCCTCGTCTCTGCGGTCTATCCTGATCCCGGCATACCGGGCCTGAGTTTCTCGCGGACCTGTTCGGGGAACTGAGAGACCTGCACGGAACCTTTCAATTCGTAGTAGGGCTCACGCGTCACTTCCTCATGGGGCGCGTCCGCCGGCAACGGTCTGCACCTCGCCGATCGCGACCGGCGTCGAGCGAGCCTTGAACGAAGGCAGTCGCATCTCGGCAGGAAGGCCCTCGGCAACATTGTTGATGAGTTGATGTCGACAGGCGACTCTTCGCCGGACGGTCAAGTGTCGTCATCAGGGATGATCTCCATCAAGGTTTCGCCGGCGCGAACCGACGGCTCCTATCGTGTGTACCTTAAAGCCGACAACGCTCCCGGACCGCGGTGCGCGCTCGGTCGGTTGAGCACGTCATCTGCAACGTGCAGCTTTTCGCCAGCTTCGGCGAGGTTGGCGACTTGTCTCGGCAATCGTGACTAGTTGCTGCCGTCGCTCGTCGGCCCGAACGTAGCGCCGGCACCGCGGCAGCCCGTCTGGGATGGAGGGCGCGCCGGACGGCCGGCGTCAGAGGCAGGCGTCCGGCAATCGGCGGGTTCTCCTGGAATATGCTTTCCAGGCGCACATGGGCGCTGCGCGCCGACGCGATACTTTTCCATTGCATGATCTCGTCGGGGCAAGCGCCCGACCATAATGAGTGACGCCGCAAACAGGACGCGCCCCGGAGATTTCCTGGTTAATAACCAGGTACGCACCGACTCCCATTATGGCCGTTTGAATGGCCATGCGCAGAAACTTGGATAACGCAAGAAGAGTGCCGCCGCGCTTGCCCGCGCTGACGGACTAACCGAGCCCTTCCTCGGGGATACCGGTGCACGATGACCGTGACAGCGGGCCTATCCCGAGCCGCCGGCGCTACCGTCGGCCGTTCCCAAAGCGGCCTGACGGCATGCTACGACGGCTCGCTATGGCGCAAGATGTCGACGAGACCGAAGTACGATCGGGTAGGTTGGCGTGGAAAAGGCGGGGCTGTGGGCTCTGGATGCCCGCGCATCTGCCTTCCTGCTGGTTAGGAGAGGGACAGCCCGCCAGGCGGTCAATTGTAGGTTGGCCGACAGACGGGTGCTCCCGCGGCGCAACCGGACGCGTTTGCCTGGAGAGAAGCAAACACCGGTTTCCTGCGGCTATAAGGCTTGCCGCGGCGCATATGCGGAATCGGCGGCTCGCTCGCAGTGACGATAGAGCTGTTCCCGACCCGCTACGCAGATCTGAGCCTTTAGCGATCCGACCGGATCGTAATGCCGCATGGATAAACTCGGAATTACACGAACTTGTCTCAGTGCCGAGGCGTCCGCTGCTTCGAGGATCAGAGTATCCGTTCGATGAGAAGCCATGTCGCGCGACGCCGGCGACCCAGGCGCCGGCAATGACGCAGTCGACACGTTATAGCCCGCGGGCAGTCGCAGGATGAAATCGTGAACGCCGGCGAGCGATGCCCGCTCCATGGGGATAGCCGGATCGGCGAGCGCGATGTTCTCGCGAATGGACCGGTTGAAGAGCATGTTCTCTTCAAAACGACGCCGATCTACATCGACCAGCTTCACAGGCCGGCTCGCTTCGACACACCATAGGCCTGCGCCGCAAGGCTTGGGAAAGATGTCGCTCGATGGCCGAACGAGCCAGTTCCTCTCGACGCCACGGCGTCAGACGGGCATTCTTGTGAATATTGATTTAGTACCCTCCGGTGAGTGCTGAAAGTCTGTAACTCCAGTCTCCTCGGTTCGGTCCGCGTGAACTACGGAAAGCTCACAACTCGAGTCTGTTCCATCCCGATGATATCGGGATGGAACTCCATGAGCGTGATCTTCTCCGAAACCGGGCTCCCCTTTTTGGTACGCTGACCTTCGGTTCGGGATCATGGCTTTGAGGTACTGTGATCCAGTCCCTATTTGCCAGGGCAGCCCCTCGCGGGATATTGGTTCCCCGCGTAGTCCTTCAGGTCACAAAGAACGAGGCTGCGGTGAGCGACAGATGTGGGGAGAGGGTGGCGAACTGCGTTTGAGATGCGCCGCCGGCCCCGTCATCGTCGAAAGAGAGAGCCCCGGTTTCACTGTTGTAGATGATATGATCGGAGCTGTCATGCGCGGCTGCACCTACAAAGAAAGCTTTGAACGGAAGCCCTCCCGACTGAAGCCCGGCAAAAACGGTATCGCTGAGATGGAAAGTGTCCTGGGAGCGCTTGAAGTCGGTGATCTTGTCGACATTGCCGGCTCCAAGAGCCGTATTGAACGAGAAGGCATCGTGGCCTCCGTAACCGGTCAAAACGTCGGCGCCGAGTCCGCCGTTGATGACATTGTTGCCGGCATTGCCCTCGATGGTCTGGGCGAACTCGTTGCCGGTGGTGCTCATCGCCTGCGTGCCGGACGGGTTGTTGGTGGCGAGATGCTCGATCTCCGAGCCGGCCGAAAGCGCATAGCTCACCGAGGCGATCACACTGTCGTTACCGCCGTCCACAGCCTCAACCGCCTTCTCGTTGGCATTATCGACATTGTAAGTGTCGTTGCCGCCATAGCCGATCATCGCGTGGCCGCTGGTTCCATGCAATACATCGGCGCCGCCGGTGCCGTACAAGGTGCCATCGCTGGTGCCGCCGGAAGGAGCGGCAATCCCGGTTCCAGACCCAGTTTCGGTCCCGGTCGAGCCAGTGATTGGCGGGGTGACGTTCGCGCCCGTGACAGTGTCGGTCGAGCTATCCCCTGCGTAGTCCCAGGTGAACTGGTTGTCGACGTGTGCCGCTGGGGTGGCGGTGGGATCCTCGTGCACGTCGGCTACGACCGCCTTTGACGCGTCCCAGATGGTGTTGTTGGGATTGCCAGGGTTGGTGTAGCTCGAGTTCAGGACGCTGACCCCGCCGGAGCTTACATTCCAGATCAGTCCATTCGACGAGGGCAGCCCGCGGCCTTGATCCTCATTGATACCGTCGAACGACCTCGTGTGATCGAAGGTCACATCGCTCGCGTAGGAAGAGAACGCGCCATTGCCCTGATGGATGGCGTCAACGTGATCCACCCTGCCGCCGGTCGATCCGTTCTCGAACATAACGGCCACGCCGGTCTGAGAGTTGTTACCGTCGATCACCCCATTTGAGATCGTCGTATTCGGGCTGCCATATACCGAGACGATGTCCTCCGGATGCGAACTGCCGGCGTCGTTTACGGCATAGAAGTCGGTTAGCGAACTATTGCCCGAGTTGTTGAACTGGACGAACTGACCGCGCGGCATTGGGCCATGGAAGTCGTAGCCATCGACGTGTGAAAGACTCGCGCCGGGCGAGTTCACGAGATAGATGCCAGTCGAGCCTTCCCGCACTGTGGTGTTATGAACGGTCAAGTTCGAGGCGTTTTCTGCGTTGATGTTGTTGATGTTCGGGCTCGTCTCGGGGTCGATTCCCGCCGGCGGGTCGGCGTTGATGACTTCGGTGTTCTCGATCGTGACGCCGTTTGCGCCCGATACCACCACCCCGTCACCTTCGACGTGATGAATAAGACAATTGCGCAGGATGACATTGTCGTGCGTAATCGTGACCGCGTCCCCGTTGGTGACGTAGATGTCAAGATTTTCAATCACCTGGCCATCATACTGCGATTGGATCGGTGTCGTGGTGTAGGTAAGACCCTGCGCCGGCTGCGTCGTTGCCGTCGACGCGGAAACGGTGGAAATGGGAGCTTCGGTCGTCACTCGGCTGCCTCCGTCGTCGCGCGTAAGTTGTTCAACCATTCCGAGTGTGTTCGCAGTATTTCCTTGTAGCGACTCATCGATCTCATGTGTTTCTCCAGTTAAGCAGTAATCTGTATAAGTATCTACAAAGACACTCACGGGCAATAAAACGAAGATCTATCGTCTTAACGAAATTCTGACAATACAACCAGAAATTTCATATGGGATATAATGCTAACGTTCATGACCATAATGCGGCCTTGATAAGGCTATACTGAGACTCTCCCGGGCGATTGGCGTTGCGCTCAAGCTTGCGCCTACGTCGAATTGCAAACGTCGTCTAGTATGTCGGATTACGTGTGAACTTACCCCCGAGGACAGGAGACAAGGTCATGCACGCATGAACGTTACCGACACGGGTCCGGCACAGCTCGAAACAGGTGATCTACGAGGGCTATCCTGAATCGGCTACAACTACCGACCGACCTGCACGCTGCCATCGGCGTGAGCAACTGCAACGGCTTCCCGCACTCGTCACGCGGCGGCGGCAGCTTGCGGCGCAATTCGGTGCGCGCCTTCGCGACATCGCCGAACTGGAGACACCTACCGAGCCTTGCTGGACTCGCAGCAATTGGCAAAGCTACTGTGTGAAATTCCCCCACTGGTTCGACCAGCGGCCCGTCTGCCTCCGGGAGGGCATGCCCTATTGCGATACCGCGGCGATGCGGGAGCACCTCGCCGAGATCAGTCGGAGCGCCGACGACGGCGCGCATGCGGTGCTGATCCTGATCAGGCCGGATCGCAAGTGACGCGGCCGGACAACATCACTCTGATGTTCGTGCCGCGCGCTCACTGGAACTGAACCCAGTCGAAAACCTGCGGCAATTCATGACAAGGGGCTCTCCAACCGTATATTCAAGGACTACGACGAGATCCTCAATCATTGCTGCGCCGCTAGGAACAAGCTCCTTTTCTGCGCATTTCGCAAAAACGGGACAGTCGTTCCGCTAAATCGCGGACAGCAGTTTCACTAAGTCGCGGACAGCTGGATGTGGTCGGCCCTCGGTTGCCTGGTTGAACTCATTTGCGATTGATTTCGCCGTTTTCGGCGTCGGTCAAGAGCGGCGGTGGTTTCTGTTTTCTCATGCTGTCGCCTTCGAGGGTGACGCGATGGGCGTTGTGGACGATCCGGTCGAGAATGGCGTCGGCGATTGTCGGCTCGCCGATCATGGCATGCCACTGGGCGATTGGCAGTTGCGCGGTGATCAGCGTCGATTTCCGGCGATAGCGCTCCTCGAAGATTTCCAGCAGATCGAGACGCTGCTGGTCGGTCAGGCTGTGGGTGCCCCAGTCGTCAAGGATGAGCAGTTGCACCCGAGCCAGCTTGTCGATGAGACGGGGAAAGCGGCCGTCGAGATGCGCCAGGGCGAGATCCTCAAACAGACGTGGCGTGCGCAGGTAGAGCACGGAATGATCGAGCCGGGCGGCCTGACGTCCGAAGGCGCAGGCCAGCCAGGTCTTTCCGGTGCCGGTCTGCCCGCTGATGATGAGGTTTTCATGCGCCTTCAGCCAGGCGCCCTGGGCCAGCGACAGCGTATTGCGCCGGTCGAGCCCGCGATGCGCGGCGAAGTCGATGTTCTCGATGCAGGCGTCGACAAAGCGCAGCCTGGCAACGGCGAGATGGTTGGTCACACGCTTGTCGGCACGCCTGGCGGCTTCACGATCGAGCATCAGGCCAAGCCACTCGTCGCGACTGAGATCGTCGGCGTTGCTCTGGTCGGCCAGGTCCCGATAGGCGGCGGCCATTCCGCCAAGGCCGAGAGCCTGCATCTGGTCGAGGGTTGGATGTGTCAGCATGGTTGGTTTCCTTCCTTCACTGATAATAGGAGCCGCCGCGGATGTTGGTGTGCGATGGCGTGGGCTTGACCGGCTCGGCCGCGGGCGGCACGCGGTCGAGGCCGGATTTGAGGATGGCGTTGACGGAGGAGTAGGTGATCGCATTGATGGCCAGCGCCCGCGCGCAGGCCGCCTCGAGCCGATCCCGCTCGTAGCGACGGGCCAGCGAGAGGATGCCAAACGCGGAGCGGTATCCC
>NZ_JAMYND010000041.1:0-45053 GCF_040318885.1 Mesorhizobium sp. M0998
GTCGGCTCATAGACGATGCGTACGCCGGGCGGGTCCAACCGGCTCGGGCTCAACCAGCTCATGAACGCCTTGTGGCCGCGGCTGTGGTTGGCAAAACGCCGGCTCGCGCCGTCGCTCAGCCTGTGGGCGTCGAGATGGTCTTTCGATATGTCGATCCCGATGGTATCGTTGGTCATCTTTCACTTGTCCTGTGCTTGTCATTCGGAGCCGAACTCCGGGTATCCGTTCAGGCCTCAAGGGAAAGACGAGGGCGATCCGACTCTAGCTCGACCCGTCAAACGGTCAGCAATTCCACCGATCCGACCCTCGCCGCTGAGGGAGGGCGGCTACCCTCTCTCAGCGTTCCTTTCTGACCCATTCGGCAGCGAAAGTCATAAGACAAGCAATTCCAGGAAGTGTGAACGGCTTTCCGTCCGGAATTGCGTTTCCGTGAAACGATGAGCCATTCCAGGTTATGGAAAAAACACGGCCTCGCCCTTCAGCGCCTCGGCCAGCATCTTCTCGTACTTGCCGCGCGGCACGTCGATTGCACCGAAGCGTTTGAGATGCTCGGTGGTGAACTGCGTATCGAGCAGTGCAAAGCCACGCGCCTTCAGGCGTTCGACGAGGTGAACCAGGCAGGCCTTTGACGCGTCGGTCTCCCTGGCGAACATGCTCTCGCCGAAGAACACGCGGCCGAGCGATACGCCGTAGAGCCCCCCGACCAGTCGGTCGTTGTGCCAGGCCTCGACCGAATGGCAATGGCCCATCCGATGCAGCTCGATATAGGCTTCGCGGATCGGCGCGTTGATCCAGGTCGACCGACGTTCCTCGCGCCTTTCAGCGCAGGCCTCGATCGTTGCCTCGAAGTCGAAATCGATGCGGAACTCGAACAGGTTCTTGCGGATCGTCTTTCTCAGGCTTTTCGGTATGTGGAACCCGTCGAGCGGAATGATGCCGCGCGTCTCCGGCCGCACCCAGAATACTTCGGGGTCATTGGCGCTTTCGGCCATCGGGAAGACGCCGGAGGCATAGGCTTTGAGCAAAAGATCGGTCGGGATGCGATAACCGGGTGCGTAGGGACGGGTCATCGCTTCGCCCTGTATCACTCGCCTTCGGCCAGGTATTTTTCCAGCCAATGGATGTCGTAGTCGCCATTGGCGATGTCGGCGTTGCCAACGAGGTCGCGAAACAGTGGCAGCGTCGTCTTGATGCCGTCGACGACGAATTCGTCGAGCGCGCGCCGCAGCCGCATCATGCATTCGACGCGGTTGCGGCCATGCACGATCAGCTTGCCGATCAGGCTGTCGTAGTAGGGCGGGATCTTGTAGCCCGAATAGACGCCGGAATCGACGCGGATGCCGAGCCCGCCCGGCGTGTGGAAATGGGTGATGGTGCCCGGCGAGGGCGTGAAGGTGCGCGGATCCTCGGCATTGATGCGGCATTCGATGGCATGGCCGTGGAAGCGGATATCCTCCTGGCGCACCGAAAGCCCGCCGCCCGAGGCGACGCGGATCTGCTCGTGCACGAGGTCGATGCCGGTGATCGCCTCGGTCACCGGATGTTCGACCTGCAGGCGCGTGTTCATCTCGATGAAATAGAACTCGCCGTCCTCATAGAGGAATTCGATGGTGCCGGCGCCGGAATAGCCGAGATCGGCGATCGCCCTGGCGCAGACGCCGCCAATATGCGCGCGCTCCTCGGCATTGAGCGCCGGCGAGGGCGCTTCCTCCCAGACCTTCTGGTGGCGGCGCTGCAGCGAGCAGTCGCGCTCGCCGAAATGCACGCCGCGCCCGGCGCCGTCGCCGAACACCTGCACTTCGATATGGCGCGGCTTCTGCAGATATTTCTCGATATAGACTGCGTCGTCGCCGAAGGCCGCACCCGCCTCCGAGCGTGCCGTCTGCAGCGCCACCTCGAGATCGGCCTCGCTACGCGCCACTTTCATGCCGCGCCCGCCGCCGCCGGCCGATGCCTTGATGATCACGGGGTAGCCGATCGCGGCGGCAATGCGCTTGGCTTCCTTGTCCTCGGTGACCGCGCCGTCGGAGCCGGGCACCACGGGAATGCCGAGGCGTTTTGCGGTACGCTTGGCCTCGATCTTGTCACCCATGATGCGGATATGGTCGCCGGTCGGGCCGATGAAGGTGATGTTGTGCGCGGCGAGGATGTCGGCGAACTTGGCGTTCTCCGACAGAAAACCGTAGCCGGGATGCACCGCGTCGGCGCCGGTGATCTCGCAGGCGGCGACGATCTGGTGGATGTTGAGATAGCTGTCGCGCGACGGCGGCGGGCCGATGCAGACGCTCTCGTCGGCGAGACGCACATGCATGGCGTCGGCGTCGGCGGTCGAATGCACCACCACCGTCTGGATGCCGAGCTCCTTGCAGGCGCGCAGCACCCTGAGGGCGATTTCGCCGCGATTGGCGATGAGGATTTTCTGGAACATCTTTCGCCTGTTCCCGGCTCTACTCGATCACGACGAGCGGCATGCCATATTCGACCGGCTGCGCATCTTCGAACAGGATCGCCGTCACCGTGCCGGCGCGCGGCGAGGGGATCTGGTTCATCGTCTTCATTGCTTCGATGATCAGCAGCGTCTGGCCTTCCTTGACCTTCTGGCCGATTTCGATGAACGGCCTGGCGTCCGGCGACGGTGCCAGATAGGCGGTGCCGACCATTGGCGAGGCGACGGCGTTCTTCGACACTTCGGGCGTCGCCGGGGCGGCCGCTGCCGCGGGCTGCGCGGCTGCCGGGGCATAGGCCGGCTGAGTTGCGGCGACCGCATGGACGGCCGGCGCCTGCCGCGAGACGCGCACCTTCAGATCGCCCAGCTCGACCTCGATCTCGGTCAGGTTGGTGTCGTTCAGTATGCCCGCCAGATCGCGGATCAGCTGCTGGTCAACACCGTTCTTCTTTATCGACATTTTCGAGCCTTCTGTTTGTTGGCCGGTCATAGGCGTGCAGCCAGCGCCTGCAGCGCCAGCGTGTAGCCGAGCGGCCCGAACCCGCAGATCATGCCGACGGCGACCGGCGCGACCATGGAGACGTGGCGGAATGGTTCCCGCGCGTGGATGTTGGAGAGATGCACCTCAGCCACCGGCAGCGGCGCGACGGCGCGGATGGCATCGTGAATGGCGATCGAGGTATGGCCGTAGGCGCCCGGATTGATGACGATTGCGGCGGCCTTGTCGGCGGCCTCGTGGATCCAGTCGACGAGGTCGCCCTCATGGTTCGACTGGCGGAAATCGATCTCCAGCCCAAGTGCGGCACCTGCCTGCTTGCAGTCGTCGGCGATCGCGGCAAGCGTCTTGCCGCCATAGATGCCCGGCTCGCGCTTGCCGAGCGCGTTGAGATTGGGGCCGTTCAGGACGAAAACCGTTTTCAAAAAATGCCGACCTTTCCCGGCGCGGCTAAGCCGGCGCGCCGGACCCTCTATAATGGGCATAGACGCTGGCGAAAAGAGCGCAAGTGCGTTCTTTCGCCGTCCACAACAGCCGGAAAACGGCCCGTGCCGGAAACCCGCAGCCTAATCGAAACCCGAATGCTGATCAGAGCGCGGCCTTCGCCGCCTCGATCTTTTCGGCCAGCACTTCCTGGCCAAGCGCGCCGAACACCACCTCGTTGCCGACGACATAGGACGGCGTTCCGGTGATGGCGAGCTTGGTGGCGAGATCATAGGTCTTGGAGAAGGCCTCGGTGATGCTCGGGTCCTTCATCTTTTCGCGCAGCGCCGCCTCGTCGGCGCCGAGCGACAGCGCCACCTTGATTGCCGCCGCCTCGGTGGCGCGCCCCTGGCCGCCGAGTAGCGCATTATGGAATTCGCCGTATTTCTCCGGCTTCATCAAATGGAAGGCCATCGAGACGACGCTCGCCTTCTGCGAATCCGGGCCGAGGATCGGGAACTCCTTGAGTACGAAGCGCAGGTCCGGATCGGCCTTGGTCAGCGCGCGCATGTCGTCGATGGCGCGTTTGCAGTAGCCGCAATTATAATCATAGAATTCGACGATCGTGACCTTGCCGTTCGGATTGCCGACAACACCGTCGAATGAGGAATTGAAGATCTGGTCCTTGGCGTCTTTGATGACGCCGAGACTGGCGACGCGCTGTTCTTCCTTCTGCTTGGCCTCGAGTGCCTGCTGGGCTTCCAGAAGCACTTCCGGGTTCTTCAGCAGATAGTCGCGGACGATGCCTTCGACTTCGGCACGGTCGAGCTTGGTACCTGAGGACGTCGTCTGGGCAAGCTGTGCCGTGCCGGCCTTCGCCGTCTGCGGATTGCCGGCGACGAAGCCGAACGCCAGCATCGCGAGAGCCGCTGCCACTCCGGTAGTGCCCAGCAGAATTGCCTTTGTCATGATCCTCGATCCTCTTGCCTGTGTTCGGGTCCGCCCGGTTTGGCTGTGTCGCAGCCTGCGTCCGAAAGGTTCACTTCTTCTTACCTGATGGTGCGTAGTTTATAATGTCCTGCGCGCGAAGCCAGCCCGGCTCGCCCCGCTTCATGCTCTGCTGCGCCCGCATGGCGAAGATTTTCGCATTCTTGTAGTCGCCGGAATAGAAATGCCCTTCGGCGGTTGCAAGCTCGGCGGCCGGGATGTTGCCGAGTTCCCCGTAAGCCTGTGCCAGATAGCGGTATCCGGCGGCGTTTTCGCGATCCCGTCCGAGGCCGGTGTTGATCTGCGCCACCGCCTTCTTCAGCGAATCCTGCGTGCCGATCGCCATCAGCGCCTGGCCGTAAGAGACCGGCAGCAGCCCCGATCGCGCCGGATCGAGGCTGACCGACTTGGCATAGGCGTCCGCCGCATCCTTCGGCCGGTTCGCCTTCATCAGGATGTCGCCGCGCAATTCCTGGAAATAGGGATTTTTCGGCTGTTCCTTGATCAACGCGTTGGTCTTGGCGAGCGCCGACGCCAGATTGCCGAACAGATAGGTCATCTGCGCGTCGCCATAGCGTGAGGCGAGGCTGCCGGGGTTCTTTCGCATCAATCGCGACGCCGCCGCCTGGCCCTGCATGTAGGCGGCGATCTTGATGCGCATCATGTCATGGCGCTGCTGCAGTGCCGGCGGGTCGACCTTGTCGACGTAAGGGCTCTGCTTCACCAGCACTTCGAGATTGGCGATACGCTCCTGCGGCATCGGATGGCTGATCCTGTAGGGATCGACTTGCGCGCCCGAGAGCGACAATGCGTTCTGGAAGCGGCCAAACGTCTTCAGCATGCCCATGCCGGACTGGCCGGTTGCATTGAGATAGGTGATCGCCGAACGGTCGGCGGTCATCTCTTCGGTGCGCTGATAAGCGAGGATGCTGCGTTGCGCCATCTCGCCGCCGCCGGCCACCACGCCCATGCCGGCGCCGGCGAGACCGCGGCTGTTGCTGGTGGCGCCGGCCACCATGGCGCCGGCGCCAAGCAGCGTCGCCAGGATCGCCATCGTCTTGGCGCGCTCGAGCTGTTCTCGCAATTTCTGCTGGTGTCCGCCGGCGATATGGCCGGCCTCGTGGGCAATGACGCCAATGATCTCGTTGGGCGTTTCGGCCGTCATCAGCGCGCCGGTGTTGATGAACAGCCGGCGGCCGGCAACAAAGGCGTTGAAGCTCTGGTCGTTGACCAGCACGATGTTGATGGCGTCGCCCGACAAGCCCGCCGCCTTGAAGATCGGCCGCGCGTAATCGCGCACCAGCGCCTCGATCTCGGCATCGCGCACAACCGGCACATTCTGCGCAAAGGCATTGACCGAGCCGGCCATGGCGACCACCGCAGCAAGCGACAGCGTCGCGAGGGCGCGCGCTGTCCTGGCGATCGTCGATTTGGGTCGGCTCAACATGGCAGGTCCACTGGTAGACGAGTGGGCGAAGGATGAAAAGTCGGCAGCCTAAACTTACCGAACTTGTGATCCCCACACCAATCGGGCATTTGTGCGGCGCGGCCAGCATGGCCGGCACGTGTGGACAAGTGTGGTGGATTGAAAAATGGTTGTTTCGCTTTCGCGCCGCGGCGCGGTCGAACCGTTCCATGCCATGGACATCCTGGCCGAGGCGAATCGGCTGAAAGCCAAGGGCCTGCCGGTCGTTTCTATGGCCGTCGGCCAACCTTCCGATCCGGCGCCGGCCGGGGTTCGCGAAGCGGCGGCCAATGCCTTGAAAGCAGGCCGCATCGGCTATACCGACGCGCTGGGCCTCGCCGGTCTACGCAAGGCGATCGCGACGCATTATGGCGAGCACTACGGGCTTGACGTTTCGCCCGAGCGGATAGCCGTCACCACCGGATCGTCGGCTGCCTTCAACCTCGCTTTCCTGGCAATGTTCGATCCAGGCGACCGCGTCGCCATCGCTGCGCCCGGCTATCCTGCCTATCGCAACATCATGGCCGCGCTCGGCATCGACATCGTCGAGATCGAGTTGGACGGCGCCGCCTATCTGCATGCCGAGCACCTGCAAGCCGCGCATCGCGAAAAACCGCTGAAGGGCGTGCTGTTCGCCAGCCCGGCCAACCCGACCGGCGCGGTCATTCCCGCCGGCGATCTCGAGGCGCTGGTCAAAACGGCGCAAGAGCTCGGCATCGCCGTCATCTCGGACGAAATCTATCACCGGCTGGCCTATGCGGCGCCCGACACGACGGCGCTTGCTTTCGGCGCGGATGTGACGGTGATCAATTCCTTCTCGAAATATTATTGCATGACCGGCTGGCGCATCGGCTGGATGGTGCTGCCGCAGGAACTGGTGCGGCCAGTCGAGCGCATCGCCCAGAGCCTCTACATCTCGCCGCCCGAACTGTCCCAGATTGCCGCGATCGAGGCATTCAAGGCGACGCCAGAGCTGGAAGCGGTGAAGGCGCGCTATGCCTGGAACCGCGAGCTCCTGATACAACGCCTGCCGGAGCTCGGCTTTGCTTTGGCCGCGCCCATGGACGGCGCGTTCTACGCCTTCTGCGACGTCACCAGGCACACCAATGACAGCATGGCGTTTGCGCGCAGGATGCTTGCCGAGGCGCATGTGGCGGCGACGCCGGGCCGCGATTTCGACCCGCTGCAAGGCCATCGCACGATGCGCTTTTCCTATGCCGGCAGCCACGACGACATGGTCGAGGCGATGGCGCGTATCGAACGCTGGCTGAAGTAGCGGGGGCGACGATGCCGGAGCTTGAACAGGCGCCCCAGCTTGAACAGGCGTTGCGCGAGGTCGCTGCCGAAATGGCGGAGCGTACCGATCGCGGCGACGTCGCCAGCTATATCCCCCAGCTCGGCAAGATCGATCCGAAAAAATTCGGCATTGCCGCGGTGACCAATGACGGCCGCATGCTGACCGCGGGCGACGCCGACGAGGCGTTTTCGATCCAGAGCATCTCAAAGGTGTTCACGCTGACGCTGGCGCTCGGCAATGTCGGCGACGCGCTGTGGCAGCGGGTTGGGCGCGAACCTTCGGGCAATCCGTTCAACTCGATCGTCCAGCTCGAGCACGAGAACGGCATTCCGCGCAATCCATTCATCAATGCCGGCGCCATCGTCGTCTCCGACATCCTGCTTGCCGGCCATCAGCCGCGCGAGGCGATCGGCGAGATCCTGCGCTTCATCCAGTTCCTGGCCGATGACGACACCATCGTCATCGACCGCGAGGTCGCGGCGTCCGAACGCGCCACCGGCTTTCGCAATTTCGCGCTTGCCAATTACATGAAATCGTTCGGCAATCTTCACCATGCGCCGGAACTGGCGCTGGGCGTCTATTTCCACCATTGCGCTATCGCCATGAGCTGCCGGCAACTGGCCCTGGCTGGCCGCTTCCTTGCCAATGGCGGCAAGAACCCGGCGACCGGGCATTCCGTCGTCTCGGCAGAGCGCGCCCGCCGCATCGGCGCGATGATGCTGACCTGCGGCCACTATGACGGCTCCGGCGACTTCGCTTTCCGCGTAGGCATTCCCGGCAAGAGCGGCGTTGGCGGCGGCATATTGGGGATCGTGCCGGGCGTCGCCTCGCTTGCCGTCTGGTCCCCTGGCCTCAATGCCAACGGCAATTCCAGGCTGGGCTCGATCGCGTTGGAAAAACTGGCGAAGACGATGAACTGGTCGATCTTCGCACCATAAGCATTTTGCAGCCAAATGGAATCATTTGGCGTCCGCACAAATGCAGCAAAACAAACAGTTAGAGCGGAATGCCCCATTCAATTGAATGCATTCCGCTCTGGTGCCTGTCGCCTGAATTGGAGCAAAAAATCCCGCGCAGCCGATCCGCAGCGCGGGATTTTTTTTAATCAGAAAGTCTGGCTAATGCGCGGAAAAGCTTAGAAAAAGCCCTTCCGCTGCCACCAGCCGGCACGCTTCGGCTTGTCCTCGGCCTTTGCCTCCTCGGTCTTTGCCTCGTCGGCCTTTGCCTCGTCCGGGACGATCGAGGAGACGACCGGCACGACCGGAGCATCCACCGGTACGGGCTTGCGCCGCGACGGCCGGACCTTCGGCGTTTCCCCGGCAGCCGCCACTTCGGTCTCCTGCGACACCGGTGCGGGGGTCTCGCCGGAAGCCACGGAGGCGGCCTCGGCAGCCGATGTCTCGGCGCCCGCAATCTCGGCAACTGCTTCCGCCGCAACCTTCTTCGGCTTGGCGGCGCGGCGCGGCTTCTTCGGCTTTTCGGCGCTCGGCGTGTCGTCGTTCGCCGGAGCACGCACCGCAAGCTCTTCGGCCGGCGGCGCACCTTCCGGCTCGCCGGTCACGGGCTGTGCTTCCGACACCGCACCTTCCGTCATGGCGGCCGGCTCGCCGGCGCTGGCTTCGATCTCGCCTTCGCCCTCTTCGCGGCGATTGCGCTTGCCGCCGCGCTTGCCGCGCCGGCGCTTCTTGCCGTGACCGTCGTCCGCCGCTTCCGCCGTTTCGGCAACACCGGCCGGCGCTTCACGTTCCGCTTCGGCAGCTTGATCGCCGGCGGCGACGAAGGCATCGTCTATCGGCGCCGAAACGGAAGCACCTTCCACAGCAGCGCCATGCTCGCGATCGCCATGTTCGCGTTCCCCGTGCTCACGATCCCCGTGTTCACGATCCCCATGTTCACGATCCTTGCCGCCGCGCCGTCTGCGGCGCTTGCGGCGCTTGCGATCGCGGCCTTCGCCGTCCTCGCCGGACCTTGGCTGCTGCGGCTGCTGGGCAGGGCGTGGCTGCTCGGCCTGCACCGGTGCCTCGTCTTCCTCTTCGATGACGATCTCGTCCTCGGGTTCTTCCGGCTCGACATAGGCCGGGAACGTGCGCGCCTCGACAAAGCCTTCCGGCTTTTCGGCCAGCGCGCCGCGGAAGATGGCATAGTGTTGTGCACCGACCGCGTCATCGGCTTCGATGGTGATGGTCACGCCGAAGCGGTGCTCGAATTCCACCAGCGTGCCGCGCTTGTGATTGAGCACATAGAGCGCGGTCGCCGCCGGCGTCCGCACCGTGATGTGGCTGCGCGAATCCTTGAGCAGGAATTCCTCGATTGCCCGCACCACCATCAGCGCGACCGACGAATCGGAGCGCACATGGCCGGTGCCGCCGCAATGCGGGCAAGGCTTCATGGTCGATTCCAGCACGCTGGCGCGGATGCGCTGGCGCGACATCTCCATCAGGCCGAAATGCGAGATGCGGCCGACCTGGATGCGGGCACGATCGTTCTTGAGGTGATCCTTCAGCCGCTTCTCGACGGAGCGGTTGTTGCGGTTCTCCTCCATATCGATGAAGTCGATGACGATGAGGCCGGCGAGATCGCGCAGCCTCAATTGCCGGGCGACTTCCTCGGCGGCTTCCAGATTGGTGTGAAGTGCGGTGTCCTCGATCGAGTGCTCCTTGGTGGAACGGCCCGAATTGACGTCGATGGCGACCAGCGCTTCCGTCTGGTTGATGATGATGTAGCCGCCGCTCTTCAGCGTCACCTGCGGCTGCAGCATGCGGTCGAGCTGCGCTTCGATGCCGTTGCGCACAAAGATCGGCGTCGTGTCGCGGAACGGCTGAACCACCTTGGCGTGGCTCGGCATCAGCATGCGCATGAAGTCCTTGGCCTCGCGGTAGCCTTCTTCGCCGGAAACCAGGATCTCGTCGATATCCTTGTTGTAAAGGTCGCGCACCGAGCGCTTGATCAGGCTGCCTTCCTCGTAAACCAGGGCAGGGGCCGTGGATTGCAGCGTCAGATTGCGGACGTTTTCCCAAAGCCGCATCAAATATTCGTAGTCGCGCTTGATCTCTGCCTTGGTGCGGCTTTCGCCTGCCGTACGCAGGATGACACCCATGCCTTGCGGCACTTCGAGATCGGCGACCACTTCCTTCAGCCGCTTGCGGTCCTGCGCATTGGTGATCTTGCGCGAAATACCGCCGCCGCGGGCCGTGTTCGGCATCAGCACCGAATAGCGGCCGGCCAACGACAGGTAGGTGGTCAGCGCTGCACCCTTGTTGCCGCGCTCTTCCTTGACGACCTGCACCAGCAGGATCTGCCGGCGCTTGATCACTTCCTGGATCTTGTACTGGCGACGGACCGGCTTGCGGCGGTTGCGCACTTCTTCCAGCGCGTCCTCGGCGCCGACCGATTCGACCTCGTGATCGTCCGGATGCGAGGATTGCACCTCTTCCAGCATGCCGCGATCATTGTCTTCGGAGGTTGCTTCGCCGCTTGTCTCGGCCCCGCTTGTCTCGGGCCCGCTTACCTCGACTTGCGGGACGGCTTCCGAGATTACGTCGGCATCGACGTTGGCAGCGATGGAACTCGAACCGCCTTCGGACGGCTCGGTCTCACCGCGATCGGCGGCTTCATCGCTCTGCCCGGCGGCACCCTCGCTCTGTCCGGCAATGTCGGACATGGTGTTGTCGTCAACGGCATCCAGCTTTTCTGCGACGGCATCTTCGCCGTTCTCGCCATTCTCGCCGTCGGCCGCGCCTGCCTCGCGCCTGTGCTCGCCGCGGTCGCGGCTCTTGCCGCCGCGCCGGCGTCCGCGCTTGCCACGGTCGCGGCTCTGGCGGTCCTCGCCTTCGGCGGCTTCCTCGTCCTCTTCGTCCTGGGCTTCCTGTGCTTCCGCACGCAGCAGCGCCTGACGGTCGGCGACCGGAATCTGGTAGTAGTCGGGGTGTATTTCACTGAAGGCGAGGAAACCGTGACGGTTGCCGCCATATTCGACAAAGGCTGCCTGAAGAGAAGGTTCGACGCGCGTTACGCGGGCGAGATAGATGTTTCCTTTGAGCTGCTTCTTGTCCTGGGATTCAAAGTCGAATTCTTCAATACGGTTACCGCGAACGACGACAACGCGTGTTTCCTCCGGGTGGGAGGCGTCTATCAGCATTTTGTTGGGCATTATTTCGTTTCCTCCCGGCAGCCGTCGGCCGCAGCTTGCGAGGCAATGCCCGCTGCCGTGGACCTGGAACATGGGTGCCGGACAATTGAACGTCCGCCGGCCGCTGCCTGAGCGCCATGGCGGTGCCGCCCGCAGCCGTAGTGGCGCGGTTTGTTGCGGACCTTTCCATGATTGCGCTTGAAGCCATCGTCACCAGCAGAACCTTTTGAACCAAAGCCCGGAAAAAACCGGACCAGCTTGTTTGCTCATACAGAGCCGGAACGGGACAATCCCGGCCGTTTTGCTCACGCAGGCGATTCCCCCGCCACGGGAGCACGCCTGCGAAAATCGTCGCGATCACCGATGCCTTCTTCGCCTGAAGCGAAAGGAGCCGTCTTGCGTCTGACCTGTAGCAGGAAGCTGCGGAGGAGGACGGTTCCAGGATTGCAGTGATCCACCATCGCTTTTATGATTTGGCGGGTTGGAAGGCAACCCCGATTCCCGATGCCGGCAAAAAGCCGTTCCGCAGCGGAAGCCCAGGTTCCAAGCCTTCCATGAAAAGGCTTGGTTAACCTTCTCTGGATACCAATCGTTAATCGAGTTCGCGGCCTGCCAGCACTTTGACAAGCAATAGGGCACTTCGACAAGCGATCGGGCATGACGCCAACGGGAGCGATTGGTAGAAAGATGGGACTGGCAGGCTTCGCAGACAAGGGCCGTCATCATGGAGGCTGGTTGTTCCGCACCGCCTGCCTGCTGTCGCTGATCCTGGCTTGCCTGGTCTTTTCGCCGCTTTCGCGTGCTGCCGACGTACCGCTCGGCGCCACAAGCTACAAGATGGCCGGCGATGCCACCAAGATGCGCATCGTCATCAATTTCGACCGCGAACCCGACATCAAATGGTTCCTGCTGCGCGGCCCCAATCGCCTGGTCATCGATCTGCCGGCCACCAGATTTGCCCTCAATGCCAGGGATGTAAAGCCGCGCGGCCTTGTCCGCACGGTGCGTTACGGCGAGCTCGGCGAGGGGAAATCGCGGCTGATTCTCACCGGCAAGGGACCGTTCGCCGTCGACAATCTCGACGTGCTCAAGAACGGTGACGGCAACGGCTACCGGATCGCCATCGACATGTCGGCGGCCTCGCAGCGGGAATTCGACGCAGCGCTCGCCAATCAGGCGCTGACCACCGGTTCGACGGTCTCCGCCGACAAGGCCGGCAGGGTCGGTACCGGGCCGGTCTCCAATCCGGGCCATCGTTTCACCGTCGTCGTCGATCCCGGCCATGGCGGCATCGACGGCGGTGCCGAGGGCCTGAACGGTACGGTCGAAAAGAACGTGACGCTCGCCTTTGCCATGGAACTGCGCGACAAGCTCGCCGCCAGCGGCAAATACGACGTGTTCCTGACGCGCGAAACGGACGAGTTCCTGCGGCTCGACGACCGCGTGCGCATTGCCCGACAGCATGAGGCCGACCTGCTCATCTCGATCCATGCGGACACGATCAGCCTCAAGGGCATTCGCGGCGCAACCGTCTACACCGTGTCCGACAAGGCTTCCGATCCCGAGGCGCAGGCGCTTGCCGACCGTGAAAATCTTTCCGACCAGTTCGCCGGCATGGAGATCAAGGACGACAGCAAGGAAGTGACCGATATCCTGATCGACCTGATCCGCCGCGAGACGCATAATTTTTCGATGAGCTTCGCCCATACTCTCGTCGGCCAGCTTTCCACCAGCGTCGGTCTGATCAACAACCCGCAGCGTTCTGCCGGCTTCAAGGTGCTGAAGGCGCCGGACGTTCCATCCGTGCTGGTCGAACTCGGCTATCTGTCGAACGCCAAGGACGAAGCGCAGTTGCTCAGCGCCGATTGGCGCAACAAGGCGACCCAGAGCATAACCAACGCCGTTGCCCTGTTTGCTTCGGCCAAGAGCGGAACGGGGGCCGGAGGCTGAAATGTCCGCCGGCGCCCACAACCTGAAGCAGCGTTGCACGGCGACAACACCCTGTGCTTTTATTTCCGGCATTCGAAATCGAAATTCCACGCCGCCGTATTTTGCCCACATGGTCGCGACATGGATTTTGCGATTACGGTTTGGGATCGTCCCGAAAGCTTGCGTGAAGGGCGGCTTCGTTTAGGAAATTCCCGAACCAAGGACTGGAGCGGGTATGATTCGTCTCATTGGCTATTTCTTCGGCATCGGCACGACGCTGGCCCTTTTGGTCGCGGCGGGCGTGGCGATCTATATCGGCCATTTGTCGAAGGACCTGCCCGATTACGAGGTGCTGGCCAAATACGAGCCGCCGGTGACCACCCGCATCCACGCGTCGGATGGCGCGCTGATGGCCGAATATGCGCGTGAGCGGCGGCTTTATCTGCCGATTCAGGCGATCCCGGATCGTGTCAAGGCGGCCTTCCTGTCGGCCGAGGACAAGAATTTTTACAATCACCCCGGCATCGACGTGACCGGCCTTGGCCGGGCCATTGTCGTCAACCTGCAGAATGTTGGTTCGGGAAAGCGCCAGGTCGGCGCCTCGACGATTACCCAGCAGGTGGCGAAGAACTTCCTGTTGTCTTCAGACCAGACCTACGAGCGCAAGATCAAGGAGATGATCCTCGCCTTCCGCATCGAGCAGGCCTACTCGAAGGATCGCATTCTCGAGCTCTATCTCAACGAGATTTTCTTCGGCTTCGGCGCCTATGGCGTCGCCGGTGCTGCACTCACCTATTTCGACAAATCGGTGAACGAGCTCACCGTGGCCGAAGCCGCCTATCTCGCCTCCCTGCCGAAGGGGCCGAACAACTACCATCCCTTCAAGCATGCCGATCGCGCCTTGGAGCGCCGCAACTGGGTGATCGACCAGATGGTCGAGAACGGCTACGTCACGCATGAAGAAGGCGAGAAGGCCAAGGCCGAGCCGCTCGGCGTCACGCCGCGCCGCACCGGCAACTATCTCTTCGCCGGGGAGTATTTCACCGAGGAAGTGCGTCGCCAGATCATCGCGCGCTACGGCGAGAATGCGCTCTACGAAGGCGGCCTTTCCGTCCGCACGACGCTCGATCCGAAGATGCAGCTGATTGCCCGCAAGGCCATGCAGAACGGACTTATGAAGTTCGACACGCTGCGCGGCTACCGCGGGCCGGTCACGAGCATCGACGTTGCCGGCGACTGGGGTGTGCCGCTGGGCAACGTCAAGCGGTTGGAGGACGTGCCGGAATGGTCGCTCGCCGTCGTGCTCGACAGCTCGGCCACCGGCCTGTCCATCGGCCTGCAGCCGACGCGCCAGATCTCCGGCGAAATCGTCAAGGACCGCGTCGAAGGCACCGTCAGCAAGGAAGACATGAGCTTCGCCATGCGCCACGTCGTCGACGGCAGGACCGTCAAGGCGAAGTCGCCCGCCGACGTGCTGAAGCCGGGCGACGTGATTTTCGTGCAGAAGAACGACGGCTCGGACAACAGCTACAGCTTGCGCCAGGTTCCCGAAGTGGAAGGCGGCCTGATCGCCATGGACCCGCATACCGGACGCGTCCTGGCCATGGTCGGCGGTTTCTCCTACGCGCAGTCGGAGTTCAACCGGGCGACGCAGGCCATGCGCCAGCCGGGGTCGTCGTTCAAGCCGATCGTCTATTCGGCCGCCCTCGACAATGGCTATACGCCCGCCTCCGTGATCATGGACGGGCCGATCACCATCCAGAGCGGTAACACGACCTGGACGCCCAAGAACTACGACGGAACGGTGGCCGGCCCGGCGACCTTGCGGTCCGGCATCGAGAAATCGCGCAACCTGATGACGGTGCGGCTTGCCAACGACATGGGCATGAAGCTGGTCGTGGAATATGCCGAGCGTTTCGGTGTCTACGACCACCTGGCGCCGTATCTGCCGATGGCACTGGGATCCGGCGAGACGACGGTGATGCGCATGGTGTCGGCCTATTCGATCATGGCCAATGGCGGCAAGTCGATCAAGCCGTCGCTGATCGACCGCATCCAGGACCGCTACGGCAAGACCGTCTTCAGGCAGGACGAACGCGGCTGCTCGAACTGCAACGCCGCCGAGTGGCAGAACCAGCCAGAGCCGGAGCTGGTCGACAACTCCGAGCAGGTGCTCGATCCGATGACCGCCTACCAGATCACATCGATGATGGAGGGCGTCGTGCAACGCGGCACCGGCGCCACCATCAACGAGCTCGGCCGTCACATCGCCGGCAAGACCGGAACGACCAACGACGAAAAGGATGCCTGGTTCATCGGCTATACGCCGAACCTCGTTGTCGGCCTTTATATGGGCTACGATCAGCCGAAAGGCCTTGGCAAGGGCGCGACCGGCGGCGGCCTTGCCGCGCCGATCTTCAAGGATTTCATGCGCGTGGCACTGGACGGCACGCCCAATGTCGACTTCAAGGTTCCGGACGGCATGAAGCTGATTGCGATCAATCGCAAGACCGGCATGCGAGCCAACGCGGGCGACGCCGGAACCATCATCGAAGCCTTCAAGCCGGGTACCGGTCCCGCCGACAGCTACTGGGTGATCGGCATGGGTGCGGACGGCTCCAACGCCACCGGCGGGGCGCTGTCGCCGCAGGCCAACCAGGCCATCCAGTCGGGCGGCGGCGGGCTCTACTGACAATCGCTACATCGGGTCGGGCCGGCTTGACGATGATGGTCGAGCCGGTCCATTCCGTTTTACAGGGGCCGGTACATTACAGGGGCCGGCGCTTTACAGGAGACCGTGCCGTCCCTATGTATCGCGCCACCAAACCGCCATCCAGCAACAGGACAGAACAGCCAGCCATGCGCGCGGAAACGCAAAACATTGTCGACGAGATCAGGCAGGCGATCACCCTGCTGAGGAG
This sequence comes from Mesorhizobium sp. M0998, assembly GCF_040318885.1. Taxonomy (NCBI): domain Bacteria; kingdom Pseudomonadati; phylum Pseudomonadota; class Alphaproteobacteria; order Hyphomicrobiales; family Phyllobacteriaceae; genus Mesorhizobium; species Mesorhizobium sp. M0998. Next base: position 16,094 of record NZ_JAMYND010000041.1, read on the forward strand.
GCATCTTTGACTGGGACCAAGCCATAAAGCGGCTTGAGTACCTGAACGTCCGTGCCGAGGATTCGAGCCTCTGGAACGAGCCGCTGGAAGCGCAAAAGCTGATGCGCGAGCGTCAGGGCCTCGAGGAAGGCATTGCCGCGGTCAAAGGCCTCACCCAGGCCCTGGAAGACAATATCGGGTTGATTGAGCTTGGCGAGGAAGAGGGCGACGAGGGCGTCATCGCGGAGGCCGAAGCGGCGATCCGCTCGATGCGCGGCGAGGCCAAGGCGCGCCAGATCGAAACGCTGCTGTCGGGCGAGGCTGACGCCAACGATAGTTATCTGGAAGTCCATGCCGGCGCCGGCGGCACCGAAAGCCAGGACTGGGCCTCGATGCTTCTGCGCATGTATACGCGTTGGGCCGAGCGCCGGCGCTTCAAGGTCGAGGTGCTTGAAGTGCATGACGGCGAAGAAGCCGGCATCAAGTCCGCCACGCTGCTGATCAAGGGCCACAACGCCTATGGCTGGCTGAAGACGGAATCGGGCGTGCATCGTCTCGTGCGGATTTCGCCCTATGACAGCAATGCGCGCCGCCACACCTCCTTCGCCAGCGTCTGGGTCTATCCCGTCATCGACGATACGATCGACATCGACGTTTCCGAATCCGACGTCCGTATCGACACGTATCGGTCGTCGGGATCGGGCGGCCAGCACGTCAACACCACCGATTCGGCGGTGCGCATAACCCATCTCGCCACCGGTATCGCGGTTGCCTGCCAGGCCGAGCGCTCCCAGCACAAGAACAAGGCCAAGGCCTGGGAAATGCTGCGCTCGCGGCTTTACGAGGAAGAGCTGAAGAAGCGCGAAGCGGTGGCAAACGCCACCGAAGCGTCGAAGAGCGATATTGGCTGGGGCCACCAGATACGGTCCTACGTGCTGCAGCCCTATCAGCTGGTGAAAGATCTGCGCACCGGTGTCGAGAGCACCAGCCCGTCGAGCGTGCTCGACGGCGACCTCGACGATTTCATGGAAGCCTCGCTGTCGCAGCGGATCGAAGGTGGCGCCGGCGAAACGGTGGCCGATATCGACTGAGGCCGCCGGGCACCAATCCGGCAGGAATGTGGGTTCATCACGCGAGAGTTACGGCCATCGCGCGAGAGTGACGAGCTCTCAATTTGCACTTACCTGTCGTTCTACAACTTTGTTTTTCATCGGATTTTTCAAAATCGATTTCCGCTTTTTGACGCGGATGCCGCGGGCCGCCGATGCCAAGCCTGGAACCAGCGCGAGCCAAATCCCGTTATTGGCGATCCCGCTGCCGGGGTTGACCAGGTTTCGTCAATCAGGACGGCAGGTTGGTTCCGGCCGCAGAGGTCGGCGTTCGGTTGCGACAGCAATTGCTTGCGCCGACCAAGGAATCAGCCCAGCATTCATGCGCTGGGGAGGAAAAAAGCATTTATGGCCGGACGCGGCGTATCTGCGACCTGACGATCCGGCCACTGGGAAGACACGTTCCGGGAACGGGCAAGCGAAATGCTTGACAACCGTTGATAGGAACTGCGCTCATGCCTGCTCTCACAACCAGACCGGCCCCAGTCGCCCGCACGGCGCGCCGACTCCTGAATTCACTTGTCGCGGCAGTGGTTTTGATAGCTGCCGCCATTCCATTTGCGGCGCCTGCTCTGGCGCATGATGCCAAGCCGACCGCGGCCATGCCGCAAGGCTGGAGCTATCCCTTCTCCTGCTGCTCGGGCTATGATTGCCGCGAGGTCTCTCAGACATCGATCAGCGAACGTCCCGAGGGCTATGTCATCAAAGGAACCGGGGAAGTCGTGGCCTATAGCGACAAGCGGATCAAGAATTCGCCCGACGGCGAATATCATTGGTGCTCCGTTGCCGGTGCCAATGACGGAAAGACCATCTGCCTGTTCGTGCCGCCATCGTCCTATTAGCGCATGACGCCCGAAAGCTTGCCGACGGGCTGACCCGGGGGTGTGCGGCGGCTTTGGATCGATGAGCCTTCGGTCGGCACTCCAGCACTTTTAACCTGTGCATCGCAGGCTCACAGGTCGCTGACAGGCAGTTGTCAGGAGCGTTTCTTTATGCTGCCTTTGCTTACGGGCGGCATTGTGAGGGACCAATCCATGACGATCAAGGCAAGCTGCCACTGCAAGGCGACGACGTTCGAGGTCTCGCAAGCACCGCAGACAGTGACGCGATGCACCTGTTCCTTCTGTTCAAAACGCGGTTCGTTGTGGGCCTATTACACCCCATCCCAATTCAGGCTCACCAGCCCGCCGGAGAATGTTTCGTTCTACCAGTGGGGATCGAAAACCATAAAACACGGTTTTTGCGCCAGCTGCGGCTGTGGGACCTTCACCGAGACGCCGGACTGGTCGACAGGCGAGCCGAATTTCGACAATCCGAAGATCAGCGTGAACTCGCGGCTGTTCGACGATTTCGATCTCGACAAGGTCGAAGTGGTGGTCATCGACGGCAAGAATCTCTGGTAGCCGGTCGAATTGCGGTGGTCGCGCGAGCCGCTGCAGGCGTGTGGAATTGAGCCGGGGAAAGCCGCGGCAGCGGCTTTTGCTGGTCCGCTTTTCGCCGCATTTCATGTTACAAGTCGCTGGAAGGGCTGATGCGGTGCGCCGTTGCGCGGCCGTGGAATGGAGAGGGACCACCATATGAAAAAGATTGTGCTCGCCGTCGTGGCGACGGCTGTGCTCGTGAGCGCATGCACCACCGATCCCTACACCGGGGAACAGAAGGTTTCCAACACCGCTGCCGGCGCCGGTCTCGGTGCTTTGGCGGGTGCCGGGCTCGGCATGCTTGCCGGCGGTAACGACCGCCGCAACGCGCTGATCGGCGCGGGCATCGGCGCGCTTGCCGGCGGTGCCATCGGTGCCACCATGGACCAGAACGAGGCCGAACTGCGCCGACAGCTTCAGGGCACAGGCGTCAGCGTCACCCGCACCGGCGATCAGATCATCCTCAATATGCCGTCCGACATCACCTTCAACGTCGACCAGGACGCGGTGAAGGCCGGTTTCTATCCGGTGCTGAATTCGGTGGCCCTTGTGCTGAAAAAGTTCCGCCAGACCACCGTCGACGTGTTCGGCCACACCGACTCGACCGGCAGCGACGAGCACAATTTCGACCTGTCGCAGCGCCGTGCTTTGGCGGTCGCCAACTATCTGTCCGGACAGGGCGTCGATTCCCGCCGCTTCGCCGTCACCGGCTTCGGCAAGACACGTCCGATCGCCTCCAACGCGACCGCTGCCGGCCGGGCTCAGAACCGCCGCGTCGAGATCCAGCTGTCGCCGCTTACCTGAGGCAAGCGCACGAACCGGCCGCGGCCCCGCAAGGGGCCGCTCTAATGGCTATGTCGGCCCTCCGTCCGCCGGCATCCTTCGTTCGTGATGTCAGGACCGGGCCGGCTGATCGACAATCGCGGCAACGATCCGGCGCACGATCGGAAGCACAATCAGCAGACTGGGAAACGCGACAAGCCATGAAGCGCCCCATGCATAGCTCCAGGCCGCTATAAACCCGTTCGTCCAGCCTGCGCCGATTGCCGTCGAAACCGCCGAGACAATCGAGGACATCAGAATCGAAAGAACCAACGGCATCACCACCGCGCCGTAGGAGGGCGGCAGCTTTCTCAATTTGAAGGCTCGGTCCGGTGATGCTTGCATCGAAATCTTCCTAATCAAAAAAATTTGCGTAGGCGTTATTGTGAGGACGATCAGGCGGCATATGCCGTCTGCAGCGCCAATTCCTGAATGAAGCTTCGTAGCGAACGCGGCTCGCGGCCAAGCACGGCACGCAACGTCAGGCTGTTTCCGCCGAGGCCGTATTTGGCGTAGTGGCTGTGTACTTTGGCCAGCATCTGCAACTGCCGGTCGGCATAGGGAAGGCGGGCCTTCGCCGCCCAGTCCTGAAATGTCGGCTCGCCCGCCGAAACCGGCCGGCCAAGCGCTTCGCTCATCATGGCGACGACCTCTTCGCGGCTGTGCATACCGTCGGCGCACAGCTCGAGGGTCGCATAGGACAAACGCGCTTCGGTCAGTGCGATTGCCGCCACTTCAGCCACATCGCGATAGTCGACGCGGGCGAGCTTCGCCGTCCTTGGAAACGGCTCGGCGAAAACGCCATGCTCGACGACGGACGGCCAGGCCGGCGCGATATTTTGCATGAAATTGGCCGGGTGCAGAATGGTGTACTCCATGTTCGTCGAATAGAGGGCAGCTTCAACGGGTACCTTGCTTGCATGGTTTTCCAGCCTCGTATTGGTCGGCTGGATCACCGACGAAAAGACGAACTTTCGAACGCCTGCTCGCGCCGCCGCCTCAACCATGGCAACCCCCATGGCGGCTTCGTCGGGAGCAAAGGCCGGTCCGATGTGAAAGACACCGTCGACACCTTTCACGGCCTGCTCAAGGCTCCGATGGTTGCGCAGATCTCCGATCGCGATCTCGGATGCGCCGCCTTTCCGGGCTTTTTCGGCACTCGCGGCGTCACGAACAAGCGCTCGAACCCTGGCATTGCGGCGGACGAGTTCAGGCACCACCAAACCGGCAACGCGGCCTGCGGCGCCTACGACCAGGACCGTTGGACTGGGTGTTCGCATGACGATCTCCTTCCTTCGAGTCTGCCTTTCGGCCTGTGCAGGGAAGATAAAATCTAGCGAACTTCGTTACAATTGATCGATTTTGCGATAGGTTCTCCCGATTTTCGGTAGAAAGGAGCGATGAGCGATGAGCCGGATAGATGATTTCGAAGCCTTCATTGCCATTGTCGAGCATGGCAGTCTGACGGCTGCCGCACGCCGGCTGAACCGCTCACTGCAGTCGGTCAGCCGGTCCCTGGCGACATTGGAGGAATCAATCGGGGTCGAGCTTCTGCACAGGACGACACGCCGCTCGACGCCGAGCGAAGCCGGAGCGGCCTTTTTCCAGCGCATCAAACCCGCCGTCGAGGAAATTAACGAAGCCAGGCTTCAGGCGGCCAATCGACGGTCGGAGCCATGGGGCATCCTGCGTGTCAGTGCCCCGGTTCTGTTCGGCCCGGACTTCCTCGTGCCGGTCATCGCCGATTATATGCGGACATATCCCCGGGTCGAGGTTGACCTCCAGCTTTCCGATGAATTTGTCGATCTCGATGCCGAGCGCCTCGATTTGGCTGTCCGAATCGGCAATTTGCCGGATTCCAATTTACGTGCGAAGCGCCTGGGCGCGCTGCGGCGCGTGGTGTTCGGCGCACCTGCCTACTTCCAGCAACACGGCCGACCGGCCCATCCGCTCGAATTGCGTGAGCATCAATGCATCGTACGAACCGTCGACGGCCGCCCAGGCGAATGGATGTTTCAGATTGAAGGCAAGCCCCGGCCGGTGAAGGTCGCGGGTACCTTCCGGTCGAATTTGATGATATCGATCTATGCGGCCGCGATTCACGGATTGGGTCTGGGCTACTCGCCGCTTTGGCAGGTAAAGCACCTGGTGGACGATGGCCGCCTGGAACTGGTTCTAACCGAATTCGAGCCGGTGCCGGTGCCGATACACGCCGTGTGGCCGGAAGGCAGGTCGTCCTCAGCCAAAGTTCGCGCTTTTCTGGACCTGCTGGCATCCCGCCTGGAGCTCAGGGATCTTTAGCTACATAGCGAGCCTAGCGGCATACGGATCGCCGGCAGCACCAAAATCGACCGCCTCGCAGCAACGCCACAAGATTACCGAGAGCAGTACTTCTCAAAAGAGGGTGCTTCGCGCGTCGGCGGGGCCGCGCGCGAGCTGTGTCAGACCTTGGCGACGATCCGCATGAAGGCCGGCATGTCGTCGCCGAAGCCGACGGTCGCGTCATTGTCTTCCTGGCGCTGGCGGGCAGGGCGCTCGCGCTGCGGCCTGGTGTCGCCCCGTTCCGGCGCGCGCCGTTCGTTGCGATCGGGCGAAGCCTTGCGTTCAGGTGAAGCCTGGCGCTCGCTGTTTTCCGAGCGGATCGCCTCTTTGCGGGTACGCCGCTCGTCGATGTCGGCGACGGTGGCTTCGGCCACGACCGGCTGTTCTTCGCTAACTGCTTCCGGCGCTGCTTCTTCGCTGCGCCTGGCGTGGCGTTCACGCGGTTTGCGCTCGCCCCTGTCCTTGGCGTCATCCTTGCGACCGGCACGGCGTGGCGCACCGCGGCCACGGCGCGGGGCCTCATCCTCGCCGCCTTCGCTGGCAACGACCGTCGACAAATCGCCGTCATGCCACTCGATCTTCGTGCCGATCAGCCGCTCGATGGCGTCGATGTATTTGGTGTCCGACTTGGTCGCGATGGTGAAGGATTTGCCCGAGCGCCCGGCGCGGCCGGTACGGCCGATGCGGTGGACGTAATCCTCCGCGTGGATCGGCACGTCGTAATTGAAGACATGGCTGACATCGGGAATGTCGAGGCCGCGCGCCGCGACATCCGAAGCAACGAGGTAGCGCAGCTTGCCGTCACGGAAATTGGCCAGCATCTGCATGCGCGCGCGCTGGTCCATGTCGCCGTGCAGGGCGCCGGCGTCGAAGTCATATTTCAGCAGCGAGCGGAACAGCTCCGATACCTCGATCTTGCGGTTGCAGAAGATGATGGCGTTCTTCAGCTCGGCATCCTCGGCTTTCATCAGATTGCGCAGCGTCTCGCGCTTGTCCCAGGGTTTCGGGCCGGATTTCACCAGCCGCTGGGTGATGTTGGTGGCGGCCGATGCTGCCTTCGACACTTCGACGCGCACCGGTGCGTGCAGGAATTTCTCGGTGAGCTTGGTGATTTCCGGTGGCATCGTCGCCGAGAAGAACAGCGTCTGCCTGGTGAACGGAATCATCTCGCAGATACGCTCGATGTCGGGGATGAAGCCCATGTCGAGCATGCGGTCGGCCTCGTCGATGACGAGGATCTCGACGCCGTTGAGCAGGAGCTTGCCGCGCTCGCGATGGTCGAGCAGGCGGCCGGGGGTCGCGATCAGCACATCGGCGCCGCGCTCGAGCTTCTTGTCCTGCTCGTCGAAGGACACGCCGCCGATCAGCAGTGCGATGTTGAGCTTGTGGTTCTTGCCGTATTTGACGAAGTTTTCCTCGACCTGCGCGGCGAGCTCGCGCGTCGGCTCGAGGATCAGCGTGCGCGGCATGCGCGCGCGGGCGCGGCCCTTTTCCAGCCGGGTGAGCATCGGCAGGACGAAGGACGCCGTCTTGCCGGTGCCGGTCTGGGCAATGCCCAGCACGTCCTTGCCGAGCAAGGCGTGCGGGATAGCACCAGCCTGAATCGGCGTCGGCTCGGTGTAGCCGGCATCGGTAACTGCGGAAAGGACCTTCGGCGACAGGCCGAGGTCTGCGAAGGTCAACGCTTCTTGAGCGATCTGGGTGTCTGAGGACAAGTTTGGCTGTCTTTGGCTGGTTCGGGGGCGCAACATATGCAGTCGCGGCAAGCGCCGCGCGCCTGCAAGATTGGTATTGCAGGTAGGCGCAAGCCCACGATTTGTCAACACAAACGGGCGGCATTGGTGCGATTGTGAAGCCGTAAGCTTAATCGCGATGGTTACCGCTCGTCGATGGCCCGCTGTTCAGCAAGGCGACATTCTCGCATCAGCGCAGGTGTTGCAGATCAGCAACGCCAGGGTGCATTCATTCTGACTACACGCCAAAGTATCATTTGAGATTTGAAATAACTCAGAAAACTAGCCACAAACGATTCATCCATTTTCTTGGCTAGGGGGGCCACATTATGAAGAAAGCTTTTCTCTCCGCTGCGTTTCTGGCAGCGGCCTTGACTCCGGCGATCGCGGCCGATGTCGTGGAGTTGCCGGTCGCATCAACGTATAACTGGACGGGCCTCTATCTAGGCGCACATGTCGGCGGTGGCAGCAGCAAAGTAGACTGGGAATATACTGGTGGCGGGACGGCTGATCATGATGGCAGCGGCGCCCTGGGCGGCGTCCAGGCCGGTTACAATTTCCAGAGCGGAAATATAGTCTATGGCGTCGAGGCGGACATCTCGGCCGCCCATATCGATGGCGGCACGGACTGTCCGAACCCCACCTTCTCTTGCGATTCCGATGTAAAGATGCTCGGATCGCTGCGTGGCCGAATTGGCTATGCGATGGATAGGCTGCTGATCTACGGTACCGGCGGTCTCGGCTTCGGCAGGGTTGAGATTAGCACAAGCGGTCCGATCGGGACCAACGGCACCTCGAAAACCAGAGCAGGCTGGACCCTGGGCGCGGGCCTGGAATATGCCTTTACCGATCACTGGTCGCTTAAGGGCGAATACAAATATTTCGATCTGGGCAAGAGCGATTATACAGTCGACACCGGCCTGAATGTCGAAGCAAAGGTCCGCATACACACCGGAGTCATCGGCTTGAATTACAAGTTCTGATCGCAACGATCGGCCGCCGCAACACTTGTGTTGTCAAATAGGAACCCGGCCTCGTGCCGGGTTTTTATTTGCACGGTCTGTTCAATACCTGAACTGTTCGGCGAGAATGCGCTCGTTCCACGAATGGTTGGGATCGAACAGCAGCGTCGCCGTTGCCGTCGGCGATTCCCTCACCGTGACCGTCGTCACCGCCTTGACCTCGGTGTGGTCGGCGGCGGCATTCACCGGCCGCTTTTCCGGCTCCAGAATGTCGAAACGCACGATCGCCTTGTTGGAGAGCAGCGCGCCGCGCCAGCGGCGCGGACGAAACGGGCTGACCGGGGTCAGCGCCAGCAGCGGAGCGTCGAGCGGCAGGATCGGCCCGTGCGCCGACAGATTATATGCGGTCGAGCCGGCCGGCGTCGCAATCATCACGCCGTCGCAGTGCAATTCCTCCAGCCGCTCTTGCCCATCCACGGTGATGCGGATCTTGGCCGTCTGGTACGACTGGCGCCAAAGCGCGACCTCGTTGATCGCGAGCGCCGAAATCGTCTCGCCTTCGGCCGTCACCGCCTGCATCTCCAGCGGACGGATCGTTTCGGCAACGGCCGCCGCGATGCGCCCGGTCAAGCCGCTGGCGCGGTATTCGTTCATCAGAAAACCGATGGTGCCACGGTTCATGCCGTAGACCTTCTTTCCCGTGCTCATCGTCTCACGCAGGGTCTGCAGCAGAAAGCCGTCGCCGCCGAGCGCCACGACGATCCCGGCTTCTTCGACGGAGGCCTGGCCGTAACGCGCAGAGAGGCTTTCCAGCGCTGCATTGGCGTCGGCTGTACCGGATGAGACGAAGGCGAAACGGCTGGCGGTTTTGCTCATGGCTCTCAACGACAACCGATTGGCGACGACCGTCTGGCGACCGATTGGCGGCGACCGGTTGCTGGGCCGCGCCAGCGCCGGGTTAGCATGGGTGGGCATTTCTGCAAAGGGAGGGAGGTGCCTGGAGATGGCGACCAAACAAGCCGCACTCGCGCATCATGTCGGAGGACAAAATGATGTGATGGTTAAGACTCGCCTTAAACTCTCGTAAAGCCATATCGATCATGTTAGCCGGCAGCGGACGGGCGGCGTGGGGGCTAACCAGTCGAGGCCGATCTATTGCCGCTGGCACGCTTGATTATTGTCTTCCTGATGCTGGCAAGTTTTGCCCTGGCTTTCGCGGAACTGGTGCGCCAGGCGGAGGAAAAGAGCTTTAGACCCGAGCCCACGGCCTCGCGCTGCGGCGACGCGGCGGGGACACCCTGTCCGCAAAGGGCGCTTTGACGCCACAGCGCCAGTGCTTATCGGGCTTGCAACAGATGGCAGCCGGCCTGGCGCTTTTGCGCGAGATACTCGTCGACAAGCTGGCGATAGCGGACTTTGCCGAAGCTCGGGAAATGGCCGCCGTGCACGACCGAGACATCGAGATCGCGCATGCGCAGCAGCGTTTCGACATAATCGTCGATATCGGAGTGATAGACGTCGTCGATCAGCGGGCCGTCATAGATGATGTCGCCGGAAAACAGGATGCCCGTCCTGTTTTCGTAGAGCGCAATGCCGCCGGGTGAATGGCCGAGCGTGTGGATGACCTCGAAGGCACGGTCGCCGAGATCGACGATGTCGCCTTGCTCGAGCAACCGGCCGGCTGGTGCGGGCAGGATCCGGTAGCGCTTCGTGTCCCAGCCTTGCGGCATGCCGTCGAACATCTCGTCGGTGGCATAGCGGTCGGCAACCGTCCATTCGTTGCGTGGATCGGCGAGGATTTCGGCCTCGGCCGGGTGCACGCAGCGGTCGGGAAATTCGTGATGGCAGCCGATATGATCGAAATGGGTGTGACTGGCCACGCAGGTGAGCTTGCGCTCCGTGACCAGCGGCACGTGGCGGCGCAGGCTGAAATGGCCGAGGCCGGTATCGAACAGAAGATCGCGGTCGCGGCCGCGCACATGCCAGATGTTGCAGCGGAAGAACGGCTTGATCCACGGCTCGTGGATCAGCGTCACGCCATCGCCCATGCGGATAGTTTCGTACCAGTCAGGAGCGTCGATGATTGGAAGCGTGCTCATGTTCAGTCCGCAAGCAGGATGATGTCGCCAGCATCGCACGATACCGCGACAACGTCGCCCGGCTGGACGGCCGATGCTGCCGCGACCTTGGCGATGAAGTGCAGCGCCGGGTCGGTCGTGGAGGTCCCCAGCACACGCTTGAAGCTGCCCTGGAAGACGACGTCGCTGACCTTGGCCGTACCGAGCGCCACAGCACCGCCGGCAGCGCCGAGAACAAGATGCTCCGGCCGGACGGCCAGCGCAACGGTCGAGCCGGCCGGCAATGTGCCGGGCAAAGAGAGCGACCCAAGCTTCGTGGTGACGGCGACTTTGCCGCCCTTCGCCTCGGTCACCGTTCCCGATATCAGCGTGCTTTCGCCCATGAAAGTCGCGGAAAAGCGCGTCGCTGGCCGTGCATAAACGCGCTCGGGCGGTCCTTCGTCCTCGATGCGCCCGTCATTCATCACCACGCAATGATCGGCCAGCGCCATCGCCTCTTCCTGATCGTGAGTGACGTGGATGAAGGCGGTGCCGACGCGTTTCTGGATCGCCTTCAACTCGTCCTGCATCTGCCGGCGCAATTTCAGGTCGAGCGCGCCGAGCGGCTCGTCGAGCAACAGCACCGCCGGCTCGACCACCAAGGCGCGCGCCAGTGCCACGCGCTGCCGCTGACCGCCGGAAAGCTGGTGCGGCTTCTTGTCGAAGGCAGTGGCCAGCCCAACCAGCGCCAGCGCCTCGCGCGCCCTTGCTGCCCGGGTTGCGGCATCGACACCCCGCATGCGCAGGCCGAAGCCGACATTGCTGCCGACGCTCATATGCGGAAACAGCGCGTAGTCCTGGAACACGGTCGTCGTCGGCCGCTTCGCCGGTGGCACGGCAGTGCAGTCCTCGCCGCGGATCAGCACCTTGCCTTCGCTCGGCGTGACGAAGCCGCCGAGGATGGACAGAAGCGTCGTCTTGCCGGACCCGGACGGCCCGAGCAGGATCGTGTAGCTGCCAGGCTCGATCGTCAGCGAGACGTTCTTCAGCACGGTATGCTGGCCGAAGCGATGCGAGACGGAGCTTATATCGACCAGTGGCGCACTCATGCCGGCTTCCTCCGCAACAGCATCAGCTCGAACAATACCACCAGCACGATGGAGACGGCGAAGACCAGCGAGCCGACGGCGTTGGTCTTGGGATTGAGGCCGGAGCGCAGCAGGTTCCAGATCTCGACCGGCAGCGTCGTATCGAAGCGCGTCAACAGGAACGAGATGACGAATTCGTCCCAGGAGAAGGTCATCGACAGAAAGAAACCGGCGAAGATCGCCGGTGCCATGACAGGCACGGTGATCAGCAGCAGCACCTTCCATTCGGGCGCGCCGAGGTCGCGCGCGGCGCGCTCGATGTTGATCTGGTGGTCGCCCATCTGGCTGTAGACGATGGCAAAGCAGAGCGGCAGGTTGATCACGACGTGGCCGATGCCGGCGGCAATGAGCGACTTCGGCACGCCGGCCCAGTTGAACAGCACCAGCAGCCCCATGCCGATGATGAGATAGCTGACGGTCAAGGGCAAGGTGATCAGCCCGCGCATCAGCCCCGAGCCCGGCAAAGCGAAGCGCGCAAAACCCCAGGCCGAGAGAAAGCCCAACGTGACGGCGGCAGCCGAGGAGACGACCGCCACCAGCAGCGAATTGACCAGAGCCGAGGTCAGCCGCGTGTCGGCGAGCACGGCCTCGTACCAGCGCAGCGACGGCCCGGTGAAGGGCGGGATCGGAAACGACGTCGCCTGCAGCGAAAACAGCACCAGAACGATGACCGGCAGAAAGATGAAGCCGTAAATTGCGATGGCATAAAGGCTGGAGACGAGGCGGATGAGCGCGCATGGTCAGGCCCGCTCGATCTTCAGCCAGCGGGAGCAGGCGAGGTAGGCGATGGTGACCACCGCCATCAGGATGATCGACAGCGCCGAGGCGAGCGGAAAGTCGCCGCGCCGGCCGATCTGCATCATGACGAGCTGCGGCATCAACAGCTCGTTGTTGCCGCCGAGGATCTGCGGCGTGATGTAGTCGCCGATGCACAGCACGAAGGTGAGGAAGGCGCCGACCATGATACCGGGGAGCGTCAGCGGCAGAACGACATGCAGGAAAGTCCGAACCGGCCCGGCGCCGAGGTCGGCGGCGGCCTTGCGGTAGCTGGGGCTGAGCTGCTTCAGATTGGCGAAGATCGTCAGCGTCAACAGCATGACGAAGAAATGCACGAAGCCGGTGATGGTGGCCAGCCGCGTATTGGCGAGCTGCAGCGGTTCGCTGGACAGGCCAGAGCCTGTCAGTGCGCGGTTGACGACGCCGTTTTGCGCCAGCACCAGCAGCCACGAATAGGAGCGCACGACATAGGAGGTCCAGAACGGCAGCACCGCCAGCATCAGCGCCAGCCGCTGCCAGCGCTCCGGCACCTGTTCGGCCAGGATCCAGGCAAAAGGATAGGCGAGCAGCACGGAGATCACGGTGACGATCGCTGTGACCTGCAGCGAGTTCACCATCGCCTGCCAGTAGGACGGATTGGCAAAGAACTGGCTGTAGTTGGACAGCGTGAAGCCGCCGCCTTCATGTGCCGTCAGGCTGGATACCGCCATGGCGACGAAGGGCAGCACAAAAAACAGCAGCGTCCAGCCGAGCGCCGGCGTGACCAGCGCCCAGGGCAGGGCACGCCCACTGTTGACGGCGTTCACGACCGGCATCCGGTCATTGCGCCTGCAGCATTTCGGTCCAGACGTCCTGCATCTTCTTGTCGAGGTCGGCGTTCGGCGCAGGATAGGACTGGGCGCGGGCGAGGAATTCCGGCTGCTCGTCAAAGCGCAGGATCTTCTTCTGCTCGTCGCTCAACGCCGCCTTGCTGTTGGCCGGCATGCCCCAATAGCAGGACGAGGTGGCGAGCCGCGCCTGGCCTTCGGGGCTCATAATGTACTGGATGAATTTAAGCGCCAGCTCCTTGTTCTTGGAATCCTTGAACATTGCCAGCGACTGCGACCACAGCACGGCGCCTTCTTTCGGGATAGAGAAGTCCAGGGCAGGGTTTTCCTTGGCCAGCCCCGCCGTCACCCATTCGCCGCCGCCGACCAGAATGTCGACCTCGCCGGTCGCCAGCGCCGTCTGGCTGGCGGTCACTTCGCCGACCAGCTTGGCGTTGGCCTTCATTTTGAGCAACTCTTCCTTGATGGCGGGAAGGTCGGCTTCGGTCAGGTCGGCGGTCTTTTTGCCGATCGCCAGTGCGGCCATGCCGATGACCGGCAGGTAATAATCGTAGATGGCGATCTTGCCCTTGTATTTGTCGCCGGTCAGCGCCGCCATCGTCTGCATGTCGGCCGGGTCGACCTTAGTCTTGTTGTAGCCGATCGTGTTGTAGCCGAACTTTTCGGTGATGCCGTAACGCTTGCCGTCAACGACGGTGGAGCTGTCCATCTTCACCTGCGGAAACAGATCGGCCAGCGGCAGCTTGTCTTCCGGCAGCGGCTCGAACAGGCCTTTTTCGACGCCGCGCGGTATGTCGATGCTGTCGATCACCATCACGTCCCAGTCGCCGGGCTGCGATTGTTCGACGATGGCCAGGCCGGCGCCCGTGCCTTCAAACTCCTTGACATTGACCTTGACGCCGTTCGCTTCCTCGAACGGCTGCAGCAGCACCGGATCGGCGTGATCGCACCAGATCAGCGCGTTGAGATCCTGCGCCTGAGCGAGGCTGCCCGCCGCCAGCAGCAGTGCTGCCGCGGCACACGCGCCTTGGAGATGGCTCTTCAGAACGGAAAGCGGATTCCTGACGGTTGGATTGGGGGTCTTTGGATTGACGGACATCGAGTGTTCTCCCTTGCCTTTTTGGCTTGTAGGAAAAATTGAACCAATTCTAAAATTGAGTCAATTCTGTTTTTGTGGCAAACAGCCGTTATGAGCGGATTGCGGGCAAGGCAGAAGGCGGATCGGCACCGCCGCATCATCGAGGCGGCGGCGGCGCTTTTCCGCGATGCCGGTTATGAAGGCGCCAAGATCGAGACCATCGCGGCGCAGGCCGAAGTCTCGGTCGGTACCATCTACAATTACTACCAGAACAAGGGTGATATCCTCGGCGCCATCGTCTCGATGGAGGTCAACGAGGTGCTGAATGCCGGGCGCGGCGTCGTCGCCAACCCACCGGCCAATGTCGGCGACGCTCTCGATACGCTGCTCGGCATCTATATCGAGCACTCGCTGCATTATCTCAGCAAGGAGATGTGGCGGCAGGCGATGGCGATCTCGACGCAACTGCCCGACAGCCCGTTCGGCCAGGCCTATACGGGGCTGGACCGCGCCCTGACCGAGCAGATCCGCGCGCTGATCGTCCGCCTGCAGGCGCTCGGCCTGGTGCGTCGCGACATCGACGGGCCGGCACTCGGCGAACTCATCTTCAACAACATGAACATGATGTTCATCGAATTCGTGAAGCGCGAGGAGGCGAGGATTGCCGAACTGCGCACGGCGATACGCAGGCAGAACAGGATATTGGTGGCGGCGATCGGAGTGTAAGAAGATCAAGGGCGAGTTGGGCCTGCAACACAAATCGCCGCAGCCGGAGCATCGCCTACCGGTTGATCAGCCATAGAATGGCCGAGAGCACGATGCTGACCAGTATCCCCGTCGTGATAGGGACATAAAGCCTGAAGTTCTCACGCTCGATCACGATATCGCCGGGCAGCCTGCCAAGGCCGGTCCGGGCCAACCAAGGCCACAGCAGGCCTATGGCGACTATGCTGAGACCAACGACGATCAGAGTTCGCGACATGGCAGCATCCTGCCGACAAAAATGCCGGGCGCCCAATATGGACCCCGATCATCCGGCTACTAGGCCTGCTCGAGCAAGGATTTCAGGAGCCGGCGTGACATGCCCGTGCGGCTTGCAGTAGTCCGGGTCGATCGCGCGATAGCCGAGCAGATGGCCGAGTGGCGCCAGGATCGCCAGCGCCACTCGCTGAATCGCAGGTGGCGGGTGCGTGAAGACGATCACGTCGGCAAATTCCCTGGCGATGACTGCTGCCTGAAGCGGCGAAGGTCTACCTTTTCTGTCTACCTTGCCGGCATTGGCCAGGCCGAAGAGCATGCCGATCAGCAGCTCGAAACGGTTCGGGTCGACATTGTCCGCACCTGGCGCCCGGTCGACTTCGACCAGGACATGCGCTTCTTCGGTTTTGCTGCTGTTCCACCAATCATGTGCGACGCCTGCTTCGACCGTGGCGGATTGGCCAGGCTCCAGGGACAAAGTCTTCCCGGCGATGCAAGCGTCGAGACGGCCACGGAGGACGGTAAACCGTTCCGTCAGGTTCGGGTGGAAGTGCTCGCCCACCACTGCGGCTCCCGGCCGGGCGGTCAGATGAGCGATGCCAGGTCCCTGGCCGCGGTCTTCGGTGCCACGCAGGATGACCGCATATTCGCCGGTCACCTTGTTCTCGTAGACATCTCCACAGCGTGACATGGATCGGCTCCGGAGTTTCAGAGCACCAATGCCCGGCAACTCTATCGTCAAAGGCTTGGTCGTTCAACGACGCTCCAACGGGCGATTGCGGAAACACCAGTTGCCGGCTCTTCGTCAACGCGGGCGATCAGCGCTCTACCGAACATGCTTAGGCGGCCGCGCTCGCGGAAACGGCACGACCGTCAGTGGCGCCTTGCGGAATTCCGCGATGGCTATTTCTTCAATCAGCGCGTCGAGGGCCTCGTTGACGCGTCGGCTCGTTTCATCCGCACCGCAGAGGCGGTTTTGTGCGCACTCCAAAAGCTCGCGCGCCGCGGCGAAATCACTTCGCATGACAACACCCTTTGGTTTTTGGCCCGCCGCACCGACATTGTCGGCGCGCTTAATTGAGCGAGTGCTAATATACACAGGAGCAATTTAATCGAATGGTACGAGATGGCCGAGGTCGGGAGAGAGGGCCGAAATGACGGCTCTGCAACGGCGAAGTCACGCCCGGGCTCAGCGTCTCTAGATATGAGATGCTAACTCGTTGTCTGGCGACAGATTGTGCCAGCAATTTCACGGAAGTTTCTGGTGACCCGACGAGGACGGTCCCGACACGTACGCCCCTAATACGATCTTGGGCGGCTTATATATTCTCTGGCGGCGGCAATCTGGCGCCGGTGCTCGCGGAGGAAGGCTGCGCCGAAACAAATGGCAAAGGCCAGTACTGAAAGGCTTGTCGTTGCTCTTGATGTTGGATCGGGATCGGGACTTAGCAGGAAACGGAAACCGAACGCGAAGGCGAAGACGATAAATCCGCCAAATATGCCGTTGATGAAGGGGGCGGTCGTGCGTTTCTGCTCCAACGAAGACTCCTAGGTTTTCCGCTAGGGAACTATGGTTTCCGCTAGGGAATATATGCGTTGAAGCTGATGTGCTACCGATCCTGACGGCCCCGGCCTGTGGATATCGGGGATGAGCAGATATCAAGCGCCCCGGAGGTCTCAAGAAGCCCGTACTGGTGCCCCCGGACGGAATCGAACCGCCGACCTTCGGTTTACAAAACCGCTGCTCTACCAGCTGAGCTACAAGGGCACGGCGCTCCGGTTACCATATCTGCTGCGCCAGTAAAGACAAAACTCCGTTTTTCGGTTCCCGGCGAACGCGCCGGTTCTGCCGCCAAGGCGTCCTGAAAACGGCCAATTCGCTTCCTATATTGATCGAAGGTGCAATCGCATCAGCGAGGCAGTCGCATGATCAGGTTTGTCATCATTCTCCCGCTCGTCGTCGTGGCCTGGGTTCTCCTGGTGAAGCTCATCAAGGACCTGAAGCGCGCCAATATCGACTGGACCGGCGTCACCACCATCATCGGTTTCATCGCGCTCGCCTTCTGGCTGCGGCATATCACCGGCATGGGATGAGGCCTGCCGACTGTTTCGGTGAACTGTCGACGGCGCGACCGTTCGTGTTCGCGCATCAGACCCCGCGATTTCTCCCGCCGAGAAAAAATCCAAAAAGACCTTCGAACCTTTTTCCTTGTTGCGACGACTGATGGTCAAGAGGCGGTTGGATCGCCTCCCACAACAAGGAGATCGTCATGTTCAAGCGCACCATCGTTGCCGGCCTCGTCGCCACCACTGTCGCCGCCGCCATGCTGGTCGGCACCGTTCAGCCGTCGGCCGCCCATCACAAGCACAAGCACCTCGGCATCGGCATTGCCGCAGGTGTCGGCGGCTTCCTGCTCGGCAGCGCGCTGGCCCAGCCGCGCACTGTCTATATCGAGGAAGGCGGCGGCTCGTGGCACGTCCGGCGCTGCCTCAATCGCTACCAGAGCTACGACCCGTACTCGGACACCTATGTCGGCTACGACGGCTATCGCCATCGCTGCTGGCTTTGAGGGCCACGATGCCAGCTTGGGAGGAGGTGACCGTTTCATGCAACCGGAAGAAGGGCGCCCCACTGGCTCTTTTTCTGTTGTTCGGCGATAGGCTTCTTGTCGAAATCGACTGACTATCAGTGTCGGCGCTGCCCCTCATCTGCCTGCCAGCATCTTCTCCCCGTATAGTGACGGGGAGAAGGGACGCTCTCGGCGATGACTTCGGCAGTCTCCAGCGCTGCAAGAGGGCGCCAAGGTCCCGGTCAGCTTCTTTCTCCCCGTCACTATGCGGGGAGAAATGCCCGGTAGGCCAATGAGGGGCAGCGCCAGCTTCAGTCTCCAAGCAATTTAGCTATCATTTGTCTCTGATTTCACCAGGAACCCGGCAGTATACAGCGATTTCCCAACAGCCTAGTCTGCACCGATAGCGAAACAGGGAGAGGGCGCTTGGGCGAGCAAGATCCGAACGAAGAGCCGATCGAGACAATTTTCCGCAACGGCACGATCACCACCGTCGGCATCCTGCTGGCGTTCTCGCTGGGCTTCATCACGCATTGGGCCGCCAACCCGATACCATGGGAAATCTATCACCTGGCCGCCGTCGCGCCGATTTTGATCGGCATTGCCCTGCAGATACGAGCGCTGCGGTTGCTGCTCGACATAACGTCTCTACAACGGCGCGTTTATGAACGCGCCAATCGTATCTTCATTGCCGGCCTCATCTTCACCGCCTGCGGAGTTGGGCTGGCGATGCTGCTTGATTTCTATGACCTATCGACCAAGAGCGCGGTGCCCGGGGCCTAGCTTTGGCCATCCTGGCAGATGTCGCACCATTCGACGCTGGTCAGCGCTGCCATGCGCTCGGTTCGCTGCGAACGCCGGGAGGGGTCGGCAGCCCGCCGATCATCCTTGTCACCTCCGCCGCCGCATCGTGCACAAGCGGGCCGATCTCGGCCAACCGTTCCGGCGTTACCCGCACCGTCGGCCCGGAAACCGAAACGCCGCCGATCGGCTCGCCGAACTCATTGAAGATGGCGGCGGCAACGCAGCGCATGCCCGGATGCCGCTCCTCGTCGTCTACCGACCAGCCGCGCAGCTTGATCGTCACCAGGTCGCGGGCGAGCGCCGAGATATCGGACAGCGTGTTTTCGGTGAAGCGCTCCAGCCCGGCCCGGCGCAGGATGGTGGCGACGCGTTCCGGCTCGAGATGCGCCAGCACCGCCTTGCCGATTCCCGAGGCATGGAAGGAGCTGCGCGTGCCCGGCCGGAAAAAGGCGCGGATCGCCTGATGCGTCTCGACCTGGCTGACAAAGACGACGCAATCGTCCTCGGCGACGCCGAGATTGGCGGTCTCGCCGGTCTTCTCCATCAATTCCTGCATGACGATACGGGCGCGGTCGACCAGCTTGCGGCGGCGCAGGAACGCCGCGCCCATGCGATAGGTCTCGACGCCGATCGACCACAGCTGGTCGGTACCGTCGAACTCGACCATGCCGTGGTTCTCCAGCGTCGTCAGCATGCGGTAGGCGGTGGATGCCGGCAGACCGGAACTGGCGGCGATCTCGCTCAGCGACAGGCCGCTGCCATCGGCAACGATTGCCAGGATGCGCAGCGCCCGGTCCAGCGACTGCACCGAGGCGGCCTCGGACGGCCCGTTGAAGGCGCGCGGCCGGCCGCGCTGGCGTTTTTCGGTGGTTTCCATCGGGCCATTCTTCCCCTGTTCGCCCAACAGGCAATGAAAAAGTTTTCCAGTGATTTACGAAGCGAATTCATGGAAAACAAAAAGGCCAATCAATTCAATTGACAAGAGCTGTTTTCTAGAAATGGAAAAATATTCTGAAAAAATTGAAAAATCGTTGGTGCGCTGGCATCATCGGCTATCAACAATTCCGTGGAGGCTGACATGGCCAGGATGCGCGCAGTCGACGCAGCGGTTCTCGTTCTCGAAAAGGAAGGCATCTCCTGTGCCTTCGGCGTGCCGGGTGCTGCGATCAACCCGCTCTATTCGGCACTGAAGGTGAGGGGCAGTATCCGCCACATCCTTGCGCGTCACGTCGAGGCGGCCTCGCATATGGCCGAAGGGTTTACCCGCGCCAGATCGGGCAATATTGGTCTGTGCATCGGCACTTCGGGTCCCGCCGGCACCGACATGATCACCGGCCTCTATTCGGCCGCTGCCGATTCAATTCCCATCCTCTGCATCACCGGGCAGGCGCCGCGCGCGCGTCTCAACAAGGAGGATTTTCAGGCCGTCGACATTGCGGCGATCGCCGCACCCGTCGCCAAATGGGCGGTCACCGTCATGGAACCCTATCTGGTGCCGATGGCGCTGCAGAAAGCGTTCCATCTGATGCGCTCGTCGCGGCCGGGGCCGGTGCTGATCGATTTGCCTGTCGATGTGCAACTGACCGAGATCGAGTTCGACATCGATGCCTACGAGCCGCTGGTGCCGTTCAAGCCGGCAATGTCGCGCGCGCAGGCCGAGAAGGCGTTGACGATGCTGAACGCGGCGGAAAAGCCTGTCATCGTCGCCGGCGGCGGCATCATCAACGCCGATGCGTCCGATCTGCTGATCGAGTTCGCCGAGGTCACCGGCGTGCCTGTCATTCCGACACTGATGGGCTGGGGTGCGATCCCCGACGACCACCGCCTGATGGCCGGCATGTGCGGGCTGCAGACCTCGCACCGCTATGGCAATGCCACGATGCTCGAAGCCGATTTCGTTTTCGGCATCGGCAACCGCTGGGCCAACCGCCACACCGGTTCGGTCGACGTCTACACCAAGGGCAAGACGTTCATCCACGTCGACATCGAGCCGACGCAGATCGGCCGCGTCTTCGCGCCGGACCTCGGCGTCGTCTCGGACGCCGGTGCGGCGCTGAAAATGCTGCTCGACGTCGCCACGGAGTGGAGGACGGCCGGAAAATTGCGCGACTGGTCGGGCTGGGCCGGCGAATGCCGGCAGCGCAAGAAGACAATGAAGCGCAAGACGCATTTCGACCAGGTGCCGCTGAAGCCGCAGCGCGTCTACGAGGAGATGAACAAGGCGTTCGGCCGCGACACCACCTATGTCACCACGATCGGCCTGTCCCAGATCGCCGGGGCGCAGTTCCTGCACGTCTACAAGCCACGCAACTGGATCAATTGCGGCCAGGCCGGCCCGCTCGGCTGGACATTGCCGGCGGCCCTCGGTGTTCGCGCCGCCGATCCGGACCGCACAATTGTGGCATTGTCCGGCGATTATGATTTCCAGTTCATGATCGAGGAACTGGCGGCCGGCGCACAGCACAAATTGCCCTACATCCATGTCGTCGTGAACAACGCCTATCTCGGGCTGATCCGCCAGGCGCAGCGCGGCTTTTCGATGGATTTCGAAGTCAGCCTGGCCTTCGAGAACGTCAACCGGAAAGACGAGCCTGAGGCGGGCTACGGCGTCGACCACGTCGCCGTTGCCGAGGCGATGGGCTGCAAGGCGGTCCGGGTGCGCCGGCCGGAGGAATTCGCCGGTGCCTTCGAAGAGGCAATGCGCCTGATGGACGAGCACCAGGTTCCGGTGGTGCTCGAATTCATCCTCGAGCGCGTCACCAACGTTTCGATGGGCACGGAAATCGACAAGATCACCGAATTCGAGGAGCTTGCCGAACGCCATGAAGATGCCCCCACGGCGATCGTCATGCTCGACTAAGCCGCATATGAGGAACTACTGCCATGCCACGGTTTTCAGCCAATCTTTCGATGCTCTTTGGCGAGCATGACTTCCTCGACCGCTTCGATGCCGCCGCCCGCGCCGGCTTCAAGGGCGTCGAGTATATCGGCCCCTATGACCATGCGCCGGATGTCGTCGCAGCCAGGTTGAAGAAGAACGGGCTGACGCAGGTCCTGTTCAACCTGCCTGCCGGCGACTGGGCCAAGGGCGAGCGCGGCATCGCGATCCTGCCCGACCGCGTGCCGGAGTTCCGGCAAGGCATTGCCAAGGTCGTCACCTATGCGCACGCATTGGGCTGCGAGCAGGTCAACTGCCTCGCCGGCATCGTGCCGCAAGGCGTCGACCGCTCCGTGCTGGAAGACGTCTTCGCCGAAAATCTGGCTTTCGCGGCCGAAAAGCTGGAGCAGGCCGGCATCAGGCTGCTGATCGAGCCGATCAACACCCGCGACATTCCGGGCTTCTTCCTGAATTACTCGGACCAGGCTCTGGCCCTGATCGACCGCGTCGGCTCGAAGAACCTGTTCCTGCAATACGACATCTACCACATGCAGATCATGGAGGGGGATCTCGCCCGTACCATTGAGGCAAACCTCAACCGCATCGCGCATATCCAGCTTGCGGATAATCCCGGCCGTCATGAGCCGGGGACGGGCGAGATCAATTTTCCCTTCCTGTACAACCACATCGACCGCATCGGCTATTCCGGCTGGGTGGGGGCGGAGTACAAGCCGAAGGCGGGGACGGATGCCGGGCTTGGCTGGTTTCGGGACGCGGCCGGGCAGGGGAGTGCGGCGGCATAGACGCAACGTGTCGCACGTCGCGTTCCTGCGCGCCCCCTTAACAAGAAACGGAGAAGGACATGGAAACCATCGGCTTCATCGGCCTCGGCATCATGGGCGCGCCGATGGCGGGGCATCTGCTAGACGCCGGTTATCAGGTCGTCGCCAGCGACCACCGCTCGAAGCCGCCGGCCGATCTCGTCGCCAAGGGCCTGAAGGCCGTCACCGGCCATGATGCCGTTGCCCGCGCGGCCGACATCGTCATCACCATGGTTCCGGATACGCCGCAGGTGGCCGATGTGCTGTTCGCTGAGAATGGCGTCGCGTCAGGCCTCACTAAAGGCAAGCTGGTCATCGACATGAGCTCGATCTCGCCGATCGAGACCAAGGAATTCGCAAAAAAGATCAACGATGTCGGCTGCGACTATCTCGATGCGCCGGTGTCGGGCGGCGAGGTCGGGGCCAAAGCGGCATCGCTGACCATCATGGTCGGCGGCGAAAAAAATGCCTACGAACGCGCCAGGCCTATCTTCGAGAAGATAGGCAAGAACATCACTCTGGTCGGACCCAACGGCGTCGGCCAGATCACCAAGGTTGCCAACCAGATCGTCGTTGCGCTGACCATCGAGGCCGTCGCCGAAGCGCTTGTTTTTGCATCGAAAGCCGGCGCCAACCCGGCCAAGGTCAGGCAGGCGCTGCTGGGCGGGCTCGCAAACTCGCGCATCCTGGAAGTGCATGGCGAGCGCATGATCAAGCGCACTTTCGCGCCCGGCTTCCGCATCGAACTCCACCAGAAGGATCTTAACCTGGCGCTGGAAGGGGCAAAGGCGCTGGGCGTAGCACTACCCAACACCTCGATGACGCAGCAATTGTTCAACTCTTGCGTGGCGAACGGTGGAGCAAAGGAAGACCATTCGGCACTGGTCAGGGCGCTGGAGCGGATGGCTGGCCACGAGGTTGGGTGAGAGTGAGGTGAATTAGTCTGCAATACCTTCGATGGGCCGACTTCTTTCGACCGCATAGCGTATGAGATCGGCAAAACGTTTCAGAAAATCTTTGGATTCCTCCGACATTCCTTCAGTTCGCACAAGTGCCTCAACTTGCTTGGTCAAGGAAGGTAGGGATTCGATCGGAAGAGTGACGTCCTCATAGAAATCTTCGAATTTCAGTATGAGTTCAAACGCGTTTTGGTTTGCGATTGACACGATTTCATGATGCGCAGAGGGACCTACCGATACGCATCGATCGATATGCCCATCTGGATTGAGAACGGCAAAATCCAATGACATGCATTGCGCCCTATTTGCCGCGCGCGAACCACCGCCTCGCCGCATAAAGCGCCACCGCCGCGGCATTCGACACGTTGAGCGAACGGATGGCGCCGGGCATGTCGAGCCGGGCGAGCGTCGTCACCGTCTCGCGTGTCTTCTGGCGCAGGCCTTTGCCCTCGGCGCCCAGCACCAATGCGATCTTGTCTCCGGCAAAGCTCGTTTCGAGCTCCGCCGGCCCGTCCGAATCCAGCCCGATCGTCTGGAATCCGGCCTCGTGCAGCTGCTCCAGCGCATCGGCGAGGTTCTTCACCTCGATCTGATCAATATGCTCGAGCGCGCCGGAGGCCGATTTCGCCAGCACGCCGGATTCCTGCGGGCTGTGGCGCGCCGTGGTGATCAATGCACCGGCGCCGAAAGCCACCGCCGAGCGCAGGATCGCACCGACATTGTGCGGATCGGTGATCTGGTCGAGCACCAGCACCAGCCTGGTGTCGCCGAGCGCATCGAGGCATTTCGGTTTCAGCGGCTCGGCCTCGATCAGCACGCCCTGGTGCACGGCATCCGAGCCGGTGATCTTGTCGATGTCCCTGGGTTCGACCAACTCCGCGTTGAAGGGCAAAGCGCCAAGGTCGGCGATTGCCAGCCGCTCGGCAGCGTTGCGCGTCACCAGCATCTTCCTGATTTTGCGGCGCGGATTGTCGAGTGCGGCCCGCACCGTGTGCAGCCCGTAGAGCCGCACCAGCCCATCCGCCGGGTTCTCGCCGGGCGGCACCGGCTGGCGCGGCCTGAACGCCGGCGCGCCGCCGCTCTTCTCGTCGCGATGCGCGCGGCGCAGCTTGGCGTAGTGGGTGTCTTTAGGGGTCTTGGATTTGTTGTCGTTGCTCATGGCCGGCTTCTATAGCCGTGTCGTCCGGCCATGGATACAGCTGCATAAGCTGCTTGTCGGGCGAGGCGTGAGATTCAGCGCTTTTTGCCGGACGGTTGCGGTTGACAGTTTTGGGCGCTGCCGCCATAAGGCGCTTCGCGGAAGGGCTGCTTTGGCAGCCGCGACGCGTCGATGCCTCGTTGCATGGCTCCGGCGGCAGACTGGAGAGGTGCCCGAGTGGTTAAAGGGGACGGACTGTAAATCCGTTGGCTATGCCTACGTTGGTTCAAATCCAACCCTCTCCACCACTGCCGGCCCGGAAGCCCTGAAACGCAGAGCGAGCGTCGGAGCGGATCCGATGCTTGACTGAAAGGCGCGGGTATAGCTCAGTGGTAGAGCAGCAGCCTTCCAAGCTGAATATGCGGGTTCGATTCCCGCTACCCGCTCCAGATTTCCCCCAAGCCGCGGCGCACCTCGCGCACGATTCCGAAGCAGGCACCGCCAAGCGAAGCGTTTTGCCGATAGTTCAAAGTATTCGTTGCGCGTCCAGACGGACGCGCACCTTAATCTGTGTTATCGTTGTCCCGAACCGCAGGCGGTGTGGGGCGACAGGCGTCAGCTCGCGAATTTGCTGAATATGGACGCGAGTTGGTTCTGCTGCGGCACTTGCCCGTTCGGCGTCAGCTGGTCGACAAGCCCTGGCAAGGCCGCCGACAGTTGCTTGAGCAGGTCCTGTTGGTTCAGGCCCGTCCTTTGCGCGATCTCCTGAATGATCTGCGGGCCGAGGGCACTGCCCAGATCGCTGGGGTTGATCGGCTGGTTCTGACCGGTGCCGACCCACGAATTGGCAACGTTGCCGTGGCCGGCGTCCTTCAGTTTGTCGAGCAGTCCGCCTAGACCGCCGAGCAGTCCGCCATCGGCGGATGCGGTTGTATCAGGCGGGACGGGGGCAGGGCTCTGCGCCGCCTCCGGCTGGGCGGAACTTCCACCGCTCAGCATTTTTCCCACCAAAAGTGCGCCGAGCGCGATCATCAGCGGCTTGGCGACGTTGCCGCCGGGAACGGCATTGTCAAACAGTCCCATTGTGGATCTCCATGTCAAATTGCCCGTCCGTCTCCAACAATGACGCATCCATGGCGAATTTCAAGCCGGTTTGAGCTTTCCGTAATCATGATTTTCAAGTTGGCTTGAGCTTTGCTTAATAATGTGGAAGTAATCGGGTGCGGGGAACGGAGAGGAAAAATGTCAATATTAAGCTGGATTATTCTCGGCGTCATCGCCGGCTTCATAGGCAGCAAGATCGTCAATAAAAGCGGGCAAGGCCTGGTGCTCGACATCGTGCTCGGGATTGTCGGCGCCATCGTCGGCGGGCTCATCTTCAGCGCCTTTGGCGCGTCGGGCGTTACCGGGCTCAACATCTATAGCCTGATCGTCGCCGTGGTCGGTGCCGTGGTTGTCCTGTGGGCCTATCATCAGTTCAGCGGCAAGAGGGCACTCTAGAAGCCGTCTGGCAGTTGCGTCGGCATTCAGGTGAATGCCGACCGCCTATCTCATCCTTTTGAGGATTTCGCGGATCAGCGTGTTGAGGCCGGCTTCCAGCCCTCTCACCCATGATCGGCCATAATTCCTCGAGCAATCGCTGCCATACCGCATCGCGCCCAATCCTCACCGGCAGATTTGGCATCGCGCCCATTGCCGCCGTCACGTCGCGGCGCAGCCGCTCGCCACAGGCGCTTGCGCCGCTGATCGTCGGATCGAAGGGCAGCCGGGTGAAATCCCATTTTCCGCGCTGCTCGATGCCGAGATTGCTCTCGACTTCGGCATGCGACAGCACCGTTTTGGGCGTGACCTTGATGCGGTAGTATTTGCAGAGTTCGGCGACGACGGCGGCCATCGCGCCCCACTGCGCCCTGGTCATCGGATAGCGGCCGGCATCGAACGGCCTTTCCTCCGCCCCGGCCATGCAGCAGAGCGAAACCCCGATCGAGCCGCCGTTGCAGTTGAGCGTGTGCGCGGCATATCCCGGTTTTACCCGGCCTGAATTGAGCGCGATCGAAGGCCGGCCCCTGACCAGGCGGCCATTCCCCTCGACCAGTATGTGATACGCATCCCTGTCGGTATCGCCGGCCGAATGCGAGCCGGCCGTCCAGTGGCAAATGACGCGCCTCATCGCAACATTGGGCAACCAGTCGGGCGGCAATGCCACAGAAATCCCCGCGACATAAGTTCAGTGACGGAGCACAGTATAGTTTCCTTGGCGGCGGACGCGAAAACGAAACGATAATTTGGTTGAGCGTTTTCTAACGGTCAGCTATTCGCCGGCATCTCCGGCGACCGCGTGTTCTCTGTATTGCGGCAGATCGTCGGTGATCGTGAACCACTTCGCCTTGGAGCCGACGAAGATGTGCTGCGTCGGGCGGATGGTCGGCTCGTCGACCAGGGTTCCCATGGCGACATGCACGAAGGCACCGTCGCGGACCACCGAATAGAGCAACGAGCCGCAGGTCTTGCAGTGCGCGTCATGGCCGGTTTCGTCGCCGAAGATCATGAGATTGTCCTCGCCCCCGGTCAGGCTCAGCCTGTCGCGCTCGATGCCGGCGAATGGCTTGAAGGCCGAGCCGGTGGTGCGCCGGCAGTTCGAGCAGTGGCAGTTCGCGGCATAGACGAACGCGTCCGCCACCGTGTACTGAACGGCGCCGCACAGGCACTTTCCGATAAGCCTGCGGTTGCGTGAATTCTGGTTGTCATCCGGGGTTGCCACGCGCTCCTCCCATTATGCAGGCCGATTTCAGTTTCAAGCGACGACGGTCAACCGGCGCTTGCGCTCGTCGAGCGAGACGATGGTCAACCCGCTGGCCACCACCAGCAGGATGCCGCAGACGGCCAGCGCATTCGGGAGCTGCCGGAATACCACCAGGCCTGAAATCACCGCCCAGACGGTAAAGCAATAGTAGAACGGCGCTACCACGCTGGTCGGCCCGACGCGATAGGCCATGAAGATGAAGAAGTGGCCGAAGATCAGGAACAGTCCGGCGCCGCCCATCAGCAGCAGGTGACGGATTTCAGGCACCACCCACTGCTCGGAAACCAGATGCGCAACGCCGGCGCCGGCGAGCACCACAATCACCGCGGAAATAGCGACGATCATCCCCGGCACGTCGGCGGCGACCTTGCGTCCGGCCAGATCGCGCGCCGCGGACAGGGCGGCATTGCCTAGCGCCAGCAGGGCATAGACCGAAATCCCCTGCATTGTAGGTTGTGCCACCATCACCGCGCCGACAAAGCCGAGCCCGATCAGCGCCAGGCGTACCCCGCCGATCCGTTCGCCAAACAGCATCGAGGAGCCGACCAGCATCAGCAAGGGCGTGATCTGCCCAAGCGCGGTCGAATCGGCGATCTGCATGTTGGCGAGCGCCACCACGTAGCAAAGGATCGCACCCAGTTCGAGCAGGTTCCTGCGCAAAACCTTGGCGTCGAGGATCAGCGGGATCTGCTTGCCGTAGCCCAGCATGAACAGCAGCGGAATGCCCCACAATGTTGCCGCAGCGCCGCGCAGGAACAGCACCTCATAGGGCGGCAGTCCCGCGGTTGCGAGCTTCATCATCGTGTCGTTGACGATGTAGGACCCGGTCGAAACGACCATGAACAGCGGGCCTCGTATGGCAGTCGGGATGAAATGCATAGGCCCACGAAATCAGACCGGCGCCAGGGCGGCAATGGGCCAGATCCGGCTGTAAATCCGTCAAAGCCGTCAGCCGCCGCCACAACCATTCCAATTGCCCTTGTTCGTTCCTATATCCGCGCCACATTCTCCGAAACCGGATCACGCGTTCGGGCGGGCGAGCGCGCTCGGCGACAAGGCACTTGTGTTTTTCGGCCTTAGTCGCTAATCGCCCCGCATTCGACTGAACTGAAGGTCCAGGCCGTCCCCAGGCCGTCCAAGGAAAGAGACTATGGCAAAAGGTAAATTCGAGCGCACTAAGCCTCATGTGAACATTGGCACGATTGGTCACGTCGACCATGGCAAGACGTCGCTGACGGCGGCGATCACCAAGTATTTTGGCGAATACAAGCGCTACGACCAGATCGATGCGGCGCCCGAAGAGAAGGCGCGCGGCATCACCATTTCGACGGCGCACGTCGAATACGAGACCGCCAACCGCCACTATGCCCATGTCGACTGCCCCGGCCACGCCGACTACGTGAAGAACATGATCACCGGTGCCGCGCAGATGGACGGCGCGATCCTGGTGGTGTCGGCCGCCGACGGCCCGATGCCGCAGACCCGCGAGCACATCCTTTTGGCCCGTCAGGTCGGCGTGCCCTCGATCGTGGTGTTCTTGAACAAGGTCGACCAGGTCGACGACGCCGAGCTGCTCGAGCTGGTCGAGCTCGAGGTGCGTGAGCTTCTGACCAAGAACGAGTTCCCCGGCGACGACATTCCGATCGTCAAGGGTTCGGCGCTTGCCGCCCTTGAAGACAGCGACAAGAGGATCGGCGAGGACGCCATCCGCGAACTGATGGCTGCGGTCGATGCCTACATCCCGACGCCGGTTCGTCCGCTCGACAAGCCGTTC
>NZ_JAMYND010000042.1:0-39069 GCF_040318885.1 Mesorhizobium sp. M0998
CCAAAGAAAGCTTGACGCCGGCACCGCGGTGCTCAGGTGCTCATGGCCGCCGGATACACGTCTGCGGTCTTCACCGGATGGGTACCCTCTGGCCGGCGAGCACGGTGGAGATGTTGATCGTCTTCCTGTGTATGCAGATGCGGCCGCAGGGCGGCGGTCCTCCTCCCCGTGTCTCACCGCCGCCACGACATTGCCAGGCAGCTGAAGGGCAACGGCCCTGGCCAACTCAGTGGTCCGCGTCCGATCCCACGGCTGATCTCGCAACGCCGTCGGCCTTTCCGCGTACATAGCTTGGCATCTTGACTGCAATGATGGAGAGAATGCCGATGACTACGCCGGCGATTACATCTATTAAATGATGACCGCCTTCAGGCAGAGTGGCCACGATCATGGCGGCATTCACCGTGGCCAACACGATAAAAAGTGGCCGGATGGTCCGCGCGGCATAGACCACTGCCAATCCAAGTGCCGTGTGGAACGACGGGAACGTGACGAGCCCTGTGCCTTTGGCCATAATCAGATCAAACGGCTCGCCTGATCGCAGCGCCATAAGCACTTGATGGTGCCACATTCCGGCATCAGTGGTGAAGTTCGAAAATTGCCCCGGCGCCGGCTTGAAATAGGCATAAGCGCCTTCTGCTGGGACCAAAGCCATCATTGCGCCCGTGAAAACCGAAGCAACCGCTAGAAGAGCGACAAACTCCAGTGCTCGTTCTCCTTGGTTTGTCACCGCGAGGATTAACAGAACGAACGGCATTTGGAACGCGAGGGCGTGATAAGCAAAAACCAGGACGGATGCTGTAATTGGCTTGTTGGTCGTCGCGAGGAACCACTGCCAGTCGAAACCGAGGGCGGAATCGATAGAAGCTAGAACCGGGTCCGCCAGAGGCCTTGAGGTGGCCGACGCCAGGTACATGAAGACGGTCGTGGTGATGGCGAGCGGAATGAAAGCTGCTGCGGAAACGACCACAATTCTCAGGCAGCCACAAAGATATTTGATTACGCTCGCAATTGGGCTTGTGTCAGATCGCACTCTGTGGAGCGCAATTGCCGATGCCATCCAAGATGCACTGAGGACAAGGGCCACCTTGCCTATGTCAATCCAGTTCCTCGGTGAAAAATCCACTGTGGAAAATGGCAGCCACAAAATGTCGATCAACCCGAAAAGAGCTGTAGCCAAGGCAATAATTACTAAGTGATTTCGAGTAGACTGCGGATCAGCATGGGGCACAGTCACTGCCACCAGTACAATGAGGATAAAGATGGAATGAGCATTGGCGTGGTCTGCCCATACGCATCGTATTCGGGGAACACCGCTCGCAAGACCCTCTCCTCGTTTACGAGCCGCCGATATTGGAAAGCGAGGGCAATGGCGCAGATTCCGACGGTCGCCCATGTCGCATTGCCGAGAAGAATACCGACCAAGACGATCGCTTCGCAGACGTAGAGCGGGTGGCGCACGATCTGGTAAGGGCCTGCCGTGACGAGCCGTCTGGCCTGCGCAGTGATGCTGAAGGATCTGCCGAGCCACCACAGGCACAAGATGCAAAGCGCGAAACCAACTATGGTGGTCAGGTCCGCAACAAACTCGATCTGCGGAGCTGCCTGGATGCGAGGGACCGCGATCAAAGTTGCGGTGGCAAAGCATCCGATGAGCGCGGAGATTCGCGGTTCAATTCCCTGCGCTGTTCCCAGGGGCGGAAGACGCGCCACTGTCATTCCAACGATGAGCACGAGAAAGCCGACAGCGGCGACATCTGCGGTGAGATGGATAATCCACGCCACTGTCCATTCTGCGCCGGCAAGAGCTACCAAGAACGTTTCGGCCTTCAAAGTCGCGCAGAACGTGAAGTAGAGTGTCATCGTTGCACGCCCGACGAAATCACGTATCTCTGGTGGAGGGAGCTTCATTGATTCTGCCCTTCGGGATCACTGGATAGGCGAGTTGCTCGACGTAAGTTGATGGAATCGGATCATCGACGCCATAGCGCTCCGGGACAGCGTTACCGGGCAGGTACATGGTTCCGAGGAGCGCATCGATCAATGAAAGTTGACCTGCGAAGTTCTTGTCGTATGCCGCGCGCTCGTGAGCGTGATGCCAATGATGGAACTGGGGTGACGCGATCAACCACCGAAGCGGGCCGATGTTCAGCCTGACGTTGGCGTGCAGCAAAAGTCCGTGGACGTGAAAAATTATTGCAAACAGGGCGATCGCCGGACTGCTGAAACCCAGCAGATATACAGGCACGAGCGACGCGCTCTTTGTCAGAGCCTGGTCAACAGGATGAATCCTGTGCGCCGCCAACCAGTCCAGTTCTTCAATGCTATGATGAATCGAATGGAAGCGCCACAAAAAGGGAACGGCGTGAAAGGTGCGGTGGGCCAGGTAAAAGCCAACGTCCGCAATGACAATGATCTCTGATACCTGGAGCCAAACAGGTTGCGATGATACTGCGCTGCCGACATAGGCCGGCACCAGCCGCCCCACCGTACTCGTTGCTAGCGTGAGAGCCGCGATCAGGCCAAGGCTTATCGGGATGCCATTAAACAGCGCATAGATGAGATCGTTGAAAAAGGCTTTCCTGAGTATCTTTTGATGGGGGCGCAGAGCGAACAGGTATTCGATCGGAACGAAGATCAGAACCGCAATTAAGAGCGCTTTGATATTCAGAATGTCCATACGGCGTCCCGCCGGCAAGACGCAATCCAAGCACTTCGCCAACTTGAGCGCAAGCTAATGGTTCTCGGAGATTAGTTGAAAAGGTAATTTGCGCGCCAAACATGTCAGGCTGAGAGCCCGCCTAGTGGATGGAATCTAACACTTGGTGCCCGCGTTTGACGGCGGCAATGATCTTGTCGGGATCGGCGGTCCAACTGAAGGGCTTTGGTTGCTGGTTGTGCTCTTCGAGGAAGCGGTTGATTGCGGCCTGGAGGTCGACGACGGAGTGGAAGACGCCTCGTTTGAGGCGACGCTTCGACAGTTTTGCGAAGAAGCCCTCGACCGCGTTGAGCCACGAGCATGAGGTCGGTGTGAAGTGGAAGGTGAAGCGCTGATGGCGGCCGAGCCAGGCCCGCACCTTGGGGTGTTTGTGAGCGGCGTAGTTGTCGAGGACGACGTGGACGGCCTTGCTGGCCGGCATTTGCGCCTCGATGGCGTTGAGAAAGCGGATGAATTCCTGATGGCGATGCCGCTGCATGTTCTTGCCGATAACGGAGCCGTCGAGCACGTTGGAGGGCGGCAAACAGTGTGGTCGTGCCATTCCGCTTGTAGTCGTGAGTCATGGTGCCGAGCCTACCCTTCTTCATGGGCAGGCCGGGTTGGGTGCGGTCGAGCGCCTGGATCTGGCTCTTCTCGTCGACCGACAGCACGATGGCGTGAGCAGGCGGATCGACATAGAGGCCGACGACGTCGCGCAGTTTATCGACGAACTGCGGATCGTTGGAAAGCTTGAACTGGCGCCAGCGGTTGGGCTGCAGCCCGTGCGCCTTCCAGATGCGACGCACAGCGCTTGCGCTGATGCCAGCCGCTTGCGCCATCATGTCGGCGGTCCAGTGCGTCGTCTCGCCCGGCAGATTGACAAGCGTCAGCGCCACCACGCGCTCGGCCACCTCGGGTCCGAGCGCGTGGTCGGCGTCCTCGGCGATTGTGGCGGCTGATGATCCTCGAACCAGAATGATGACTGGCGTCGCAAGATAGTTCCCACCGACGGCAAGGGAAAATGCGATGTCATGACGATACGTCCATTGTCCGAGCAAGCCTCCAGGAATGCCCACCGCGTCCGACGTGCCTGGTCAGGGTCCGTGTCGTACCGAAAGCTCCAGTCGGGGTATATGCATTGCATCGGCCAATGCATGAGATCGCCGGAAAACACTGCCCCTACGCCTCGAGATCTCAGCCCGATGGCTACGTGCCCCGGGGTGTGGCCCGGCGTCGGCTCCAGCCACACTTCGCCATCGAGTTCATAATCCATATCGACAAGCACAGCCCGACCAGCCTCGACGATTGGCAGCACATTGTCCTCATAGGTCCGTTCGTCGGCATCGCCGGAGGCGGCCTGTGCGGCCTCGAACTCGCGCCGCGCCATGATGTAGCGGGCGTTCGGGAATGTCGGTATCCAACGCCCGTCCACCAATCGTGTGTTCCAGCCGCAATGGTCGATATGAAGATGGGTGCACAGCACATAGTCGATCTGCTCGGGAGCAACACCTGCATTCGCCAGGCGCGCCAAAAAGGTGCCGTCGTTGCGGCGATGCCAATGCCGGAAGTATGCGCACGTCTTGTCGTTGCCGACGCAACTGTCGACCAGAATGGTGTGGTGGCCGGTACGAACCAGAAAACTCTGGATGGGAAGAATAAGCCGGCCGGTTGCCGGCGATATCAATCGGGGCGTGAGCCAATGAAGATGCGGTTCGAGTGCTTCGTCGGTGCAGTCGGGGAACCATTCCGACGGCGTC
This sequence comes from Mesorhizobium sp. M0998, assembly GCF_040318885.1. Classification (NCBI taxonomy): domain Bacteria; kingdom Pseudomonadati; phylum Pseudomonadota; class Alphaproteobacteria; order Hyphomicrobiales; family Phyllobacteriaceae; genus Mesorhizobium; species Mesorhizobium sp. M0998. The sequence goes on from NZ_JAMYND010000042.1 coordinate 4,456, forward strand.
CGCAGAGGGTCGCACATCTCCAGAATTCTGGTTACCCAGATATTCCCGATTCTCCAATCGTCCATTGATGCGATCCTTCTTCGACCGAGGACGGATCGCTAGATATAACATTTGCGGCAAGATGGCGTCAGACCTTTCTTCCGATAGGAAGACGGAGGCGCTCGCGATGTGGCCGCGCTTACGATCGGGTACCAATCGTTAGATCTTAACCACTAGAACCGTGCGTTGCCATAGATCTGTAGCGCCAGCGTGCAGATAGCAGCGATCGAGATCGGCACGCCGAAGGGGACGACGCCTTTGCGGTCCAGATGCTGAACGTAGACGCGGAAGGCCCCTTCGGGCAGCATCAAGGGATTCTTCACGACTAACGCGGTCGCAAGCGCGAAGACCAGCAACAGCACGGAAAACACCAGAAGCCCGCTGCCGCCGATCAGAAACGAAACCACCGCCATCAGTTTGACATCGCCAGCGCCGACCTTGCGCATGGCCCACAACAAGAAAAGCGCCACGAACAGCAGTAGGCCGGCAACCGCGCTCAGGCCCATGTTCCACCACGACCCGCTGAGGATCGACATAACCTGCAGCGAACCCAGCCCAAGACACAAAAGCAGCAGCACGTCACGGTTAGATATTTTTTGGGTCGTGAAGTCGAGCCATGCAATCCTTGCCAGCAAAGGAACCGCTAGCCCCTTCATCAGCAGCGCTCCGGCAAGCAACATGCTAGCGCCTTACCGTTCGAGATTCTTCACGCTGGACGACAGGAGTCGCAAATTGTTGGCGACGGTCGGATCATTGGGAGCCAGTTCGTATGCTTTGAGGAAATTACTGCGCGCGTCCTGCAGCTTGCCGCGCAGCAGATAGGAATAGCCGACATTGTTGTAATATTCGGGCGTTGGCCCAATGAGCCGGAAGGCCTGGCCATAGGCCCTGTCGGCGAGATCGAAGCGGTGGATGCGGTCGCTGCAGGCGGCGAGGCCCAGCCATGCGGCACCGTCGTTGGGGGCGAGTTGCGTCGCCTTGTAGAACAGGGCGCCCGCATTGCCATAATTTTCCGAGCGGAACTGGTTCTTGGCTTCGGCAACGGCTTGGTCGGAGGCATAATATTCGACGTCGCTGACCGTCTTCAGTCCGTCGAAGGCATCGCCGAAGGCAGTAAGCTCCACTTTCGCCGGCTCGTTAGTCCGGACGACCCCCGTTGGGTCCGTCGCATTCGACTGACAACCGGAAAGCACGACAACCAGCAAACTGGCAGCGGCAACGAGGCACATTGGCCTTTTCATTTTATCCCCCAGGGATCTTGCCGATCCGGTCCCCTGACCAAAGCACATCCCTGTCTAGAAGAAAATGCCCTTCATTCGAATGATCACCGGAAGCATCACGACCATCATCACAACAGGAAAGATGCATAGCCCCAGCGGTATCATCATCTTGACAGGCAAAGCATTGGCGCGTTCCTCGGCGAAGAGAATTCTTTGTCCCCGCATTTCGTCGCTGTAGACGCGCAAGGCGTCCGTCAAACTGGTACCGAGCTCTTCCGATTGACGGAACAGCACAGCCAGCGCGCGCGCCTCCTCCAGTCCAACGCGGTCGGATAATTCGCGCAGGGCCTCGCGCAACGGCTTGCCCGCGCGCAACTGAAGATTCATGATTGCGAGTTGGATGCCGAGCCATCTATGGGTGCCAGCCAGTTCGCTGCCGACACGCTCGACAGCCGCTTCGAGGCTCATGCCGGCATCGGCACAGGTGATCATCATGTCCATGAAATCCGGAAAGCCGCGACGATATATCTGTTTTTGTCCCTTTTCGAACCGATCGAGAGCGATGCTCGGAATCACGATGCATCCCAGCCCAAGCAGGGCAGAGCCTGCAAAGGCGACAAGACCGGGAAGTTCGGGTGGCAACATCCGCGACAGGAGCGCATACGTCACGGAAAAGCCAAGACAGACCGCGCCAAGGCGTGACAGAGTATAGATCAATGGCGCGCTTGACTGATAGAAGCCGGCGCGAAAAAGTTTTGCGTCCAGCGCACTTGGCTCGTCACGTTCCTTTTCGATCGATCTGAAATAGGCGTCGACCGGCCGCTGTGCTGAAATCTTGGCCAGTTCTTCCTGGCCCAAAAGCGAGCGGCGGTTGGGAATGCCCTCTGCCAGCAGGCTTTGCGCAACCAGTTTCCTCGTCTGCAGCGCCGGCAAGACGACGAGCGCGCCCACCAGAAACAGCGCTACGGCCGCCAGGAAGACGGCGATGGACACCAGAAGGCTCAGATCCTGGGTCACAACTTCTATAGCTCCGATCGCTCAAAAATCGAAATTGACCATACGGTACATGATGAAGTCGCCGAGCAGCGCCCAGAACCCGAAAACCAAGAACACAGGCATGATCAAGGGGCTGCCCCATACATCACCGTAGTAGCTGGGGGCTAGGCCCGTGAGGATGGCGAGCATCAAAAGAGGAAACAGGGAAATGATCCACGCGGACATTCGCCCCTCGGCAGAGAGCGCCCGAATCTTCAACCTGAGTTTCTGCCTTTCGCGCAGCACCACTGAGAGATTCGACAGAATTTCGGTAAGGTTGCCGCCGGTCTTGGCCTGAATCGACAGCGACACCGACAGCAAATGCAGACCTTCGAAACCGACGCGCTGCGAGAGTTTTCGCACCGCGTTTTCAAGGCTGAGGCCAAAGGTGATCTCGTCGGAAACAATGCCGAATTCGGTGCCCAGCGGATCAGGCATTTCTCGTGCAACAAGGCTTATAGCCACGGAAGTCGGATGACCGGCACGCAGCGAACGCACGATCATCTCAAGGGCATCCGGCAATTGCTTCGCGAATTTCTGGATTCGCCTGGCGCGCGCGCGGCGGAGAACCAGAAACGGCAGGAGGAATACGATGAGCAGAAAGATGATAAACGAAAACACGGCGGAGAAGTGCAGCAGGAACGCAAATACCAGTGCCAGGGCCAGTCCACCGAGAGCAAATGTCGCGACGAACGACAGCGGATTTCCGGTAACGCCGGATTGCGTGTACAGCCTGTTCAGGCCGACCGCATTGAAAAGAAAGTCGCCCGAGCTGGTAAGCCCACGTTCTTGCAGCAATCGCTGCAAGGTCTGTTCGGCCGGAGCGTCGTCGGCGAGCCGCTTCAGTCGACGGTTGATCGTGCTGACCGTTGAGCGCCGCTTGGAGTAAGTCACATACAGAGCCTCGGCCGCGAGGATGAGCGACGCAGCCGCCAGTACATAGATGAAGTAGAGCAATGTCTGGCCGGTCAACATTAGAGCGGGACCTGTGGGTTGAACGCGTCCTTGGCGAACTGATGGCCAAGGGTCGCCGCTTCCTGGGCAAAGCGCGGACGAATGCCGGTCGCCCGAAATTCACCAACGATCTGGCCCTCGGCATTCACATCGCGGCGGACGAAATGGTAAAGTTCCTGAACCTGTACGACATTGCCTTCCATACCGGTGAGTTCTGATATGGAAACAACCCGCCTTCCACCATCGGAAAGCCGTTGCGTCTGCACAATGATGTCGATGGCCGAGGCAATCTGAGCCCGTATTGAATCGTGGCTCATCGGCATGCCGGCCATACCGACCATCTGTTCCAATCGCGATATCGCATCTCGGGGCGTGTTGGCATGAATGGTGGTCATTGAACCTTCATGGCCGGTGTTCATAGCCTGCAGCATGTCGAAGGCTTCCTCGCCGCGCACCTCGCCGACGATGATGCGGTCCGGCCGCATGCGAAGCGCATTTTTTAGCAATTCGCGCTGGCGAACTTCGCCCTTGCCCTCAACATTGGGCGGACGCGTCTCGAGACGGCCCACATGCGGCTGCTGCAGTTGCAGTTCCGCTGCGTCCTCGATGGTGATCAGGCGCTCCCTGGCTGGGATGTAGCTCGACAGGGCATTGAGCAGGGTCGTCTTGCCGCTGCCTGTGCCGCCCGAAACCAGGATCGACTTGCGGGCCTGCACGGCAATGCGCAACAGGTCGACCATCGGTTGCCGGATCGAATTAAACGCCATCAGACGTTCGAGCGAATAGGGGTTCTTGGAGAACTTGCGAATCGAGACCAGCGGGCCATCCACCGAGATCGGCCGCACAGCTATATTGACTCGCGACCCATCTTCCAGCCGCGCATCGACCATTGGCGCCGATTCATCGACACGCCGGCCGATAGCCGAGACGATCTTGTTGATGACACGTAGCAGATGGGCTTCATCGCGAAAGCGGATCGCCGTCTCCTCTATGACTCCACGCCGCTCGATGAAGACTCGCTTGTGGGTGTTGATCAGAATATCGGAAATCGAATCATCCTTGAGCAAAGGCTCGATCGGACCCAGCCCGAGCATCTCGTCAGCGGTGTCGCTGGTCAATTGGTCAAGTTCGCGGGCGTTAAGCGGCACGTTGCGAGCACGAACGAATTCCCGCACGATGGGGCGGATCTCGTTCAGGATTTCCTCCTTGGACGCACTTTCAAGGGCCGTCAGGTTGAAGCGATCAATCAAGTGGCGGTGGAGCTCGACCTTGAGCGTAAGGAAATCATCCCCCGGCGATTCGAATTCCGCAGAACGGGACAGTACGGGGACTGCCGGCACGATCGGATCAAGCTTCGGCTCGACCCGCGGCTCGCTTGGCCCTTTCGTGAATCGGCCCAGCATTTTGCGCTACCCCTTTGGACACGCCTTGGGGGGAATACCCGCAAGACAGCAGGCACCGAGCACGTTCCCGAACTCAATACTTCGTGCATATTTAACATCCAGGTCGAAAAAACATCTCATCTATTCGAACGAGGCGTCCGACCGTAAATATACAAGGGCCTGCCAAAACATCGCCCTGCGTCTTTTTGGCCACGATGGCCCTTACTGGCTCTGGCAAGCCCTTGGATATAATGGCATATGCCTATCTGCTAATATCGCCTCGCTTCTGCCACAGACGCGGCGAAATTGTGAACGGATGGTTAAAGACGGGCGAAAAGCAGGCAGAATCAACGTCTTGCTGCAGAGAGACCTCGAAACGATATTACCATTTCAGGCATAGCACAGGTATAAATAAGTTAAAGAACCACTAACATATTTGACTCTGCTTTTTATCGGCCCCTAGGATTAGGTCGACGGAGGATGCTCAGGTATGCGATTTCATCCTTGGCTCGTCTCGTCAGGGTTTGAACCTCCAAAGGGAGAAATTGGCATGAAAAAGCTCATGACGATGACCCGGCAGTTCCGCGACGACGAACACGGCGCCGCCATGGTCGAATATACCATCCTGCTCGGCATCATCACCGTGGCGGTGATCGCCACGATCATTCTTGTCGGTGGCTGGGTCAGCACCCAATGGACGGGGCTTTACGCGTTATTGCCGTGATAGCTTAGTCCTATCATCGACGCCGGGGAGGTCCCCGGCGTCGATCCAGGTGGTGGGTGAACGGAGTCTGGCGGGAAAAGAAAGTGCGTGCAAACACTGTCATCATGATCGTTCTCGCCGGCGTATTCGGCGTGCTCGCAGTGGTTCTCGCCAATATCTGGCTGACCAGCCAACGCAGCGCTATGGCGAAGACGGACGTGCCGCGCGATACCGTCGTGGTGGCGGCCGTATCTTTGAAATTCGGCGACACGCTGTCGGCCGACAAGCTGCGTGAAATCACATGGCCGGCGGGCGCGGTTCCGGCCGGGGCTTTCAAGACGACAAAAGATCTACTCGCTGGCGAAGGCACAAAGCAGGCGCTGCAGGCGATCGGCGCCAATGAACCCGTTCTCGCCACCAAGATTACCGGCCCCGGCCAGCGCGCCACGCTTTCGGCGGTGCTCGGCGAAGGCATGAAAGCTGTTTCCATCAGAGTCAACGATGTGCTCGGCGTCGCAGGATTCGTTTTCCCAGGTGATCGGGTCGATGTGCTCCTGACGCGCACCGTGCGCAACCCTGGAGATGCAGACCAGAGTTTCGTCGACGTGCTGTTGCAGAGCATGAAGGTGCTCGCCGTCGACCAGGTCGCCGATGAAAGCACCGACAGCCCGACGGTGGTGAAATCGGTGACTGTCGAGGCTAGCACCAAGGACGCCCAGAAGCTGACGCTGGCCGCCGGCGCCGGCCAGTTGTCGCTCGCGCTTCGCCAGGCAGCCGCCGGCAAGGACGAGATCACCCAACGCATCACGCTTTCCGACCTGACCGGCGAAACGCCGGCCGATGTCGCAGCCAGGCAGGCCGAACTCGCCAGGCAGGCGACGGCCGATGCTGCTGCGGCAGCCGAGCGCAAGCGCGCGGACGACAAGATCAATGGCCTGACTCGGGCCGTCGAACAGGTCGGAAACCGGCTCGACGACTTGAGCAAAGCAAAGCCTGCTCCGGCCGTGACCTCGGCACCCGAAGCGCAAGAGGTCGTTAAGGAAGTGATCAAATATGTGCAGCCGGAGCCGTCAGCCCGTGCGACTATCGGCGTTTTTCGGGGCGTGAAGCTCGAAAAATATGACGTACCGCGACAAAGATAACTCTGGTATGTTGAGATAAAGAGCGTCCGAAGAGCCGCCAAAGGGGGGAATGTAGATGCGAACGGTCCGGGAAACACTGGCAGCCGCCGCGCTGGCCTGTTCGGTGATATTACTGCCGATCGGCCTTGAGGCTACGGCAGCCGATCGCCGTATCGACGTGTCGAACCCCAAGGTCCATCGTGTCTTCCTGCCCATGTCGCAATCGCTGACGATTGAGGTGAATGCCACTCTTGGCGATATCGTCGTCGCCGACGAGAAGATCGCAGATGCCCAGCCGATGACGGACAAGACGCTCTACGTCATTGCCAAGGGCGCCGGTACCACAACCGTCAATCTCTTTTCCGAAGACAAGCGCTCGCTTGGCGTAATCCAGATCGAGGTCGGCGTCGACGTCAACGATATGGCGCAAGCAATTCGGCAGGTAGCGCCCAGATCGCGGATCGATATCGGCTCGGTCAATGGCAAGGTCCGGCTCGGCGGGCATGTGAAAGACGGCGCGACGCTGGCGTCGATCCTGGAAGTGGCCCAGCAATACGGTCCCGACGCGATTATCAATGCCGTTACCGTTGATGACAGCCAGCAAGTGAATCTGGAAGTGCGCGTGCTCGAGGCCAAGCGCAATGCCGGTCGCGACCTTGGTGTGTCGATCAGGAGCACGAACAACAGCGGAACGACCCGAACTGGAACGGGCATTGCCGCCGTCGATGAAGATAACGTTGTGCTCGGACCGGGCGGTCTGCTCACTGGCCTGCTCTCGAACACCAATCCGTTCGCGGCGCTGATCACTCGCGTCATCGACAGCAACATCAAGGTCGATCTGATCATCGAGGCGCTTGAGGCAAAGGGTGTCGTGCGCATGTTGGCCGAGCCCAATCTCACCACGCTTTCCGGCGAGCCGGCCAGCTTCAACGCCGGCGGTGAAGTGCCCATCCGCAGCCTCGACAGCGACGGCCAGATCAACATTGTGTACAAGCAGTTCGGCGTGAATCTGCAGTTCACGCCGATCGTGCTCAACGACGACAAGATCCATATCAAGCTAGCGCCGGAGGTAAGCGACCTGAACGGCTTCACGCCGGCTGGCGACCCGATCTTCACCACCCGCAAGCTGGCGACCGTCGTCGAGTTGCGCGACGGCCAGAGTTTCGCCGTCGGCGGGCTCTTGTCCAGCAAGAATACCAAAATCCAGAGGCAGGTGCCATGGCTGGGCCAAGTGCCGATCGTCGGCGCGCTGTTCCACAATTCAAGCAATCAGAAGGAAGAGACCGAACTGGTCGTCATCGTCACCCCGCACATCGTGCGCCCGGTGAAACCCGGCGAGCAACTGGCGACCCCATTCGACAAGACACGGCCGGCCAACGACCCGGAATTTTTCGTGCTCGGCCAACTGGAAGTAACCAAGGACATGGTGCGCAAATATGAACTGGGCGAAGGCGTCGTCGGCCCCTATGGCCACATGCTCGACCTGAAATCCAAGGACAAAATGATCTATGTCAAGAAATAGGATGTTGATCATGCTTTTGTGTGCCAGCGGGCTGACGGGCTGCGCCGACTATCTAAACCGCTACGACACGGTGACACTGGCCGCAGGCGACACCCAGAAATACAATTCGCTTCTGCAGACAGTCGATCCGCTCAATCCGGCGTCGAAAAAGACCGCTATTGAAGGGGATGGCGCACGCGCTGCTGCTCTTGCCCAGAGTTACAAGTTCCCACCGCCACCACCGCCGCCGCCGGCCATCACGGTCAATGTCGGGACGCCGCAAGACACGGCGGATTGAACAGAAGGATCAGCGCGTCAGGTAAACAAGGAATCCTGGCGTCCAGGAGCAAAAAGAGCAAGGCCATGCTGCGTATTATTCGCGCGTTCTGGCACGATCAGAGGGGAATAGCGCTGATACTGGTAAGCGTCATGCTGCCGGCGATCATCGGATTTTCTCTGCTGGTGATCGACATGAGCCGGCTCAACAATCTGCATAACGATCTGCAGAAGGGGGCTGATGCGTTTGCCCTGGCAGGCGCGGCTGAGCTGGATGGGACGTCGGACTCCATCAGCCGTGCTGATAGGGCGATCGCCACGCTGGTACGCAATCGATACACCTTCTCGACCGCCGGCCCTCCTCAAACGCTCGCTTCCGCCGGAGTGACCCGCCGATATCTTCGCTCATTGCCGGCCACCGACAATCTCCCGATTGTGCCGGCCAATGTGATCACCGACGAGCTGAATGACGCCAAACTTGCCCGTTTTGTTGAAGTCACTGTAGCCCCGGTCGGGTTTGCTGCAATCTTCCCGGCTTCCTTCTTGTCATCCAGCGCCAGCAACAATTTCAATGTCGGCGCAGTCGCTGTGGCGGGCTTCACTTCCGGCGTGTGCGATTTCACGCCGGTCTTTATGTGCAACCCTTACGAGACGGTGAACGGCACGAATGCAGCGGGCGGATTCACACTTGAGCAGGCCGTCTCCAACCCGGCTGTACATCGTCGACTGATCGAACTGAGGAAGGTCGGAAATGGGGCTGCCGCTGGCCCTGGTAACTTCGGCTTCCTCGAACCTCCGGCCGGTGTGGGGAACGGTGCTCAAGCCCTCGCTCAGACGATTGCAACATCAAGGCCGATTGGTTGCTACAGTTCCGCCAACGTTAGCACGAAAACTGGCCAGAACGCCGGCCCAGTGCAAGACGCCTTCAATGTTCGTTTCGGCATTGCAGCCAGCGGCAACCATTTCAATAGTGCTGAATACGGTCCAGCCGCGAACGTCCGCAAAGGGGCAATCAAGACCCGAGGAAGCGCAAACCAATGTCCTTCCATGAACCAACTTTCATTCACCCAAGCTGGAACAATGGGCCTTCCACGCGACGCGACCACTCCATACCTCGGCGGCCGAATGGGCGATGGAAATTGGAATTTCTCTGGTTACTGGAGCACCAACTTTGGTTCCGCTGCCTACCCATCTTCATGGAATACGACCAAGCCGACGCGCTATCAGGTCTACCGTTACGAGATATCAGCCGGGTTGGTAGGCATGGCGTCGACTGGTGGAGAGTTCGGAACCCCGTCGGCAACTTGCCAACCCCCTGTCACGACGGTTGACCGTCGGTTGATTTACGGTGCGATCCTGAACTGCAATGCACTCCGCGCTGCCGGCAGCGATCTGTCAGGCCACAGCACGGATCTGCCGGTGGAAGCTTTTGGAAGCTTTTTACTGACTGAACCGGTTAAGTCGCCATCGGAAGACGCATCCGTGATGGTTGAATTGGTAGACATTACTGGGGGTGGCGGCCAGGGCACGCTAGACAATTTCCTCCGCGACGAAGCTCAGCTTTACCGGTGATGGCGATGATTGGAATGCTATTGCGTCATCTCGATAGATTTCGATGCGATCAACGCGGTGCAGTGCTCATCGAAATGACGCTGATCACGCCGCTGATGCTGATTTTGGCGGGTGGCGTGTTCGAGTTCGGCAATCTGATTCACGAAAAACTCTTGATGGAGGCCGGACTTTCAGATGCAAGCCGCTTCGCCGCGCGCTGCAACAGCCAATTGTATACACAAGCCGGGCTTGCGGCGATCAACTGCGCCGACATCGCTGCAAACATCGCTGTGTTCGGCAATGCCGCGGGAACAGGCAGTGCACGCGTCAGCGGCTGGCAGAAATCGAATGTGACGGTGACAATCGCCGCCTCCGGTTCCTGCCATGACGCTGTGGTTGCCGGCGTCGCGCAATATCGATCAACCACCGCGCAGGTCTGTATCGTCAGGGCTGCGGGTACCTTGGCGTACGGCGGGGTCGGCATGCTATCGATCATCGGCATCGGCCCGATCACGTTGAACGGCTCTCACGAGGAGCGGCTGATCCGGTTCTGACCATGTTCAAGCGTTTTGCGGATTCGGACGACGGCGCGGCGATGGTCGAAATGACCATCGTTTCGACGCTGCTGTTTGCCCTTGTCCTCGGTTTCATCGATTTCGGTCACGCCTTCTACCAATGGAACGCTGCTACCAAGGCGGTCCAACTCGGCGCCCGGCTGGCCTCGATTTCAGACCCAATTGCGACGGCCCTTGCAACTGCGGCGCCGACGACGACGCCGGGTGCGCCAGTCGTTGCCGCGGCATATGGCCCCTTCGTCTGCAGATATACTGCTGGCACAGGAGCTTGCACCAACGGCGGCACATTCAATGCCGCCAACTTCAGCCGTATCTTCCGCGGGGACACGGCAAACACCAACGATGATGCCTGTCCCCCACTCGCAGCAAATCAACGGCCCGGGATGTGCCATTTCTTTCCGCGCTTGCGCCGCGATAACGTGGTGGTCACCTACAGCGCCACTGGCTTGAGCTATCAGACCCGGCTGGGCGGACCGGTGCCAACAATCACCGTAAGTCTTCAAAACGTGACCTTTCAGTTCTTCTTTCTGCAAGGGCTGATGGGCTTTGCGAACCTCACCATGCCGTCCATGCTAAGCACGGTTACGGGCGAAGACCTGAAGAGCACATCACCATGAACGCCATCAACACGAAGGTTCTCCCAACCAAACGAAAGCAGGTCGCCCTGTTCTCGTCTGATTCGCAGTTCAAGCATGACGTGGCGACGCGGCTCGATGCGCTGGCGATCTATGACGTCCGGATTTCAGAAACGGATGATTTTCTCAAAGGCCCGACCCCCGACACGCGGCCGGGCATCGTAATCCTCGACCTTGCCAATGGCGAGCTGCTTGGCAAGCCTGGCATTATCGAAGGGCGCGCCCTGTGGGCGGCCGTGCCGCTGATTGCGGTTTCCGACGAACTGACCTCTGAACAGACGCGCATCCTGGTGCGAATGAACGCCTCGGACTGGCTGCACAAACCACTTGACGCCAAGGAGCTTCTGAACGCGGTCACCTTCCACGACACCGGCAACCAGGGCACCAAGAGCCGCATCATCACCTTTATCGGCGCTAGCGGCGGCGCCGGCGCTACGACGCTCGCTTTATCAGCGGCGGAGTTCCTGGCCTCGAAATCCACCGAACGTGCAGCTTCGACCTGCCTCGTCGACCTCGATTTCCAAAGCGCCAATTGTGGCGCCTATCTCAACCTCTTCAACCAGTTCGACCTTGCCGGCATCATCGGCCAGCCGGAACGGCTCGATGTCGAACTGATGGATGTCATCAAGCTCTCGCGCCCGTCCGGCCTGACGCTGTACGCCTTCGAAAGGCCGCAACTGCCATTCGAGCCGCAGGGCGCAGATTTCGTGTTCCGGCTGCTGGACCTCGTCGCCTATCGCTTCGATGACATCGTCATCGACCTGCCCAACATCGAAACTCCCTGGCAGAATCCTGTGCTTTCCACGAGCGACGCGATCTTCATCGTGTTCGAGCTCAACGTCGCCTCGCTGCGGCAGGGCAAGCGGCTCTACAAGAAGATCCGCGATTTGCGCGGCAATTCGGTGAACATCACGCTGGTCGCCAACAAGCACAAGAGCAAATGGTTCGGCAATCACTTTTCGCGCGGCGAACTCGAAAAGATATTCAAGGCACCGCACATCAAATCGGTTGCCTTGGACAATGCGCTGCTGACCGATGCGCTGAACCGAGCCATCATGCCTTCCGAAGTGGACGGGCGGGCACGCTTCAACAAGGATCTGAAGCGGATGTTCAAAGAGCGGCTCGATGACACTTAGATATCGCTTCGTTCCAACGCTTGCGGGCGCCTGCATCATGGGCCTGGCATTGGCGGCGTCGTCCTGGGACTGCGCCCATGCCCGATCCGGGCTATCGGACCAGCCGCCGCTGCCAGCCATGGGCCCCAGCCTGCGCAAGTTCGTTTTTTTCCAAACCGCGGAACAGCCGGGCACGATCATTATCCGCAAGCAGGAGAAGGCGCTCTATCTTGTGACCCGAGAGGGTGAGGCGCTGCGCTATCAAATCAGCGTCGGGCGTGACGGATTTGGCTGGACCGGCACCGTGGAAGTGGGGGCGAAGACCGAATGGCCGGAATGGCGCCCACCGAGAGAAATGCGCGCGCGCCAGCCGGAGCTGCCGGAGATGGTGCCGGCCGGTCCCTACAATCCGCTCGGCGCACGGGCGCTCTACTTATCCCGAGACGGGCACGACACGCTTTATCGCATACACGGCACCAACGACCCTTCAGGCGTTGGCTTCGACGGCACATCGGGATGCTTTCGTCTTACCAACACCGATGTGATCGATCTTTTCAGGCGCGTCTCGGTCGGTGCAAAGGTGGTGGTCCAATGACGATGATTAGCGACCCGGACATGCCGGCGATCGGCATTGGGCCGGCGACCCAAGCTATAGAGCAAGCTGTCGCTGGGAAACCGAGCAATGCCAGGATGATCGGGGTTGTTGCTGCAGGCACCTTGCTGATCACAGCCGCAAATTTAATAGCCGCGGTCTATCTCTTCCGCGGCATCAACGATCTGCGCTCTGTCGAAGGGAGGCTGGAACAGCTCGGATCGTTCGAGCAACGGATTGCGGCCCGGCTCGACATGGTCAATAACGGCTTTCAAAGCCGGTTCGAAAAACTGGACAATCAACTGCAGGGTAGCTTCAGCCAGATCAACGGCAGCATTGCTCGGATAGAACAGAACTTGCCGCTGGTCAACGACGACGTTTCTACCGTGGCGGAGCCTTTTGTTGAGACGACCAGCGCCACGGCGGAGCCGGTCAGCGATCTCGATGGTGAAGAAGCGACCGAACGCAGTATCGTCGAAGCACCACGCCCGCCCAAAAGGAAGATCGCAGCAGCGGTGCCCCCTGCCCCAAGCTCCTCCTACCGGCGCATAGAGCAGCCTGACGGCAAGGTCTATTACCGCAAGATCGATTAGAAGCGGGGTAAGGGGGCGTGGAGAATGCTTGCCAGAGAAGATCGTCCGCCGCTTTGAGGGTCGGCGTCCATATTCGTTCTGGGAGCGCTTTTCGTCGTTTTTGTCGGGTGGACGTCGGTGCCTTCGTCCAGCCTGCTGCTCGTGGCTGACATCGTGCCAACCCACGAAACCTTGCTGATCGAAGTGTGGGTCTCGCTACGCGATGTCGTCTATTCGTCCCGACCACCGCGAGGCGCTGATAAAGGTCACCACTTATGACTTCTCGATCTTCGGCGGCATCGAAGGCAAGGTCTCTAGCATGATCGCCGACAGTTTGGTCGATCAGAAAAACGGGGGAGCCTTTTACCAGGTTCGTGTCGCGGCGGACAAATCGACGCTCGCGAGGGATGGCGAGACTTATTCAACCATCCCGGGCATAATGTGCTCAGTAGACATCAAGACGCAAGGCGATTCTGAGTTACCTTTTAAAGCCGATCAACAAGGCGCGTCAGGAGACCATGAGTGAGCGCTAGCGCCACCTCTCCTCCCATCAATCGTGATCGGCTGCTTCTAACGATCACAAAAGAGGATTTCGGGCTGGAATTCCGGGTCGTCGCGCGTGGCGGCATACGCCGCGGCATTCGTCTGGAAAAGGCTTTCTGGATATCTCTGAAGCAGATGGCTGAAAGTAGGAAATGCACAATCGGCATGCTGATCGAGGAGATCGCCGACAGCCCGACCAAGACTGGTAACCTGACATCGGCGATTCGGGTGGCTTGCATACACGGGCTGGCGGATCAAAACATGGCCCTGCGGAAGCTTGCATCGATCAGGACGATCAATGCCATATTGCTTGCCTGCCCCTCGCCCGCTTTTGCCTTGGCGTCATCGAAGAAGATCCTGACTTTCAATGCTTCGTTCCAGCAATTCGTCAAGCGTCAGTTGCCGATCGGACCAAACAATGATGCACGACTAGATCTCAAGCTGGCGCTGGATCTCCCTGTCGCCGACATTTTTGCCCAACTCGACGCCAACGGCGAAGTACCGATCGCCAGCGGCTTTGTAATCGGGGCCGGCGAACGCCGGTACCGAGGTCAATTGAATGTAGTACGGGCGCCCGTACCCGAACCGGAATTGCTGATGGCGTTCGTCAACAGCTAGAACTGCGGCCTCCGGTGAGCGAGGCTCTATCCGGGCTGAAGATCCTTCGTGTCATTTAGCGCGAATAGGAACTGTCTGCGAGACTTCGATTAGGCCCGACCGCTATTGCCAGCCGACGGCCCGCACCGTGTGGCGGGAGCGGCACCATCACCAATCAACCGGATTCATTACAATGAAGGGCGACAACCTCGAAGAGAGAGGGCAAGACGACGTATTGGCGCCAGAGAAGGCTTGGCGAGCAGAAAAACGGGATTGGATCCGAACTGGGCTGATCGTCGCGCAAATCCGCGCGGAAAAGCTGCGGCAAGCTCCAAGAAGAAATTTCGCAGGATCGAACACATGTGTTGGCTGGAAAATAGAAAGCTTATTCGCTCCGCGAAAGTCATTGCCGAGGCTGAGCATGCCGAACGTAGCGAAAAGACAGCAAGATTGAGATCGCTTCGGATGGCAGCTCAGAGTGACCTGAAGGTTCCGTTCCTTGAGGAACTCGATTGCTCTCTACTTGTCGCCGCACTGACTCAAGGCGAATTATCGGCTAAACTTCCCGACGGATCGCATTGGCGGGGCCGAGCAAGGGCAACAGGCAAAAACCAGTATTCCTCCGCGCCCGCCAATTCGGACTAACGAGTGTTCTCTCGCCTGATATCGAATTCAGAAGGCGATCTCGAGACCCAGCTTGCCGCTGACAGTTGACTGTCTTGAAGACCACTTGCAGCGAATCTCACTGCTGAGCGTTGATCGATTGAGACATTTTCAGGTTGAAGCCAGACGGAGTGCCACTGAGAAGTCTGCGTCTTCAAACTCACACTCTCCCTTCCGTCAACGCATGCCGTGTTGGAATAGCCGAAGCCGAAAGGCGGTAGCGCTCCTCAAACCCACTATCTCATCTCGGGTAGCAGGTGTGGCGATGTAGCCCTCGTCACAGGGCTAACCCCAGTGCTTGCACTGGCCAGGGGCCACTTTCGATGCCACGCTGCGGAGCGCCGGCGGTCCGAGCACAGAGCATCGCTTCGCGAAATTTCCCTAAGGGCAGTCAGACATTGTTCCGATCAGTGTTGAACGAGATAGGTTTCGATCCTGCCGACACCTGCCAGTTCTAGATTACAGCGCGGTTCGAGCTTCCAGGAGGTGCGCAGGGCCTGCTTGGTTGCCTCCGAGATTTGCATGCGGTCGGCCACGCCCTGGGACTCGAGCCGGCTTGCAATATTCACGGTCTCGCCCCAGAGGTCGTAGACGAACCGATGCCGGCCGATCAGGCCCGCGGTCACCGGTCCCGTGTGCACGCCAATGCGGATCCGAAAACTATCGTTGCCCCAAGCTAAGGGCTTCAACGCGTCCAGCATGGATTTCCCGAGTGCCACGATCCTGTCGGCATGGTCAGCTGCCGGTTCGGGAACACCGCTCGCAGCCATATAGGCGTCTCCGATGGTCTTGATTTTCTCGACGGAATGCTTCTCCGCCAAGACGTCGAACGTGCCGAATAGCCTGTCGAGGCGCTTGATCAGGTCCGACGGCGGCAACCTTGCCGCTATGCTCGAGAAACCGACAATATCGGCAAAAAGAATGGTCACTTCATCGAACCGGTCGGCAATGAACTCTTCGCCCCGATGCAGCCGTGCCACGATCTGACCGGGCAGGATCGCATGAAGAAGCGAGTCAGCCCGCCCCTTCTCCACCTCGATCCGCTGAAGATACTGGTGCTCGCGGTCAAGCCAACGCTTCTTCTCCAAACTCGAGTTGATCCGGGCGCGCAGCAGGACTGGATTGAAAGGTTTAGGCAAGTAATCGTCGGCCCCCGCCTCGATGCAGCGGACCACTGCGTCCACTTCGTCCAACCCCGATATCATGATGACAGGGATATGCCGCCATCGGCGCTCCGCTTTCAATCGTGAGAGCACCTCGATGCCGTTCATGTCCGGCATCAGGAGGTCCAGCAGAACCAGGTCGAACTCGTGTTCCGCAAGGTGAGCCAGCGCTGACAGACCGGACTCGGCAGTGACTACCTGATGACCGTCACGTTGCAAGCGGCGG
Source organism: Mesorhizobium sp. M0998 (assembly GCF_040318885.1). Lineage (NCBI taxonomy): Bacteria > Pseudomonadati > Pseudomonadota > Alphaproteobacteria > Hyphomicrobiales > Phyllobacteriaceae > Mesorhizobium > Mesorhizobium sp. M0998. The sequence goes on from NZ_JAMYND010000042.1 coordinate 20,919, forward strand.
GACAGGAGACCGCGGTTACTGCTGATGTCGTCGACGACAAGTATGCGGCCACAGCCGGAGCTTACGGGGTGCTCCGTCTTGATCAGTGCCCGTTCGAGTCCTGCCGCATCGATCTCAGCCTGATCCGTGGTCCGCGGTTCCTCGCTGTCGGGTGCGCGCGAGAGGCCGGCGATTGCATCGACATGCGCCAACAACTCGGCCGCCGCGGCGAGCATCACCCTGACATCCTCTTCCAGCGCGTATTCGTGCAATTCTTCGGCTTCTTCACGAATCATTTCGGAATAGCCGATGATCGCGTTGAGCGGCGTTCGCAAGTCGTGGCGCAGTTTCGCCTCGATCTCGACCCCTGCCCGGTTCTGATTGTCGGCTTTGCCATAGATCAAGCTGTCGATCAGGCCATTCAATTCGCAAGCAGCGGCGCTGACCTTCTCCAGATCCGGTGTCATGTGGACCAGACCGAGATCCTGCACCTGTTCGGTCAGCAACTCCTGAAATCCTGAGATTGCCCGCGCCGGTCCGGCGAGCTGCTGTGCCAGATGGACGGCGATCGCATGGCGTTGGAACTTGTTCTTGGCAGTCATGTTTTCAAACCGTCGGCCTGGGCCTCATCGATCCCCGGCGAGCAATTGTTCAATTTTCTGGACAAGTCGCGACAGGTCCACCGGCTTGCTATCGTAGTCATCGCAGCCGGCCTCGAGCGCCATTTCGCGATCGCTGGCCATCGCGTGCGCAGAAAGCGCAATGATCGGGATCCCGGAGGTGGCCGGATCAGCCTTGATCCGCCGGGTCGCCTCCCACCCGTCCATGACCGGCAAGCTCATATCCATGAGGATGAGATCCGGCCTTTCCGAAACGGTGAGTTCCACGCCCGACTGTCCGTTTTCCGCAATCAGGACTTCGAACCCACGCCGCGACAACCGCCGCGAGAGCATGTCGCGATTCAATTCGTTGTCTTCTACGAGAAGGATCCTCGTCATCCTCGGCTTCCTTCAGCCATGGGGGCGGTTCCGGGATCGGCAATGCTGGCACCTGTCGATCCAAGTGGGAATATCTGGCGCTCGAGGGCCTCGACCAACTGAGACCGACTGTTTGCGCCCTTGGTCACAACCGCGACCGCCCTGTCGCGAAGCCATTTGAGCTCGTCCGCCGACAAATCCTTGGAAGTCACGACGACGACCGGAATGTTCTGCAGCTCGGGCACCTGCTGCATCTCATTCAAGGTCTCGAATCCGTCCATTTCGGGCATCAGCAGATCAAGCAGGACCAGACGCGGCAACAACCGCTTCATCAGCTTGAGGCCGCGCAGGCCATCGCTTGCCTCGTGAACCCGCCAATCCTTCTTGACCAGAATACGCCGAAGGAAATCGCGCGAGGCTTGATCGTCATCAATAACAAGCACATCGCGGTTGCCACTGCCGCAAGCCTCTATCGTTCGAACAAGCTTCCGCGTGTCGATCGGCTTCGTTAGGTATTCGACCGCACCGAGTGAGAGGCCGAGTTCGCGATCTGCAAGTATCGTCGCAAGGATTACTGGAATCTCGCAGAGCTCCTTGTCGCTCTTCAGCGAGCGCAGCACTGACCAGCCGTCCTGATGCGGCATGATAATGTCGAGAACGATTGCGACAGGGCGATGCGCTCGCGCAGCGGCTATTCCTTCCTCGCCGCTTGCTGCTTCGATCGACGCCAGTCCCGCTTCTGCCAAGGCCCTGGCGATAAGGGTTCGGGCGGCAGGCTCGTCATCGATGATCAGAACCGCCTTGTCCGACGCCCTGGACGACAGCGGTTCGGCGAGTCGCTGCTCGCTAGATTCCTCGTTGCACTCGGCTGGAATCTCCATTGTGAAGGTCGAGCCTTTTCCGAACTCGCTCTTGACCGTTACAACGCCTCCGATCATTCGGCAGAAACTCCGGGTTATGCTAAGGCCCAATCCCGTTCCGCCATAGTTGCGAGTGGTGGACGCGTCTGCCTGCGTAAAAGCGTCAAAGAGCCGTTCTTGTTGCTCTGGCGTCATCCCGATCCCGGTGTCAGACACTACGAATATTAGCCAGTCGCCATCCGATGTCCTGTTGCGTCGAACCGCCAGCGTTACACGGCCCACTTCGGTGAACTTGGCCGCGTTACTGAGTAGATTGAAGAGGTTATGACGCAACTTCGTCTGGTCCGAATGCATTTTCCCAAGGTCTCCCGCGAGGTCCAGCACGAAACTGTTTCTGTTTTTCGCCATCAGTGGCGCTACTGTGGCCTGGACATCGCGCAACAAGTCGGCGACGTCGAAAGTCTCCAGGAAATTTTCCATCTTATTTGCCTCGATCTTCGACAGATCGAGGATGTCGTTGATGAGCGCGAGGAGATGGCGACCGGCCCCTGCGATCTTTTCCACATCTGGGACAAACTCGTTCATTTGCTCGTCACTCGCCTCTTCGATCAGCATCTCGCTGTAGCCAATGATCGCGTTCAATGGAGTGCGTAGCTCGTGGCTCATGGACGCGAGGAAGCTGCTCTTGGCCTCATTTGCCGCTTCAGCATGGCTCTTGGCCCGCTCGAGTTCGACCTCTCTCTGCTTCAGTTCCGTGATGTCGGTGTAAACGGCGACGGTCCCGCCGTCAGGGGTCTTTCGTTTGCTGACGCGGACCCAGCGTTCTCCGAAGCGACCCTCGTGGACGAAGCCTGCCGGATCCTTCTGGATGCGCAGCCTCTCCGCAATCCATTCCTCCGGCGACGCGCCCTCAAGGTCGACGTGCCCGCTCGCCAAGCGTCCTTTCAGAATATCCTGAAGGCTTTGCCCAGGAAGAGTAGCTCGCTCATTGCCGGGAAAGATTTCGCAGTATTTGCTGTTGGCAAGAAGGACCTTGTCCTCCGAATCGAACAGGACAAATCCGTCAGAAATCGCCTCGAGTGCCGCTGCGATCGTCCGTCTTTGCCGCTCCGCCTCATCTTCCAGTCTTTGCTTTTCAATTGCGCTCGCCCGGAAAAGCCGAAGCGTCCGCGCCATCGCGCCGAGCTCGTCGCCTCCCTCTGCCTGTATTTCGACGTCGTAGCGTCCTTCCGTCAGATTTCCGATCACCCGGTTCAAGCGCCGCAACGGGCCGACGATCGAGCGAAGAACAAGGATGGTGAGAAGCGACCCGATCATCACCACGATGGCCACCAGCACGGCAGCGGTCGTCGCCGTTTTCTGGGTTTCCGTTACGACCTCGTTGCGAGCGGCTTCTGCCTCGGCGCTCGCTCGTTCGACGAGTTTGTTAAGCGCGGCATCCACATTTGCGCTGTGGGTGCGCGCCTCGGCGAGGAGAGTGTTGCCGATGATGCGGTTGTCTTGAGTATAGCTGTCTGCCGCTCGTAACGCCGTTTTGACATAGGCATCGATCTCAACGCGGATTTCCCTGACCGCATCCGGTGATGATTTCGAAAGGCGGTCCAGATGTGCCAGCAGTCGCTCGCGCGCCTGCTCGGCATTGCGCTGAGAATTCATCAACAAGCTAACCGACAAATCAGTCAGCCAGTATCGCAATTCGCCGAATGTTACGTGGGCCGCAGCCGCAGTGGACGCGACGTCGAAAAATGCCTTGGTCTCCGCGGTTCGATCTGCACTGCGATAAAGTGCCTGGGTGAGAAAGATGGACGATACGATGAGGCTGACAAGGCCGGCCGCTGTCAGCGCAGCTATGCGGGCCGAAATCGGTAGATTGGCGAAGCTACGCGCAAGTGGCCTCGCCGGCGCCGATACGGCTTCCACTTGGTGCGGTGATTGTTCCAAAGCGCTCATTTGAACAAGACGATGCTGATCGCGCCTCCCAGATCGCCCGCTTTGCCGCCCTCCTTTGGATATCCTGTCACGTCGATCTCGCCCTTCGGCTCGCCGTGACAGGAAAGACACGAGCCGGTATAGTATTCGGGCAGCAGCATTCGAAATGCCGGGCGTCCATCCGCCTGTGTGACGTCCGTGTAGGCTTCTCCCTTCGCTCTCTGCGGATCCACCAAGACCTTTTCGATGATCTGTGCTTCCCAGGCGTCCGGAAGCGATTTGCGGTTGCGCACGAGTTGCTCTGGCGCAGTCACGCGCACCCGAGCTTCGTTGCCGGCCTTGGCGACGAACTTGTCATTCATCAGACGCGCAAACACGGCTGGCACGAAGCCCTTGAAAGCGATTCCCGCGCGGTTGATGTTATCTTGCTGTTCGTCCACCACCTCTCGCATCGCCTCAATCTGGACTTCAAGCAGACGCCGGTCGCGCTCGGTCAATTCGCCGGAAAGCGGGTCGTTGCCGATGTGTTTTGAGTATTCGGCGATGGCCTCTCTCGTAATGCGCTCACCGTCGAGGTGCTTGTCGCCAACAGCAGGATCATTGATGAGCGTCTGGTAGTTCGATATGATACGTCGCCCCGCACGGAGCAATTCCGCGAGTCGCGTTCCCGTCGCGACATCCTCGGTAACTCCCGCTCCGATGGCAGACGACACGACGAGCGCGCAGCCGACAAGAACAGCGGCAATGAAAGTCCGCGTCAACGCTGACATGCCGGACATTTCCGTTTCCCTTCCAGGAAGGCCACTAACAGCATAGCACGATAAAAGCCGGGGAGGCAGCGACAAACTTCGAAGCTCAGGGAAGGAGGGAACGAATATTCGCCGTCTGTTCCGAAGCGTCCCTGGCGTGTAACCCATCTCCGCCGAACGTCCCTTACCACCCCATCGCCACCCCATTGCCAACCCACAGCCTCGACCAACTGGATGACGGCTTCGGGTGATGGCCGTGAATTGGCCCGGAGCAAGCGAGCTTCCGCTTAGGGTCGGAACCGGCATTCCGCTTAGGGTAAAGCCACTGGGACAGCTTCAGGCGGAGCCATCACCTTCAGCACCGCTTCGCGTCGTGCTGCTGGCCGGAGACGCCCCTCTTTGGCGGGCACGGCCGGCCTTCGCCTTACGACTGCGCCAACCGCGATCCGAACCGACGAAGGCCTCCAGCATGTGCGGAATCAGGGCAGCGGTGTCCACGGGTTCATAGAGCCGGCTGTGCTCGGCCGCGTACTGATCGAGTTCCTCCTTGAGAGGCTCCGGCAGGATGATGGTCATGCGGACGACGCCAACCTTCGGCAGCCGACCGAGCCTCAGATCTGGCATTGTTCACCTCCTGCTTGTGAGACAAAGACATGTTGCCTGTTCAGATAATCTGCGTAGGCGACGAGGTCGCGATGAACGGCGGCAGGCAGTTCGACGGTGATCTTGACCGGACGGTTATCGGGAATGGCGGAGCGTTTCAGCTTGGTCATGACGGACCCTTTGACTTGCCGTAAGGCACAAGAACAAGGTCGCGATTGACAATCACGCGAACCGGAAAACCGGGCCGCACCGTGAGCGTCGGCTGCACGTTGAGCTGATTGCGCACGATCTGCTGGCCAATATCGGAGGCCGAGTCCTGCGCGCTTTCGCGGATGGCCTTGGCGATTTCGCTTTCGTCGTCGCTGGACCCGAGCGATGTCCCAATGCCCAGCAATGTCGAGAGCGCTGCGGCCCGGAACATCTGGCCCCAATGATGGTCAACTTCGTCTTCAAGGCCAGAAAACCCTTGCGTGTCTGCGCCCTGCTGGCGCTCCAGCACGATCGATGTGCCATCGGGCATGATCAGCCGGTTCCAGACCAGCAGCACGCGCGACTGACCGAACGCGACCTGGCTGTCATACTGGCCGATCAGCCGCGCACCCTGCGGGATCAGAAGGTATGAGCCGGTTGGGCTGTCGTAGACATTTTCCGTGACCTGAGCGGTGATCTCGCCGGGCAGGTCGGAGCGGATGCCGGTGATAAGGGCAGCTGGAATGACGCTGCCGGCTTGCACCACGTAGGGCGAGGCCTTCTCGGCGAGCCGATTGGGGCTGATTGTGCGACGGTCTGGCTCGGCATTGACGAAGGCCAGCTTGCGATCCTGCACGTTTTGCGCGGCGCCAGGATCGATCGGTGGCGGCCCAAGCGGCGGAGTCAGACCAGATTGGGTGTCCGGTCCTATGACCCTGCTGCCAGCCTCCTGTCGTGTGGGACCAGGTCTCGTGTTCGTATCGGTGAAGAGCTTCGCCACGCGTGCGGCCTCGATCTCGGCCAGTCGGCGCTGCTCCTCCGGATCGGCGCGCGGGCCACTGACGTTGGACGCCCCAATCGGCTGGCCGCGCTCCTGCGCGCGCAAGATCGGCCGGCCCAAATCGCCAGGCAGCGCGGGGCCGAGTTGCGGAACACCGGCATAGTCCTTCGGCAGCTTCTGTAGCCCGTCGGCCGTTGAGCGGTTTTCGGTGGTGAAGAGCTCGGACGGCTGTTCGGTTCCGCGCTGTCTGGTGTCGAGCGCCCAAATCAACGTGCCGAGGATCGCAGCGCTGGCAACTCCACCAACGCCTATCAGCACCTTGCGCGACAGTCGCGTGACCCTGGCCGGTTCGGGCCGAAGGCGCAGTTCCGCTCGAATGTCCTGGTTGGGTGCATTTGCAGGGTCGCTCATCGGAACAGCCTCGTGCTGGGCGAGGTTCGTTTGCCGTCCGTACGCACGATGCGGACGCGCTTTTCGCTTGTTTTGTCGCCGAGCCTCAATTCAGCGGCGGCAAACAGCCGATCAACGACGTAGTAGTTCTGGCGAGCACGGTAGTTGACCAGCTCCGAGCCGCCCGATGGGCCGATGACAAAGAGTGGCGGCATTTCACCTTGCCCTATGCCAGACGGGAACTCGATGTAGACTTTTGCACCGTCATCGAAGGCGCGAAGCGGCCGCCAGGGCGCCATGTCGCCTTCGATGCGATAGCGGAAATTCAGTTTCTGGATGTCGACGCCGGACGCGACCGGCTGTGCGGCGGAAGCCTGCGCGTTCTGGCGCCGCAGCGCAATCAGCTGGTCCTGCGGGTACTGCCAGGAGACCGAAGCCATGTAGGTCTTTTCGGTCGAGCGCAGCTCGAGATGATAGGTGCGGCGGTCGCTGTTGATGACGAGATTGGTCTGCAGATCCGGCCGTGTCGGCTTCACAAGAATATGGACCTGCTGGCGCTCCCCTGCCCCACTTTGCGTATCGCCGATGATCCAGCGCACCGTGTCGCCGGCGGCCACAGGCCCGGAGCCGACAAGCTGCTCGCCGGGCTGCAAGGCGATGTCGGTGACCTGGCCGGGCGCGGCATAGATCTGGTAGAGCGCGCCCTCACTCCAGGGATAGAGCTGGATGGCATTGACGAACCCGTCGCGAACCGGCTGCATCCTTGCTGCCTCGTTCGCCTGGCTGATACGCTGCTTCGGATCGGTCGGCTCCGGCTTCACCTTCGTAGCGTCGACTGGTTTCAACTGACCAGGCAGCGGAAGCGGTTTCGGCACTTCCACCACTTTGACCGGACCAGGCGGCTCGACCCTGCGCACCGCAGACACCGCATCGTCGTAGGCGATTTCCGGCGGAATGTATTTCTTCGATGCACAGCCGGCGAGCGCCGTTGCCGACAGCAGTGTCAGGGCAAGCCTACGTGCCTTGGGCGCATTGCGCGTGGCCGGTCTCGCCGATGTTCTTGTTGGTGCTGCACCCATCATGAAAACTCCTTCGACCAGCTGATGGCGTTGACATAGACGCCAAGCGGATTGGCTTTGAGCCGGTCAGCGTCGCGGGGTTGCTGAATCACGATTGTGAGGATTGCGGTCCAGCGCTCCGTGCCGGCCAGGTTGCCATTCTCGTAACGGCGCTCGATCCAGGCGACGCGAAAGGAATCGGGCGTAGCACGGATGACGCTGGAAACCTCGATGGCGATCTGGAGTTTGCCCAATTTGGCAAAAGGGTCGTTCAACCGGGCGTAATCATTGAGGGAAATGGCGCCGCGGTCTGTGGTGTAGTCGTAGGCGCGCAGCCAGTTTTGGCGGACGATGACCGGGTCGGCCGGAATGCCTCTGACCTGTTCGATGAAGCGGGCCAGATGCCAGGCGATCTGCGGATCGGTCGGCCGATAGTCGGCAACGGCCGGAGCGACAACCTGCGCTTCGCCGAACTTGCCGACTTCCACCACCCAGGGAACCACTGAGCCGCGCGTCGACTGCCAGACCAATGCGGATGCAAAACCGCCGGCCAAGACGAGAGAGCCGAAGGCCATCAGCCGCCAGTTCTTCGCCTGGACGCGAGCCGAGCCGATGCGCTCGTCCCAAATCTGGGCTGCGCGCTGATATGGCGTCTCAGGGTGAGGCGTTTTTGAGTAACGAACAAAAGGGCGTCTAAAGGGTGTCATCAGCGGTCGTCCTGATCGAGGGAAACATTCATCGAGCCGCCGCCATCATTGCTCGAGTGGACCGAATGGGCGGCGATGCTGGCGCCATGGCTCATGGCCTGGCTGCGTTTCATGCGTTTTGCCCATGCTGGCGGAGAGTCGGCACTGGCCCCGGTGGACGGCCAGTCGCCGGAGGAGGCCGTGCCCGACGATCGCTCTCCACTCGTCGCAGTCCAAGCCGCAAAGCGGCCGGCCTCATAGCTGTCGGACAACGCCGTCGCAGCGCGTGACATGGCCTGCTTCACCGGTCGAACGGCAGCGCTGGCACCGGCCCTGGCGACACCTGCCACGCCGGCGGCGACCGAGCCTGCACCACCTCGTCCAGATGTCGCTGCGCCAAGCTCCCAGGCGGCCGAAGTGCTGCCGGCCAGGTGTGCGCCACCGCGTGCGGCCGCTGCCGACATACGCACCCCGGCATTGAGTGCGCCAGCGCCGCTCAATCCGGTGCGAGCACCCATAGCGCCGGCCGCGCCAAGGCCGCCAGCGACGAGGCTCGTGCCAACAGCGGCACCTGCGCCAAGTTGGGGGGCACCAGAGACCAGCCCCGTCGCAATGCTTGGACCGAAGATCGACAGCCCCATCAGCGACAGGGCGCCCAGGACAAGCGACAGCGCATCCGTGATTGTGGGCTGTTCCGCGCCGAAGCCTCGGGTGAACTCGGCGAACAGCCCCGAGCCGATGCCGACGATGACGGCAAGGACCAGGATCTTCACGCCGGAGGCAACGATGTTGCCGAGCACTTTTTCGGCAAGAAAGGCGGTCCGGTTGAACAGCGCAAAGGGGAGCAGCACAAACCCGGCAAGCGTCGTCAGCTTGAATTCGACCAGCGTGACGAAGATCTGGACGGCCAGAAGAAAGAACGCAATCAGTACTATCGCCCAGGCGATCATCAGCACTACGATCTGGACGAAATTCTCGAAGAACGAGACGTAGCCCATCAGTTGGCTGGCGGCCTCGAGGATCGGATTGCCGGCATCGATGCCGACTTGTGCAACGCGGCCCGGCTGCAGCAATGCCGAGCCTGAAAGTGCCGAGCCTCCAGCCTTCAGGCCGAGCCCGGAAAAGCTCTCGAAGACGATGCCGGCCAGACGATTGAAGTTGCCGATGATGAAGGCAAAGAAGCCGATATAGAGAGTCTTCTTCACTAGCCGGTGCAGGACGTCCTCATCAGCACCCCATGCCCAGAACAGGCCGGCCAGTGTGATGTCCATGACAATGAGGGTCGAAGTAAGAAACGCAACTTCCCCACCGAGCAGACCAAAGCCGGAATCGATATAGCGGGTAAACGTCTCCAGGAAGCGATCGATCACGCCGGTGTCGTTCATGGCGCCACCGTTTCCGGATGGAGCCGGTCTTCCGCGCTAGGCGGAGTTGGCGGTTGGAGCGGCAGCATTCGGCTCTGGTCCTTCTCGATCCACGGACCCGCGTTTGGCGCGATGGGGCGGGATGGTTGCAGGAAGCGTCGGCGGCTTTCCGCCCAGGCTTTCCTGCAGGCGTCGTCATCAATCGCCGCCATGCCAATGTCCCGGCATCGGGCAAGCTCGACCCCAGCCGGCTCGCCGCCCGGATATGCAGAGCGCGGGGAGGACGCGTTCTGCGAGCCGCCGCCGCGCAGCGCCATGGAGGCGGCGGTCATGGCGGCGCCAAGGGCAAGAACGGCTGTTATCCGGGCGGCGATCTTGAGATCCATGCGGTCTTTGCCTCAGTCGTGGAACATTTTTACAGATGACGCGCTGTAGCTGCTGCCCGTCATAAAACGGCTGAACTGTTCCCGTGCCTGCTCCTGCGCGGCCGCCCGCCTCGCCTGCTCAAGGGCTTCGGCTCGTCCTTGTGCGGCCAGCATCGCAGTGAGGTCGGCAACTTGCCTGGCTTGGACCGCGAGGAGCTGGTTGCCGGCCTGCGTCGCCTGAAGCAAGCCGACGGCGGACTGGCTGGCACCGACCAGCGCACTCGTCTGCTCTTGTGTCGCGGCGATGTTGTCGACCGCGACGGCGCCCGCCTTCAGCGAATGCTCGAAGGCCGACACCGAGGTCTGCCAGCGTTGACGCGCGCCGTCGACAAGCTGCTGGCTGGAGAGATTCGAACCGAAATTCTCGTAAGCGGAGGTAAACTGGCTCTCGACCTCCTGGACGCTATAGGCCAGCTTGTCGGCCTCGCCGAGCAGGCTCTTCATCTCGGCAAAATTGGCCTCGATCTGGCCCAGCAGCGAGGTCGGCAGCGAAGTGAGATTCTTCGCCTGGTTGATCAGCATCTGCGCTTCGTTCTGAAGCGAGGTGATCTGGTTGTGGATCTGCTCCAGGGCGCGCGATGCCGAAAGCAGGTTTTCGGCGTAATTCCTGGGATCGAACACGATCAGCGCTGATGCTGGTGCCGATGACAGCGCCGTGGCCACGGCGATGGCGCCGGCTGCCGCCACGCGACGGATACGGCGACCTGCAAGAACGGAATTCATGACGAAATCTCCTCGGTGGACTGGTTGATCAAGTTGGTGAGACCTGGGATGAGGTCGGCCGCCCAGGACAGACTGCGCTCCGCTAGCCAGGCCTCGAGGAAATGGTCTCGGCCGGCCTCGGCGACGATCCGGCCGATCGCGGCCTGGTCGGATTTGGACGATGTGGCGCAGAGCGCCAGCGCGATTGGACCGAGCCCTAGTTCGAACAGACGATTGCCGCGGCGGCTTTGACAGTAATAGTCGCGCTTCGGTATCGCCCGGGCGATGATCTCGATCTGGCGATCGTTGAGACCAAAGCGTCGGTAGATCTCGGTGATCTGCGGCTCGATGGCGCGCTCGTTGGGCAAGAACAGCCGCGTCGGGCAGCTTTCTACTATTGCCGGCGCGATTGGCGATCCGTCGATGTCGGAAAGCGACTGCGTGGCGAAGACTACGCTGGCGTTCTTCTTTCTCAGCGTCTTCAGCCATTCGCGCAACTGGTCGGCGAAACCGCCATCGTCGAGCGCCAGCCAGCCCTCGTCAATGAGCAGCAGCGTCGGCCGTCCATCCATCCTCTGCTCGATGCGGTGGAAAAGGTAGGCAAGCACCGCGGGAGCAGCACCCGTGCCAATCAGGCCCTCGGTTTCGAACGCCTGGACGGTGGCTTCGCCGAGTCGCTCATGCTCGGCATCAAGCAGCCGGCCAAAAGCGCCGCCGATGCAATAGGGACCAAGCGCCTGTTTCAGCGGCGAGGACTGCAGCAGCACGGATAGGCCAGTTAATGTCCTCTCCTGGATTGGCGCAGAAGCCAGCGACGTCAGCGCCGACCATAGATGTTCCTTCACCTGCGGCGTGATGACCACGCCTTCCCGCAGTAGAATGTCGAAGAGCCAGGCGGCCGCCCAGGCCCGCTCTGGCGTATGATGGATGCGGGCAAGCGGCTGCAGCGACACGGCCTGAACGTCGTCCGACAGATCGGCCAAGGTGAGCGAGGGCAACGGATTGTCAGAGCCCTGTCCGCTTTCAGCATTGCTTCCGAGATTGTGCCAATCACCATTCATGGCGAGCGTGGCAGCGCGGATTGAGCCACCGAAATCGAAGGCAAAGACCTGGCTGTTCTCGTAACGCCGGAACTGCAGCGCGATCAGCGCCAACAGGACCGACTTGCCGGCGCCCGTCGGGCCGATGACAAGGGTGTGGCCGACGTCTCCAACATGCAGGCTGAACCGAAACGGAGTGGCGCCCTCCGTCCTGGCGAAGAACAGCGGCGGCGCTCCAAGATGCTCGTCCTCGGTCGGACCTGCCCAGACCGCGGAGAGGGGAATCGCGTGCGCAAGGTTGAGCGTGGAAAGCGGCGGCTGGCGAACATTGGCATAGACATGGCCGGGGATGCCGCCCAGCCAAGCTTCGACAGCGTTGACGCCCTCGGCGATGCAGGTGAAGTCCCTGCCCTGAACGATCTTTTCGACTAGACGCAGTTTTTCGTCGGCAATCGATGGATCAACATCCCAGACCGTCATGGTGGCGGTGACATAGGCTTCGCCGATCTGATCAGAGCCCAGGTCCTGGAGCGCCGCGTCCGCATCGGCCGCCTTGTTGGCCGCGTCCGAGTCGACGAGAACAGACGCCTCGTTGGTCATCACCTCCTTGAGGATCGCGGCAACGGATTTCCGTTTCGCGAACCACTGACGGCGTATCTTGGTCACCAACTTGGTCGCCTCGGTCTTGTCCAGCATGATCGCCCGCGTTGACCAGCGGTAAGGGAAGGCAAGCCGATTAAGATCGTCGAGAATCCCCGGGAAGGTCATCGTCGGAAACCCGATGATAGTGAGTGTGCGCAGATGCGCATCGCCAAGCCTCGGATCGAGTCCGCCGGCCAACGGCTGATCGACAAGCAGTGCGTCGAGATGCATCGGCGTTTCTGGCACGCGAACGCGATGCCGCTTGGTCGAAATGGTTGAGTGCAGGTAACTCAGCGTCTCCCCGTCATCGAGCCAGTCAGCTTCGGGAACGAAGCCCCCGATGAGGTTGAGCGCGCGATCGGTGCGATCGACAAAAATCTTCAGGAGTTCCCAAGGATCGACGCCGGTCTTTTCCCGGCCTTCATAGAGCCAGCTCTCCATTCGCGACGCTTCCTCAGCCGGAGGCAGCCACACGAATGTGAGAAAGTAGCTGCTTTCAAACAGCACACCGGAGGCTTCGAACTGTTCGCGACGCTCGATGTCGAGAAGTGCCGATGCGCAATCCGGGAACCGGCTGTCTGGGTAGCCGCTGGCAGGATTGCGCTGCGCTTCGACAAAAATTGCCCAGCCGGAGCCGAGCCGGCGTAGCGCGCCGTTGAGCCGCGCGGTCGTGCCGACCAGCTCCGCCGGCGTGGCGGAGTCCAGGTCCGGCCCGCGAAAACGCACTGTCCTTTGAAAGCTGCCGTCCTTGTTGAGCACCACGCCCGGCGCCACCAGGGCGGCCCAAGGCAGATAATCGACGAGGCTGGCACTCTTCTTTCGGTATTCCGCGAGGTTCATCATGATGAAGGACCTCAACAGCCGAAGTGCGAGGGATAGCGAAGGTGCCGGCGTGCCACATCGACGAACTGCGCATCGCGCTTTGCCGCCCAGACGGCCACGAGATGTCCGACCAACCAGATGATGAGCCCTGCGACCCACAAGCGAAGTCCTAATCCGACCGCGCCGGCCAGCGTACCGTTGGCGATGGCAACCGCACGCGGCGCGCCGCCGAGCAGGATCGGTTCGGTGAGTGCGCGATGCACCGGCGCGAAAAAGCCGCGGACTTCCTCCTCCATCAGATCAGCGCTCCGCCGCCGAAGGAGAAAAAAGACAGGAAGAACGAACTTGCCGCGAAAGCGATCGACAGGCCGAAGACGATCTGGATCAGCCGGCGAAATCCGCCCGATGTGTCGCCGAAAGCGAGCGACAAGCCGGTGACGATGATGATGATCACCGCCACGATCTTGGCGACTGGCCCCTCAATCGATTCGAGAATTTGCTGAAGCGGCTCCTCCCAGGGCATGGAGGAACCGGCAGCATGGGCGGGCGCAATCGTCATGATCGCGGCGGTCGTCGCATACGACAGCTCCACGGCAAGTTTGCGGACAGCCGATGAATTGAAGCGGATCGGGGTCATTTTGAAGCTCCAAAGGGCGAGTGGTGATTCACGGTCATTGTGGTCTCGAGATTTGCTTCCAGGGTGCGGTAGTCACCGGTGGCCGGATCGAGCCCGTCGACCAAGGCGATTTCGACGAGCCGGCGCGCGGAACCGCGGCCGGCGAGGACGGCGACGAGGTCTATGGTTTCGGCTATCAGCGCGCGCGGGACCGTGACGACGGCCTCCTGTACGAGCTGTTCCAGTCGCTGCAGTGCGCCAATGGCAGAATTGGCGTGAATGGTGCCGATGCCGCCGGGATGGCCGGTGCCCCAGGCCTTCAGCAAATCGAGCGCTTCGGCGCCACGTACCTCGCCGATCGGGATGCGGTCGGGCCGAAGCCGCAATGATGACTTCACTAGATCGGACAGCGAGGCGACGCCGTCCTTTGTGCGCAGCGCTACAAGATTGGGCGCAGCACACTGCAACTCGCGTGTGTCCTCGATCAGCACGACGCGCTCGGCGGTTTTAGCCACCTCCGCCAAAAGCGCGTTGACGAGCGTGGTCTTGCCCGTCGATGTGCCGCCGGCCACCAGCACATTCTTGCGTGTCTCCACGGCAAGCTGCAGGACGTCAGCCTGGCCTTCGGTCATGATGCCGGCAGCGACATAGTCTTGAAGCGTAAACACCGCGACCGCCGGCTTGCGGATGGCGAATGTTGGTGCCGTGACGACAGGCGGCAAAAGGCCCTCGAACCGTTCACCGGTCCCAGGCAGTTCAGCCGAAACGCGCGGCGAGCCCGAATGCACCTCCGCACCGACATGGTGCGCGACCAGCCTGATGATCCGTTCGCCGTCTGCCGCGATCAGCATTTCATTGCTTGCAGCCAGTCCTTCGCTGAGACGGTCAACCCACAGGCGACCGTCGGGATTGAGCATCACCTCGACAATGGCTGGATCGTCAAGGAAGCCTGCGATCGCCGGGCCGAGGGCGGTGCGCAGCATGCGCGCGCCGCGCGATGCCGCTCCCTTACTGGCATGATAGTTGGTCGCCATGCGGGTCCCCGTTTCTCGCCACGAACTGGCTCTTGCCGCGGTCGGGGATCATTAGAAAAGGCAGGAGCGCCGGCCTTGCAACAAGCAAAACCGGCGATCGTGGCATGACGTGCAGAGACTTGCGAAATGCGGTGCCGCGACCGCCTGGCGATTGTGGTGGTCAATCCGGCGCGGGTGTGGGCGAAGGCTAGCAGGTATGTTGAAGAGCTAGAGAATTGTGGTAGAAATTGCCAGAAAGGTAGATTTTTGGAGTTTCTCGTGTCCCTGAACATCAAAAATCCAGCCACCGTTGCTCTCGCCGATGAACTCGCACGCCGCCAGGGTATCAGTAAGACAGCAGCCATTCATCAGGCCCTTAGCGAGCGCTTGCACCGCTTGGGCTTTGGAGAGACCGCTCAGGAGCGTCTGCTGGCAGAATTGCGCGCCATCCGAGAAAGAGTGGCACGATTGCCTGAACTGGATTGTCGCAGCGACGAGGAGATCATCGGGTTTGACGAGCATGGAATCCCTAACTGATGGTGATCGATACCTCAGCTGTTGTAGCGATCCTTCGGAGCGAGCCTGAGGCAGCAAGGCTGGAACGAGCGCTGGTCTCCGACCCAATCCGTCTGATCCCGGCAAGCTGCGTGCTCGAGGCACGCATGGTGCTGGTCAGCAGGCGCGGCGAACACGCGTTGGCTGAGATCGATCTTTGGCTGCGCAAAGTCGAGGCCGACATCATTCCTGTCGACTCCGAATTGGTTGATCTGGCGACCCAGGGTTGGCTGACCTACGGCAAGGGCCACCACCTGGCGGCGCTGAATTTCCTATGCTTTGGCAAAGCGTGCAGACGAACCGCTGCTTTTCATCGGCAAAGACTTCTGCCAAACGGATATCGAACCGGCATGAGCACGAGATTGTAAGATCATCGGCTGTCTCCAGCTTGAACCTGTAGTAGCGCCCAATTAGTTTCGGCCCTGTCGGCTGGGCCTGCATCGAGGGGCGTCATGCCAATTGGTGCAAAAGCAGAGCAAGCTGGCGTCTTTCGTCCTTCCGATCTGGTGCTGCTGGGCCGCGTCTTGGATGGTTTGGAAGTTGAGGGCCAATCCAGCCGGCCAACTTGTAACTCAGACATTCACGGCCGCGACGCTGGCTGCACCAATAAATGATGGGCCTCGTCGAAAACAGCCCTGGGGAGGGCCCGAAGCTCGCTCGCTTCGTAGGTGAGATGCTCGAGATAGGCGACCGGCTGCCGATTACCCATGAATTCCTGTCGGTCATGTTGGGTGTACGACGGCCGGGCGTCACCGTGGCACTTCAAATGCTGGAAGGCCGCGGTCTGATCAGGTCAAATCGTGGCGAGGTCATCGTCCGTGATCGAACTGGTCTCATCATCTTGGCAAACAGCTCATATGGCCAGCCGGAGGCGGAATATGCCCGCCTGATCGGCGAGCAGGCATCTCCATGATCCAAGCCAATATCGAAGTCCGCCGATGGGATGAGACAAACTGCCTAAAACGGCAGGCCATCGCTAATGCTGGGCGGGGGGTCTCGATCCGCGAAGGGCAACCCGTGCTGGTTCCGTGGAGTGAGGCACGCCAAGTGTCTCCCTTCCGCAAAGATTAATACTTGAGACTGGAGGCTCTGTCAGCGCCGTTGGCGACCAGAGCAGGATATGGCTGCCAGTCCGCGCGGGAACTACCATCCAGCCGCAGTCGACGTGTTGTCCGGGTCCCGGCCAGCGGTCGTCGGCCTGTTCGGCCAGAGTTTTCAGATATGAGGCTTGTGCGGGGGTCATCTCCGCTGACCCAATCTTCCGGGTCTTTTCCGAATTTGCCGATGCCTCGATTTTTGGGTTGTCCCGATCGCCCATGGTCAATCCCCCTTGATTGATCAGCTCAATGAGAAACGATCATGATTTGTTCCGCTACATTTGGTAGGCTTTCTCAGACCGTTTGCGGGGCTGCTCGTCACCGACCTGGTCAGTGTGTGGGATCGGCCGGAGTAACGTCGACCCTGACGCCTATGCCGACGGCCTTAGCAAGGCGGGAGCTTTTAAACGCATTGATGCACTCGGGGAAAAGTTAGGCCTGTAGCGTCCGCCCGTGGCTTTTCGTCTCCAGCGAAGGACAGCCGATCGGGTTGGATTGGGACAGTTTTGCTGCAGGTTGTGACCCGCGCAATGAAATTTTCTGAATTCAGTGCATCGTGGCTCGACTGGCGATCGAGAGGACAAACGGCGGATGGGAGCGGCTCATAGGGTACAACAGCCCGGCATTCGCCCTGAACCCACCGAGACCTCGCGCCCGCCGGTCGAATCCTACTGTCGAAACAGATCAGGACCTTCCGATGAGGGCGATGGTCACCAGAGACACAAAAAGGACAAGGGCGATTGCAGCGCCCCAGAAGAAGACTTTTTCGGTGCCGCGTTGCTCTTCCTCGCGAGATATGTCTTTCGCCATTGCATGCATCCTTCGAAGGTCAGCGACTGAGCAACGTGATGTGCCAAGGCTGGGTTCCGATAAACTACTTGCCCGCTTCGCACTGTGAGACAGCTCTCGGAATGAAACTCCAACCGTCGGTTGGTGGACGCATCGCAGCTGGTGCATCTAAAGTTCGCGTGGTCCGCGCGCACCGGGCATGCCCGACCCCGAGCCCCCCGCTCGGTGCAACACGTTTGATCGACCCGCCGCATCAACCTGTGCGGCGGGCTTTTTTCCTCACGCGATGGAACACCGGCGCTCAGGAAAAGTTCTGCCCACGCAGCAAACTCTTTCCCTCATTTTTTTGCTGCCAGATCGGATATCTCCGATCGGCCCGCGTCGTTCTTATCCTCCGGCGACGCGGGCTCGCTGTCCTTGCTCGGTCGAGGAGCCACAGAACAAACGAAAGCACGATGCTGTCAGGACCCGGTGCCAATCGGAGCACAAAACGTGAAGTTCTCACGTTGGAGCTTGCGCGGATCCTGGTCAACCGTAGCGGCATATGTGAGGCGGGAGCGCCATTCTTTTTCTGGGACCGGTGAAACATTTCTCAGGGATCGCAGTTCTGGATGCAGAGGAATTGAATAAGGGAAACCTGATTGCACGGGAGGAGCACGGACGGCACAACTATAAATACGCTCTGCAGAGAATACTTCGCAACGGGAAGCTCTCGCTTGTCTTGGTTGCCGCCGAAGCTTGTTTGAAAGACGGCGATCGCCGCCGAAAAGATTTTCTAAATGAAAATAGCCCAGATCGCACCGCTAACCGAATCCGTGCCGCCCCGAACCTACGGTGGAACCGAGCGAATTGTTTCGTATCTGACCGAAGAACTTGTCCGACAGG
>NZ_JAMYND010000043.1:0-37969 GCF_040318885.1 Mesorhizobium sp. M0998
CCGCCCCCATCCCGCCCCCGGGCGGGGCCCCGCAGGGGTGGCGGGTCATGGGCCCGGCCCCCAGGGCTCCTGTGGGCTCTCGTTGCGCCGCGGCGCCCGGGGCGGCCCCCCCGGGCGCGGCCGGCCTCGGCGACCTCGCCATCCGCTACGGCTACCAGCGCTTCGAGACGTCCGTCATGATCGCCGTTGTCATTGTGCTGATCATCCTGGTCTGCGGCATCCAGTGGGCCGGCGACCGGCTGGTCGCGAGGCTGGACCACAGAGCGTGACCGGCGAACCGCGGCCAATCAACGCCTTTAATTTCTGAGAAAGTTCAGATTGTTCTCGATGGTCTCGCTGGCCCAAGCGAGCTTTTCGCGATCGTCGGGGCGCAAGGGAGCCTCGACCGCGACGGTGAACAAGTGCCAGGCGAGACTGTCGGATAGAAGCCATGTGGTGACCTGTTCGCTGAAGATCACGTGCCCCTTATCGAGTGTCTTGATGTTGCCGGTAATCAAGTCCGCACAGTGCAACATGGCCTCGGGGTAAGGGCTATCACGCCATGCCGCTAATGCAGCTGCTACATCCATTCCGGCAAGCACTATGCCCTCCAGCCAGGGAACCGCGTTCCCTTCATCGGGATGCATGGTCATCGCTTTTCGCCAGGCAGCCTGAAACAGCTCCTCGACAGCCTGCTGTTCTTCCAACGGCCAATCGCGCCAGGAGGTCCTTTCGAGCTTTGCGGCAATCACGTTGGCGTCGAACCCCATCGAAGGTTCGCCTTGGATGGCAAGTTCAAGCACTCTCGGCAGAAAGTGCCGGTAGTCATCGACGTCGCCGACCGTCCATATGGCCGATCCGGCATAGGCGCCGAGGTTTTCACCACTGAGCTCCCGAAGCGGACCACTGGATACTCCCCGAAAGATCGATTCCAAATCCTTGTACGGCGAGCCATGCAGGTGGCGGGGCGATGGATAAGACGCGAAAGCGGCATAGACGCGTTCGACTGCGTAGGCCAGTTCAGACGAGAGATCAGCCTCCAGGGGATTTGGGTTGCTCATCCGCTACGACTCCGAACAGGTCTCTGGCTTGCTCTGCGGTATAGTAGCCAAGCTTGACATCCCGAGCGACCAATTGCGGATCGCGCTGCAACGGATCGCCGTAGCCGCCGCCGCCCGGTGTGCCGACGCGCACGCGGTCGCCTGCCTTCAGCGCGATGTCCTGTTCCTTTGAGAGGTGCGGCGGCACATGTTCCTCGCCGTTGCGGAACACAGTCACCGTGTTGACCGCGCCGTCCTTGCCGCCGAGCGCGCCTTGCGGGCCGAACCGGCCGTGATCCATGACGAAAGAGGCGCGGGCGTCGCCGCGCAGGATCTCTACCTCATAGGCGAGCCCAAACCCGCCGCGGTGCTTGCCGGCGCCACCCGAGCCTTCGCGCAGCGCATAATGCCGGTAGAGCACCGGGAAGGCCTGCTCCATGATCTCGACCGGCGGCGACTTGGAGATGCCGATGGTCGAGCAGCCATTGGTCAGGCCGTCGTGACCGGCATTGCCGCCATAGCCGCCGCCGGAGATCTGGTACATGACATAATCGCGGCCACGGACCGGATCGTTGCCGCCGAGCGCGAAATTGCCGCTGGAGCCAGCCGGAGCCGCCGTCACCCTGTCCGGCAGCGCCTGCACCATCGCAGCGAACACCGCCTCGGCGATGCGCTGCGAAACCTCGGCCGCGCAGCCCGACACCGGGCGCGGATATTTGGCGTCGAGGAAGGTGCCTTCCGGCCGCTTGACGATCAGCGGTTCGAAGGCGCCGGCGCTGATCGGCACATCCGGGAAAATGTGGCGCATGGCGAGATACACAGAGGACAAGGTCGTCGCCAGAACGCTGTTCATCGGCCCGGCGCAGGGCTTTGATGAGCCCGAGAAGTCGAAGCTGAGCGTGTCGCCTTTTTTCTCGACTGCCAGCGCGATGATCAGCGGCTCGTTTACCACGCCGTCTGAATCGACGAAGGCCCGCGAGCGATAGATTCCGTCGGGAATGGCCGATATGTTGACGCGCATCTGTTCAGCGGCGCGGCGCCGCAATTCGTCGATCGCTTCGACAACCGTTTCATCTCCGTAACGATCCAGGATTCCGTTAAGCCTGTCCTGGCCGATCAGCAGTGCCGCCGCCTGCGCGCGGATATCGCCAATACGCTGGTCGGCGACACGGATGTTGGAGCAGATGATGGCGTAGATCTCCGGGTCGAGCACGCCCTTCTTGAACAGTTTCACCGGCGGCAACCGCAAGCCTTCCTGCTCGACCGCCGTTGCCGAGGCGGAGAATCCGCCCGGCACCGAACCGCCAATGTCGGGCCAATGGCCGGTGTTCGACAGCCAGCAGAAGATCTTCCCCTCCCGGTAGGCCGGCATGGCGAAGCGCACATCCATGAGATGGGTGCCGCCGAGATAGGGATCATTGACGATGTAGATATCGCCCGGCTCGGGCGGCAGGCAGCGTCCGTCGGCGATCATCTCGATCACCGTTTTGGTCGAATACTGCATGACGCCGACGAACACCGGCAGGCCCTGGCTGCCTTGCGCGATCAGCGAACCATCGAGCGCCGAATAGATGCCATCCGAACGGTCATTGGCCTCGGCGATGACAGGCGAGAACGCGGCGCGCGAAAATGTCAGGTCCATTTCGTCGCAGACTTGCTGTAGCGCCGCCTGGATGACCGAAAGGGTGATGGCGTCGAGTTTTTCCATCTCAGGCCTCGCCGATATCGATGATGATGTTGCCGTCGGCATCCGATCGCGCCCGGTCGCCGGGCTCCAGCACAGTCGTCGCGTCCATCTGTTCGAGGATCGCCGGCCCCATGATGACTGCGCCGAGCGGCAGCTTTTCCCTGCTGTAGACCGGCGTATCGTACCAGCGCCCGCCATACCAGACCGGCCGGATTTCGCGCCGCGCCTCTTCGAGCGTTTTGGCGCGCCCAGCCGGATCGATCAGCCGGGACAGATCGATGGTCGGCCGCACGCCAGTGACCGACGTGTTGAGGTTGACCAGATTGGCGCGGATCTCGGGTAGCTCGACCTTGAAGCGGGCGAAATAGGCCTTCTCGAACAGTTGCTGCAGTCCCTCGCGTGTCATCGCAGACGACGGCAGCGGCACGTTTATGATATGCGTCTGGCCGACGAACTGCATGTCGGCGGAATGCGTGAAACGGATTGCTTCCGGCTTCACCGCTTCCTTGCCGATCAGCTCCTCGCCTTCGTTTCGGTGCCGTTCCAATGTCTCGTGGAGCTGGGTTTCATCGAGACTGGCCACCGGCTGGTTGACCGTGTTGACGAAATCATGGCGCAGATCGGCGACGACGCAGCCGAGAGCATTGGTGATGCCCGGCCGCGCCGGCACCAGCACTTTCGGCAGGCCTAGTTCGCGCGCCAGTGCCGTCGCATGCAGCGGCCCGGCGCCGCCGAAGGCGAACAGCGCGAAATCGCGCGGGTCATGGCCGCGCGACACCGAGACCATGCGAATGGCGCCGGCCATCTTCACGTTGCCGAGCCGCAGCACCGCACCCGCCGCCTCGACGCCGGACAGGCCGGTAGGTCGGCCGATCCTGTCCTCGAATATGCCGGTGACCCGTTCGACGGTGACCGGGTTTTCCACCGCAAGCAGCTTTTTCGGCGCCAGCCGGCCAAGCACCAGATTGGCGTCGGTGATGGTCGGCTCCAAGCCGCCGCGTCCGTAGCAGATCGGGCCGGGATTGGCGCCGGCGCTTTCCGGGCCGATCTGGATCAGGCCGGCCGCATCGACGCGGGCGATCGAGCCGCCGCCGGCGCCGACCGTATGCACCGCCACCATCGGCACGTGGATCGGCATCGCATATTCGATCTCGATCTCGTTCGACACCGCCGGCTCGGCGTTGCGGATCAGCGCCACGTCGGTCGAGGTGCCGCCCATGTCATAGGTGACCAGGTTTTCGAAGCCGGCGCGTTTTCCGGTATAGGCGGCAGCGATGACGCCGGAAGCGGGGCCGGACATGACGGTCTTGGCCGACTCACGTGTGACAAAGCGGGCCGAGATCATGCCGCCATTGCCGTTCATGATCAGGAAGTCGCGGGCGTAGCCTTTTGACGCCAGCTCCTTGCGCAGCCGCTCGACATAGCGTTCGAGGATCGGTTGCACCGAAGCGTTGACCGAAGCGGTCACCCCGCGCTCGAATTCGCGCGCTTCCGAAAGCAGGGCGTGGCCTGTCGTGATGTAGCCGTTCGGCCAAAGCTCGGCCGCGATCTCGGCGGCGCGCCGCTCATGCGCCGGGTTGGCGTAAGAATGCAGGAAATGGATGACCAGGGATTCGCAGCCGGCTGCGATCAGTTGTGAAATCGCTGTCCGCATCTCGGCCTCGTCGAGCGGGATGCGCGCCGCGCCCGAGGCCTCGACCCGCTCCGACACTTCGAACCGCAGATTGCGCGGAATGATCGGGACGAACGTGCCCGTCATGCCATAGGCCTGCGGCCGTGTCCGCCGGCCAAGCTCGATGACGTCGCGAAAGCCGCGCGTGGTGATCATGCCGGTCTTGGCCAGCCGGCGCTCCAGGACCGCGTTGGTGGTGGTCGTCGTGCCGTGCACGATGAGGTCGATGCCGTCGACCGGAAAGCCGGTGGCGCCAAGTGCTGCAACGACGCCGAACGCCTGGTTGTCGACCGTGGTCGGGGTCTTGGCGATATGCACCCGGCCACCGTCACGGCCGTCGATCAGAAGGAGGTCGGTAAAAGTTCCGCCGACATCGATGCCGGCGACGACACCGCCAGTCGAATCCAGCGCTTGCGCCGAAAAATTCTGTCCCATTGTCGAAACCCGAAATGCCCGAACTGCCTAGATGCCTTAGTTTGGAAAGCTGTTTTACGGTGGCGTCTTGACGCAAATATCGTTTGTATACTAATAAATTCCGGACACAAGAGCTTACCGCTTCGGAGTGTGCAAACGGCACGCTGGAACCTGACCGGTTCGGGCGCGCAGGTGGAGATTTGGCGCCGGCGCTGAGCCGGCCCAGAAGGTTAGGTTTGATGAACACCACATCCGCGTTCAACACAGCCGGCGCCCGGCCGCTGCAGTTCCCGATACCGGCCAATGTCTATGCCGAAACCGTCGTCTCGGTGAAGCATTATACCGACCGGCTGTTTTCGTTCCGCATCACCCGGCCGCAGTCGCTGCGCTTCCGCTCCGGCGAATTCGTCATGATCGGCCTGCCCAATGCCGAGAAGCCAGTATTCCGCGCCTATTCGATCGCCAGCCCGTCCTGGGACGACGAACTCGAATTCTTCTCGATCAAGGTGCCGGACGGCCCGCTTACCTCGGAGCTGCAGAAAATCGGGATCGGCGATACAGTCATCATGCGGCAGAAGTCGACCGGCACGCTGGTGGTCGACGCGCTGACGCCGGCCAAGCGCCTGTTCATGATCTCGACAGGTACCGGCATCGCACCCTTCGCCAGCCTGCTGCGCGATCCCGACACCTATGAGAAGTTCGAGCAGGTGGTCCTGACCCATACCTGCCGCGACAATGCCGAGCTCACCTACGGCCAGGAGCTGGTGACAGCGCTTGAGAAGGACCCGCTGATCGGCGAACTGACCGGCGGCCGCGTCACGCTGTATAATTCGACGACGCGCGAGACCTCCGTGCGCATGGGCCGCATCACCGCGCTGATCGGCTCGGGCAAATTCTACACCGATCTCGGCATCGACAGGCTCAATCCCGAGACCGACCGCATCATGATCTGCGGCTCGATGCATATGCTCAAGGACGTCAAGGAACTGGCCGAAAGCCTCGGCTTCCAGGAAGGCTCGCTGCACCATCCGGCAAGCTTCGTCGTCGAGCGCGCCTTCGTCGGCTGAGACGCGCAGCTCAGCGTCCACTGGTTCGAGACCCTGATTTTGATCATGCGGTCAAAAATCGGCTGCCTTGACCGCCTTTTTCCGCTATGACTGCTTGAAGGACTCGTGAAGCGCTGCTTCACGGTCTATCTTCGGCATAAGTCGCTGAACAAGGGGCAGGAGATGAGCAGCACAATCCGCGAAACCGATCTCGGCACGTCCAAGATCACGCCGCTGCCGGCGCGCGCCGCCGCCAATGCGCCGATGCCGCAAGCCCATGGCATTGCTCGCAATCCCGGCATGAGGCTCGATCTCGGCTTCATGGAATCGATGCGCGGCGTCAACCGCTCGGCGCTGGAACGCCGCGTCGCCAGCCTGACCAAAAGACGCTCGATCAAGGCCGATAACCAGGCGGCCTGGCTGCTGCGCGCCGTCGCCTGCATGGACCTGACGACGCTGAACTCGAACGACACGGAAGAGCGTGTGCGCAGGCTCTGTGCCAAGGCGGTCAACCCGTTCCGTCGCGACATCGTCGAGGGGCTGGGCATTACTGGTGAAAAGATCCGCCCGGCGGCGGTCTGCGTCTATCATCCCTTCGTCGCCACCGCCGTAGAAGCGCTGCGCGGCAGCGGCGTCCATGTCGCCGCCGTTTCGACCGCCTTCCCGCATGGCCTTGCACCGCTTTCGACGCGCCTGCAAGAGATCGAAGCATCGGTCCGCGACGGCGCCGAGGAGATCGACGTCGTCATCCCGCGCGGCCTGGTATTCGGGGCGAAATGGCAGGAGCTTTATAACGAGATCGTCTCGATGCGCGCCGCTTGCGGCGAGGCGCATCTGAAGGTGATCCTCGGTACCGGCGACCTCGCCACGCTGCGCAACGTCATGCTCGCCTCGATGGTGGCGATGATGGCGGGTGCAGATTTCATCAAGACCTCGACCGGCAAGGAAAGCGTCAACGCGACGCTGCCGGTCGGCCTTGCCATGGTGCGCGCAATCCGCGCCTATTTCGAGGAAACCGGCTATCTCATCGGCTTCAAGCCGGCCGGTGGCATTTCCACGGCAAAAGCCTCGCTCGATTGGCTGGTGCTGATGAAAGAAGAACTGGGCCGGCCGTGGCTGGAGCCGGAGCTGTTCCGCTTCGGAGCATCGAGCCTTTTGACCGATATCGAGCGCCAGCTCGAGCATCATTTGACCGGCCACTACTCGGCCAATCATCGCCACGCGATGGCGTGATTCGGAGCACTTCATGAACATCCTCGAACGCTATCACGCCATGGAATACGGCCCGGCGCCGGAGGCGCGCAACGAGGCCGATGCGTGGCTTGCCGCGCGGGATTTCGGCAAAGCGCTGTTTATCGGCGGCGACTGGAAGGCAGCCAGCGGAGGCAAAACCTTCGACACCAGCGATCCGTCCTCGGGAAAGCTGCTGGCCAAGGTGTCGGATGCCGGTGCCGCCGAGATCGACGCGGCGGTTGCGGCGGCCACAAAAGCGCTGCCGAAATGGAGCGCCAGCACCGGCTACAGCCGAGCCAAAGTGCTCTATGCCATCGGCCGCGCCATGCAACGCAACCAACGGCTGTTCGCGGTGCTGGAATCGATCGACAATGGCAAGCCGATCCGCGAAAGCCGCGACATCGACGTGCCGCTGGCGATCCGCCATTTCATCCATCATGCCGGCTGGGCGCAGGCGCTGGACAGGGATTTTCCCGGCCACAAGGGCGTCGGCGTCGTCGGCCAGATCATCCCGTGGAACTTCCCGCTCTTGATGCTCGCCTGGAAGATCGCGCCGGCGCTCGCTGCGGGCTGCACCGTGGTGCTCAAACCCGCGGAATTCACGCCGCTCACCGCGATCCTGTTTGCCGAGATCTGCGGACGCGCCGGCGTGCCGAAGGGCGTCGTCAACATCGTCCAGGGCGGGCCGGAGGCGGGCGCGACCATCGTCAACCATCCCGGCGTCCAGAAGATTGCCTTCACCGGTTCGTCCGAGGTCGGCAAGATCATCCGCAAGGCCACTGCCGGCTCGGGCAAAAAACTGTCGCTGGAGCTTGGCGGCAAGTCGGCATTCGTGGTTTTCGAGGATGCCGACCTCGACAGCGCCGTCGAGGGTCTGGTCGACGGCATCTGGTTCAACCAGGGCCAGGTGTGCTGTGCCGGCTCGCGCCTTCTGGTGCAAGAAGGCATCGCGGACGCCTTCATCGCCAAGGTCAAGACGCGGATGAGCCGGCTGCGCATCGGCAGTCCGCTCGACAAGAACACCGATATCGGCCCGCTGGTCGATTTGACTCAGCTCGATCGCGTCAAGGGCCTGATCGCCGAAGGCGCCAAGCAGGGCGCGATCTGCTGGCAGCCGGACTCGGCACTGCCCGCCGCGGGCTATTACCATCTGCCAACGCTGGCGACCGGTGTTTCGCCGGCTAACATCTTGGCGCAGGAAGAGGTGTTCGGGCCGGTGCTCGCCACTATGACCTTCCGCAACACCGAGGAAGCGATCGAGCTCGCCAACAACACACGCTATGGCCTGGCCGCTTCGGTGTGGAGCGAGAACATCAATCTTGCCCTGCACGTCGCGCCGCAATTGAAGGCCGGCGTCGTCTGGGTCAACGGCACCAATATGTTCGACGCCTCCTGCGGCTTCGGCGGCTACCGCGAGAGCGGTTTTGGCCGCGAAGGCGGGCGCGAGGGCATGTTCGAATATCTCTCGGCAAAACTGCCGCTCGGCCCGATCATCAAACCGGCAACGTCTTCGGCCCAACCTGTCGAGCAGGCGGAAGGTGGCGCCATCGACCGCACGGCAAAGCTGTTCATCGGCGGCAAGCAGGTCCGGCCGGACGGCAATTATTCCTTCGCCATCGCCAGCGCCAAGGGCAAGCTTGCCGGCGAGATCGGTCTCGGCAACCGCAAGGATATCCGTGACGCCGTCGCGGCCGCGCGCGCCTGCAAGTCGTGGCCGGAGGCGACCGCCTACAACCGCAGCCAGGTACTCTACTACGTGGCCGAAAACCTTTCCGGCCGCGCAGACGAGTTTGCCGCCCGTTTGACCCAGCTCACCGGCGCGACCGCCAAGGCGGCGCGTGACGAGGTCGAGCTGTCGATCGAGCGCCTTTTCCTCTATGCCGGCTTGGCCGACAAATTCGAGGCCCGCGTCCACCAGCCGCCGGCCCGCGCCGTCACATTGGCGCTGCACGAGCCAGTCGGCGTCGTCGGCATCATCGCGCCGGATAATGCGCCTCTGCTTGGCCTGATCTCGCTGGTGGCGCCGGCGCTTGCCATGGGCAACACCGTAGTCGCAGTGCCATCCGAAAAATACCCGCTGCTTGCCACCGACCTCTACCAGGTCATCGAATATTCCGACGTTCCGGCAGGCGCCATCAATATCGTCACCGGCCGTAGCGCCGAGCTTGCCGGCGTATTGGCCAAGCATGACGATGTCGACGGGCTCTGGGTGTTCGTCGACGCCGAGACTTGCGCCAAGGCCGAGGCTGAGTCCATCGGCAATCTCAAACGCGTCTGGACCGGCAACGGCCACAGCCTCGACTGGCCCTCGAACGAAGCAGCCGGCGATGCCTTGCTGCGCCGTGCGATCGAGGTCAAGAACGTCTGGGTGCCCTACGGCGACTGAGTGCCCCGGAGAGACGTCCGGGCTTGACGGGCCAAAAGATGTTCTTTACCGAGAAAAAACATTTGGCTGGCAGGCGAATATCGAAACAGGCGGGATGGTAGTGCCCGGCTGGCACATTGCGCCCCGGCCTTGCGCCGGTAAAGCCGAACGACCACAGACGGGCGAGGAGAAAAGCATGGCGGATCTGACAGGCAAAATCGTTGTCGTCACGGCGGCGGCGCAAGGCATCGGCCGGGCGAGCGCGCTGGCGTTCGCCAAGGTCGGCGCCGTCGTCCATGCCACCGACATCAACGAGGTGGTGCTCGCCGACCTCGGCAAGACGCCCGGTATCAAGACCCGCAAGCTCGACGTGCTGAACGACGAGGCGGTGAACGCCGCTTTTGCCGAGATCGGCGCCGTGGACGTGCTGTTCAATTGCGCCGGCTTCGTCCATTCCGGCTCGATCCTCGAGATGAAGGACGGCGATCTCGACTTTGCCTATGATCTCAATGTCCGCTCGATGATCCGCACCATCCGCGCCGTGCTGCCCGGCATGCTGGAGCGCGGCGACGGCTCGATCATCAACATGGCGTCGCTGGCCAGTTCGACCAAGGGCGTGCCGAACCGCTTCGTATATGGCCTAACCAAGGCAGCCGTCATCGGCCTGACCAAGTCGGTCGCCGCCGACTATGTCGGCAAGGGCATACGCTGCAATGCGATCTGTCCGGGCACGGTCGAAAGCCCGTCGCTGCAGGACCGCATGCATGCGCAGGGCGACTACGAAGCAGCTCGCGCCGCCTTCATCGCGCGCCAGCCGATGGGCCGCCTCGGCACGCCCGAGGAAATCGCCGACCTCGCCGTCTATCTGGCCGGCGCCACCTATACGTCGGGGCAGGCTTATAATATCGACGGTGGCTGGTCGATCTAAGAGGCCATTTGAAAACCCTACTCCGCCGGGCGCCTGACGCGGCTTTCTGCGCTTCCGGTGCTCACGTACTTTAAGTACGCTCCGCTCCGGTTCTCGAAACCCACGCCATTCGCCGCAGCGGAGCGAGTTTGCAAACGGCCTCTGGTCGCAACTGGGAGAAAACTGCATGAAACTGCTGCGCTATGGCGAGGCGGGGAGCGAACGCCCCGGCCTGCTCGATGCGGATGGAACGATCCGCGACCTCTCCGCCCATGTCACCGACATTGCCGGCAAGACGCTCGATCCGGCATCGCTTGAGACATTGTCGAAGCTCGATCCGAAAACGCTACCGGCGGTTTCCGGCAAGCCACGCATCGGCGCCTGCGTCGCCGGCACCGGCAAATTCATCTGCATCGGTCTCAACTATTCCGACCATGCTGCCGAAACCGGCGCCACCGTGCCGCCGGAGCCGATCATCTTCATGAAGGCAAGCTCGGCTATTGTCGGGCCGAACGACGACGTGCTGATCCCGCGCGGCTCGGTGAAGACCGACTGGGAGGTCGAGCTCGGCGTGGTGATCGGCAAGACTGCAAAGTATGTCACCGAGGCCGAGGCGCTTGATTATATCGCCGGCTATTGCGTCGCGCACGACGTCTCCGAGCGCGCCTTCCAGGCCGAGCGCCAGGGCCAGTGGACCAAGGGCAAGTCCTGCGACACGTTCGGGCCGATCGGCCCGTGGCTGGTGACCAAGGACGAGATCAAGGACCCGCAGAACATCCCGATGTGGCTGACGGTCAACGGCAAGACCATGCAGAACGGCTCGACCAAGACCATGGTCTTCGGCGTCGCTTATCTCGTCTCCTATCTCAGCCAGTTCATGTCGCTGCACCCGGGCGACATCATCTCTACCGGCACGCCGCCCGGCGTCGGCCTCGGCATGAAGCCGCCGGTCTTCCTGAAGCCCGGCGACGTGGTCGAGCTCGGTATCGAAGGGCTGGGCATCCAGAAGCAGACGTTCAAGGCGGATTTGTAGGCGGCGCTTTGCCTTCTCCCCTGGGGGCTAGCGTGCGCACACATCTGCTTCGGAGAGGTGTGCGCACGCTAGCCCACAAGGGGAGAAGGGGAGTCGGCACCTGCGCTATTTCAGCACCTTCCCATCGGCCCCAAACCGGTATGTCTTTGCCGGATCCGGCGTCGCGTAGAGCGTGGCACCCGGTTCGGCGTTATAGACGCCAAAAATGCGCACTGTGATCAAGCCGGCCTTCTCGCAGTCGAGATAGAGATTGGTGTCGGCGCCAAGGTGCTCGGCATGGACAACCGTGCCTTTCCAGGCACCGGATTTCGGATCGACGGTCAGGTGCTCGGGGCGGACACCGATGGTCTTGGCCGTCTCGCCAAGCCTGGCCCCGTCGACGAAGTTCATCTTCGGTGAGCCGATGAAGCCGGCGACGAATTCATTTGCCGGCGAATTGTAAAGCTCCATCGGTCCGCCGATCTGCTCGATCTTTCCCGCGTTCAGCACGACGATCTTGTCGGCCAGTGTCATCGCCTCGACCTGGTCGTGGGTGACATAGATCATCGTGGCCTTCAGCCGGCGATGCAATTGCGCGATCTCCAGCCTGGTGTTGACGCGCAGTGCGGCGTCGAGGTTCGACAGCGGCTCGTCGAACAGAAAAAGCTTGGGCTCACGCACCACGGCGCGGCCGATGGCGACGCGCTGGCGCTGGCCGCCGGACAACTCGGCCGGCCGCCTCGAGAGGTAGGGCTCCAGCGACAGCATCGAGGAAGCGATGCCGATGCGGCGGTCGATCTCGGCCGCCGGCGTGCCCGCCTGCTTGAGGCCGAGGCCCATATTGTTCTTCACAGTCAGATGCGGATAGAGCGCATAGGTCTGGAACACCATGGCGATACCGCGCTTGGCCGGCGGCGTGGCGGAGACGTCCGCCCCGTCGATCACCACGCGGCCCGAGGTCGAGTCCTCCAGCCCGGCAATGACCCTGAGCAGCGTCGACTTCCCGCAACCGGATGGACCGACGAAGACGACGAACTCGCCATCCGTCACCTCGAGGTTGATGCCCTTCAGCACCTCGACCGGCCCGAAGGCTTTTTTCACGTTCTCGATGTTCAGCGAGCCCACGGCTTCGTCCCTGTTCTAGAGTTTCACGGCGAGGCCGCTGCGCACGCTCTCGTCTGCGGCAAGGCAGACGGCGAGCGACTTCACCGCGTCGTCCATGTGGCGGGTCAAGTCCAGATCCTCGCGGATCGCCTTCAGCACAAACGCCTGTTCCAGGTCGCAGAGGTCCTGATGGCCGGGCTCGCCTTGCATCGACAGCATTTCGTCCGGTTTCGCGAACTTGCCGTCGGCGCCGGTCGCCGCGCTGTGCAGGCGGATGGTCGAGGTCTTGGTGTGGGTGTCGATGTCGTCGGACCTGACACCCTCCTTCATGACGATCGACACGCAGCCATTGGGCGAGATCACGTCCTTGACGAAGAAAGCCGTCTCCGAAATCATCGGCCCCCAGCCGGCCTCGTACCAGCCGACCGAACCGTCGTCGAATAGCACCTGCAGATGACCGTAATTGTACATTGACGGCGCGATCTCGTCGCTCAGCCTCAGCCCCATGCCGCGCACCTCGACTGGCCTGGCGTCGGTGATCTGCAGCATCACGTCGAGATAATGCACGCCGCAATCGACGATCGGCGATGTCGTCTGCATCAACTGCTTGTGCGTCTCCCAGCTATGGCCGGAGGATTGCTGGTTGAGGTTCATGCGGAACACGTAAGGGCCGCCGAGCTTGCGCGCCTCGGCGATCAGCCGGATCCAGGACGGGTGATGGCGCAGGATGTAGCCGATCACCAGTTTTTTGCCGTTGGCCTTGGCTGCCGCGACCACGCGCTTTGCATCGGCGACCGTCGTTGCCAGCGGCTTTTCGACGAAGACATGGCAGCCGGCCTCGAATGCACTGACCGCATAGTCGGCATGGCTGTCGGAATAGGTAGCGATGCAGGCGACATCGGGCTTTTCGTCGCGTAGCGCCTCGTCGAAGGAACGCCGGATGGCGTAGGTCGAAAGCCCTTCCGGCAGCGGCACATCGGAGCGGTTGACCAGCGCGGCGATCTGGAATCCCGGATTGGTGTGATACGCCAACGCATGGCTGCGCCCCATATTGCCGAGGCCGGCGATGACAACGCGAAGGGGTTGGTCCATTTCAGTTTGCCTTTAGTAGAGCGCGGGCTTTCAGGTCCATCCTAATACTCGATCCATACTCACTGGCGATCTGCAGAGCAGCCTTTTCGCTTTCACAACGTGCCAGAAGTCCGAACCCGTATGTATCGACTCCCTCTTTGATCAGAGAAGACCTCCGGTCGTCCGGCAACGGACGATCCAGATCCAGCGCCTCGGTGAATGCCTTGGATTGCTCGCTAACCATCAGGGAGTTGACACGCCAGACGATATGACAGTTGTATTCCTTCGGTCGACGCTCGATCCCGAACCGAGTCAGCCAGACAGCTGCATTGAGATAGAACTGCGGTCCCCAGGCAGACTTCTGAAGGTTAAGCAGACAGACCGTTTCCGGCCATTCGCGATAATAGTTTGTTTTGCGAACGCCGCGGAATCTGTGGCGGATTGCCGACTCGGTGAGGCCTCGACTGATCGCGTCCCGACCCTCACTCACTTGACCGCTCCCGAAGTGATGCCGCGGATCAGCTGCCGCGAGAAGATGACGTAGAGGATCAGCACCGGCATGATCGCCAGCGACAGTGCCGCCAGGATGGCATTCCAGTTGGTGACGAACTGGCCGAGGAACAGTTGCGCGCCGAGCGTCACCGTCTTGGTTTCCTCCGACGGCGCCAGGATCAGCGGGAACCACAGATCGTTCCAGATCGGGATCATGGTGAAGACGGCGACCGTCGCCATAGATGGCCTGACCAGCGGCAACACCAGGCGGAAGAAGATGGTGTATTCCGATAGCCCGTCGATGCGGCCGGCGTTCTTCAGGTCGTCGGAGACCTGCTTCATGAATTCCGACAGGATGAAGACGGCAAGCGGCAGGCCTTGCGCCGTATAGACCAGGATCAGCGCCGTCAGCGTGTTGACCAGCCCGCTCGCCACCATCAGCTGCAGGATGGCGACGGTGCCGAGGCGGATCGGGATCATGATGCCGAGCGCCAGATAGAGCCCCATCAGCGAATTGCCGCGGAAGCGGTATTCCGACAGCGCGAAGGCAGCCATGGCGCCGAACAAAAGCACGAAGAACAGCGAGGCGACGGTGACGACAAGGCTGTTCTGGAAATAGTGGATGAAGTCGCCCTGGCCGATCACCGTGGTGTAGCCGATCAGGTCGAAGGTCCCTGGCGTCGGCGGCGTCAGCGGCGCGCCGAAAATCCCTGCGCGCGATTTGAACGAATTCATGATCACGAGGATCACCGGAAACAGCGCGATTGCGGTGTAGGTCAGAAGGATCGCATGCGCGCCGATGGTGCGGGGCAGCGAGCGGGTTGCGGTGCTCATGGTCGCGCTCCCCTAAAACTGGTAGCGACGCAAGCGCGTCTGTACGAGGAACAGATAGACGCAGACGCCGCCGAGGATGATCAGGAACATCATCGTGGCGATCGCCGCGCCCATGTTGGGATCGCCGACCTGCAGCTGGAAACCGAAGAAGGCGCGGTAGAGGAAGGTGCCGAGAATATCCGTTGAATAGTTCGGCCCGGCCAGCGCGCCTTGCGCGGTGTAGATCAGGTCGAAAGCGTTGAAGTTGCCGACGAAGGTCAGGATCGAGATGATGCCGATCGACGGCAGGATGAGCGGCAGCTTGATCTTCCAGAACTGCGCCATCCCAGTGATGCCGTCGCATTCGGCCGCTTCGATCACCTCTTCGGGAATGGACAGCAGTGCCGCATAGATCAGCATCATCGGGATGCCGACGAACTGCCACACCGAGATCAGGCTGAGCGCGGTCAGCGCATATTGCGCCTTGCCGAGCCAGGGCGTGAACAGGCTTTTCAGGCCGACAAGGTCCATCATATGCGGCGCCACGCCCCATAGCGGCGACAGGATCAGCTTCCAGGCGAAGCCGACGATGACGAAAGACAGGATCGTCGGCACGAAGATCGCCGTGCGGTAGAAGGCGGAAAACCGTAGCCTGGGGCTGGACAGAAGTGCGGCCAAAAGGACGCCGATCGGGTTCTGCACCAGCATGTGGATGATGAAGAACCAGACATTGTTCCTGAGCGCGTTCCAGAAATTGACCGACCAGTTGGGATCACCGAACAGCATGCGGAAATTTTCCAGTCCGACGAAGACCTGCGACTGGTTGATGTTGCGGAACAGCGACAGCTGCAGCGTGCCGGCCAGCGGCAGGATCATGATCGCCGTATAGACCAGCAGCGCCGGCGCCAGGAAAACGCCGATATGCCAACGGAACGGTCTTTTCGGTGCTGCGGCCATGCGTTCGGTCCCCGCCGATCAGGTCTTGCTATTGCCGCCAAAGGGCGCGGCGCCTCCCTCCCCCTCGAGGGGAGGGTACCTCGCAAAGCGAGGCGGGTGGGGTCGGCAGAGGAGCACGCCATCGTCGTTCGACCGTGCTTTCCAGCAGCGATCAAGCCGCAGTCTGCCTCGACCGACCCCCTCTGTCGCCTTCGGCGACATCTCCCCCTCGAGGGGGGAGACAACGCTTCGCCGCGCTTTACTTCGCCGGCTTGTACCAGCTGTCGAGGCCGTCCTGCAGCTTCTTGGCGGCAGCTTCCGGCGTGTCGGTGCCGTTGATGACGTTGGCCGATTCAACCCACGTCTCGTTTTCGAGGTTCGGCGTGCCGCGCGACAGGATCTGGTAGGTCGAGCGGATCGTCGACTTGCACTTGCCGCGCCAGGAGACGAATTCCTGGGCCAGCGGGTCTTCCATCTTCACCGGGGTGTTGTTCAGGCTGAAGAAGCCCGGCAGCGCGTTGGCGTAGATGGTGGCGAAATCCGGCGAGGCCACCCAGGACAGGAAGGTCTTGGCCGCATCCGCGTTCTTCGAGGCCGCATTGAGGCCCATGCCGATGTCGGTGTGGTCGGAGATGTAGCAGGTGTCGCCGGCCTTCTGCACCGGCGGCGGGAAGGCGCCCATCTTGAACTGCGCCTGCGTGTTGAACAGGCCGATCTCCCACGAGCCGGCCGGGTAGATGGCGGCGCGGCCGAGCGTGAACAGGTTCTGGCTGTCCGGATAGGTCTGCGCCTCGAAGCCGTCGCCGAGATAGTCCTTCCACTTGGCCAGTTCCTTGAAGGGCTCGACCCACTGCGGATCGGTCAGCTTCTGCTCGCCCTTGATCAGCGCCAGGCGGCCTTCCTCGCCCTTCCAGTAGTTCGGGCCGATGTTCTGGTAGCCCATGGTCGCCGCTTCCCAGAGGTCCTTGGTGCCCATCGCCATCGGGATGTAGGTGCCGTCGGCCTTGATCTTGTCGAGCGCGGCGAAGAATTCGTCGCGCGTCTCCGGCACCTTGATGCCGAGCTTGTCGAAGGCGTCCTTGTTGTAGATGAAGCCATGGATGACGGAGGCCATCGGCACGCAGAAACTCGACTTGCCGTCGTCGGTCTGCCAGGCGGCCTTGGCGACGTCGGAGAAGTTCTCCATGCCGGGCAGGGTCGAGATGTCGGCGAGGTTGCCCTTCTTGAAGAGTTCCAGCGACTTGTCGAACGGGCGGCAGGTGATCAGGTCGCCGGCCGAGCCGGCGGCGAGCTTGGCGCCGAGGGCGGCGTCATATTCGGTCGGCGCCGACGGCGCGAACACCACCTTGATGCCCGGGTTCTTGGCTTCGAAGGCCGGGATCAGCTTGTCCTTCCAGATGGCAAGGTCGTCGCCGCGCCAGCTTTCGATGTTGAGCGTTACGTCGTCGGCATAAGCCACCCCGGCGGAGCCGAGAATGCTGGTGCCGAGAAGAAGTGCCGTCAGTAGCTTCGTTGTCATGCTCAGTCTCCCTGTTGACCTTTTTCAGGTTCGGTTTTGATGAGAACAGAGGCATTGCGCCCCTTGCTCCCCTCGATCGCGGAAAGGGCCGGCCGCAGCTTGTGGCCAGTCCCTTCCAATATCTTCTCGGCTGCATCGGCGCTGGCGGCGCCGGCGGCGAGCAGAATAGCGGTCTTGACGACGCCGCCGCTCCTTTCGAGCAGGCGCGCCGCCTCGTCCTTGTCGCGCCCGCTGACAGCGGCGACGATGCGTGCGGCGCGGTCGCGCAGCTTGATGTTGTCGGCCATGAGGTTGACCATGTAGCCGTCATGGACATGGCCGAGATGGATGGCGGCGAGCGTCGACAGCATGTTGAGCGCGATCTTCTGGGCGGTGCCTGCGCCCATGCGCGTTGAGCCGGCAATCAGCTCCGGCGGCGTTTCGAGCAGGATGGCGATGTCGGCCAGCCGCAACAGCGGCGCATCCCTGTTGTTGGCGATGGCAATGGTCGCCGCACCGCGGCGCCTGGCGTCCTCGATCGCCCTGACTGCATAAGGTGTCGAGCCGCTGGCCGAGACGGCGATCAGGCAGTCGCCCTTGCCGATGCGGGCGGCGGCAACTGCTGCCGAAGCTTCCTCGGTGTCGTCCTCCGGCCCGCCGGCCAGTGTCTTGAAGGCCTCGTCGCCGCCGGCGATCAGGATGGCGATGCGGTCGCGTTGGATGCCGAAAGTGCCCGGCAGCTCAAGCGCATCGGCCAGTGCCATCAGGCCCGAACTGCCGGCAGCCGCATAGGCGAGCTTGCCGCCGCTTTTCAGTCTGCTTGCGATGATTTCGGCTGCCGCAGCAATGGCAGGAATGGCGCCGTGCACGGCCTTGGCGGCCTCGATCTGTGCGTTGGCCAAAGAGGAAAGGACGGCTTCCGGGGCCTGGATATCCAGTCCCTCGGCATTCTGGTGAAGCGCTTCGGTGCGCGTTTCGGCCATCCGCTTTCCTCCAATCGAGAAACCATACCAAAAAAATACCACTTGTCCACACGCATTAATGAAATCCTTGCGGCAGTGCAGGCTTGCGAACGAAATTGGCTGATTTTTCAACAAACTACGCCTTAACTTTTTTGAAACGGAAATTAATCCTTGGCTATTGGTATTTTATTGGTATTATCCGCCCGGAGGAGAAATCGCGTGAAATTCGTGCTCGGCATCGATGGCGGCGGCACCAGCTGCAGGGCGGCCCTTGCAACGGCCGACGGCATCGTCCTCGGCCGCGCCAAAAGCGGTGCCGCCAACATCCGAACCGATCTCACCGGCGCCAGGACGAACATCGTCGACGCAGCGCAGCAGGCCTTTGTCGCCGCGGGCAAGGATCCCGCACTGATCCCGCAAACTCCGGCCGTTCTCGGTCTTGCAGGCGCCAATGTCGGCACCTACCGGCAGCAGCTCGAAGCGATCCTGCCGTTTCGCATCAGCCGTGTCGAGCCCGACGCCGAGATCGCGCTGGAAGGCGCGGTTGGCTCAGGCGACGGCGCCATGGCCATCCTCGGCACCGGCACCGCCTATATGGCACGCAAACAAGGCAAGTCGCGCGCCATCGGCGGCTGGGGGTTCCAGGTCGGCGACCAGGGCAGCGGCGCCCGCATCGGCCGCGACCTGCTCGAGCAGACGCTGCTCGCCTATGACGGCATCCGCCAGGGATCGCCGCTGACGGAGACCATGCTCGCCATTTTCCGCAACAATCCCGAGGATCTGGTCGAATTCACCACCAACGCCAAGCCCGGCGATTTCGGCGGCTTCGCGCCCAAGGTGTTCGAACATGCCGAAAAAGGCGACGTCGTCGCTATCTGGATCCTCGACAAGGCGGTCGCCGATGTCGAAGCAGCGCTTGGCGTGCTCGACCTGGGCGGCGGCGATCCGCTCTGCCTGCTCGGCGGGCTGGCGCCGCTTTACGCGCCGCGCCTGTCGGCCCGCTACCGGGCGCTGCTGAAACCGCCGCTCGACGACGCTCTGGGCGGCGCGGTTCAGATGGCGGCTCGGATTTTCGCAAACACGGCGGAGGCAGCTCGATGAGTGAGGCCGCCGACCAGATATTCGCGGCGCTGAAACAATCGTCGCAGAGTGGCGCGCCGCTCTATCTGCAGCTCAGGAAGAGTATCGAGGATGCGGTCAAACGCGGGCTGATCGGACCTGGCGATGCGCTGCCTTCCGAGCGCGACATCGCTAGCAAGGCCGACATTTCGCGCGTCACCGTGCGCAAGGCGGTGCAGGACCTGGTCAAGGGCGGCATCCTCGTCCAGCGCCATGGTTCCGGTACCTTCGTTGCGCCACGTATGGAGCGCGTCGAGCAGTCGCTGTCGATGCTGACCTCGTTTACCGAGGACATGGCACGGCGCGGCATGGCGGTGCGTTCGGCTTGGCTCGACCGCGGCCTCTATCCGCCGTCGCCCGACGAGATGATGGTGCTCGGCCTGGCATCGAACGAATTGGTTGCGCGCGTGGCGCGCCTTCGTATCGCCAACGACACGCCGCTGGCGATCGAGCGCGCCTCGCTATCGACAAGCGTGCTGCCCGATCCGACGGCGATTGGTTCGTCGCTCTACGCGGCGTTGGAAAAGACCGGCAACAGGCCGGTGCGGGCGGTGCAGCGCATTTCCGCCACCAACCTCGGCGATGGCGACGCACATCTGCTGGAAGTACCGCCGGGCATTGCCGGCCTGCACATCGAGCGTATCTCCTATCTGGCGAGCGGCAAGGTGATCGAGTTTACCCGCTCCATCTACAGGGGCGACGCCTATGATTTTGTCGCCGAACTCCGGCTGAGCGGGCCGGGCGAAGAGGGCCGGCCATGACCGCGACAACGACCCACATGCGGCGCGAGATCGAGGAGATCCCGGAGGCCACCGCCCGTCTGCTCGATGGCTCGGCCGCGGTGCTGACGGAAGCTGGACGCGGCATTCGCGAGCGCGACCCGAATTTCGTCGTCACCGTGGCGCGCGGCTCGTCCGACCATGCCGCGACCTTCATGAAATATGCCGTGGAGTTGACCGCCGGGCTGGCGGTTGCATCGGTCGGCCCGTCGATCGCCTCGATCTATGGCGCCAAGCTGAAGCTGGGCGGCTCGGCCTGCCTGGCGATCTCGCAGTCCGGCAAGAGCCCGGACATCGTTGCAATGGCGCAAGCGGCGAGGACCGGCGGTTCGCTGACCGTCGCCATCACCAACACCGCCGAGTCGCCGCTGGCGCGGGCTTCGGACTACGCGATCGACATCCTGGCCGGACCGGAGCGCAGCGTCGCGGCGACGAAGACCTTCGTCAATTCAGCCGTCGCCGGACTCGCCTTGATGGCGCATTGCACCGGCGACGAGAAACTCCTGGTGGCGCTCGCGCGCTTGCCGGAGCATTTTCGCAAGGCGATCGCCTGCGACTGGATGGCGCTGGCTGGGGCACTCGAGACGCCGAAATCGCTGTTCATTCTCGGCCGCGGCCCGTCGGCGGCGATCGCCAACGAGGCGGCGCTGAAATTCAAGGAAACCTGCGCCATGCATGCGGAAGCCTATAGTGCCGCCGAGGTCATGCACGGCCCGCTGGCGCTGGTCGGTCCCGGTTTCCCGGTGCTGGCTCTGGCTGCTCGCGATGCGTCCGAGCCATCGGTGGCCGATGCCGCCGACAGCCTGGCCGGCAAGGGCGCTGCCGTCTTTGTGACGTCGAACAAGGCAAAGAGCGCTCAGCGCCTGCCGCATGTCGCAACCGGTCATCCGCTGACCGACCCGCTGACGCTGATCGTGTCGTTCTATGGTTTCGTCGAGGCCTTTGCCCGCCATCGCGGCCTCGACCCCGACACGCCGCCCAATCTGCGCAAGGTAACGGAAACCCTATGAGCGACCGTTTTGCCCTGACTGGCGCCGGGATTTTCGATGGCGACGACTGGCACGACAATGCGGCGCTTGTCGTGCGCGACGGCCTCGTCGAGGCCATTGTTGCCGCCGGTGCCATTCCATCCAATGTTGCGCATATCGAGACCGGCGGCGGCATGCTGGCGCCTGGATTCGTCGATCTGCAGGTCAATGGCGGCGGCGGCGTCATGCTCAACGACCATCCGGACGTCGCCTCGATCGAGACCATCTGCCGGGCGCACGCACCCTTCGGCACGGCGGCGCTGTTGCCGACGCTGATCACCGACACGTCCGAGATCACCGCCGCGGCGGTTGCGGCCGGAGCCGAGGCGGCACGGAGGAAGGTGCCGGGGTTCCTGGGCCTGCACCTCGAAGGGCCGCATCTGTCGATCGCCCGCAAGGGCGCACATGACCCGGCTTTGATCCGGCCGATGCTAGACTCCGACCAGACGATGCTGATCGCCGCACGGAAAAACCTGCCCGTGCTGCTGACGACGGTGGCGCCCGAATCCGTCGAGCCCAGCCAGGTGTCGGCGCTTAGCAAGGCCGGCATTGTCGTCAGCATCGGCCATTCCGATACCGGCTATGCCACGGCTCGCGCCTTTGCCGAGGCCGGCGCAACGGTGATCACCCATCTGTTCAATGCGATGAGCCAGATCGGCAATCGCGAGCCGGGGCTGGCGGGCGCCGCAATCGATACAGGCACATTCTATGCCGGCATCATCGCCGACGGTATCCATGTCGATCCGGCCACCATGGCCATCGCCTTGCGCGCCAAGCAGGGGCCGGGCAAGATCCTGCTCGTTACCGATGCCATGGCGACGATCGGCACCGACATGACCTCGTTCACGCTGAACGGCCGCACCATCCACCGCAAGGATGGCAGGCTGACACTTGCCGACGGCACGCTGGCGGGCGCGGATCTCGACATGATTTCCGCAGTGCGCTTCATGCACCGCGTCGTCGGCCTCGACCTCGACGAAGCCTTGCGCATGGCCTCGCTCTATCCGGCGCAGGCGATCGGCCAGTCGCACCGGCTCGGGCGCTTCGCCAACGGTACCGCGGCCAACATCGTTTCGCTGTCGGACGATCTGGACATTAAAAGCGTCTGGATCGATGGTGCCAGGGTTTTTGCAGGCAGCCCTGCTTGTCAGGGTTAGCCGGCTTTGGACGTATAGAGGTCCTTGTAGGCTTCGCGCAGCAGGTTCTTCTGCACCTTGCCCATCGTGTTGCGCGGCAGTTCGTCGACGAAGATCACCCGTTTCGGATGCTTGTACCTGGCGAGGTGCCCGGCGATGGCCTCGACGATCGCTGCGGCGCTGATGGTCGAGCCTGGCGCCCTCACCACGACAGCGGTGACGCCTTCGCCGAAATCCGGATGGGCAACGCCGATGACAGCGCTTTCGACGACGCCCGGCAGCGCGTCGATCTCGCTCTCGACTTCCTTTGGATAGATGTTGTAGCCGCCGGAAATGATCAGGTCCTTGCCGCGGCCGACGATGTGGACATAGCCGTCGGCATCGATCAGCCCGAGATCGCCGGTGATGAAGAAACCGTCGTCACGGAACTCCGCTTTGGTCTTTTCCGGCATGCGCCAGTAGCCGCAAAAGACATTGGGACCCCTCACCTCGATCATGCCGACATCGCCCTTGGCAAGTGTTTCGCCGCTCTCGGGGTCGGTGATGCGCAGGGAAACGCCGGTCAGGGGAAACCCGACCGTGCCGGCACGCCGCTCGCCATCATAAGGATTCGACGTGTTCATGTTGGTCTCGGTCATGCCGTAGCGCTCGAGGATGGCGTGGCCGGTGCGCTCTCGCCAGGCTCTGTGCGTCTCGGCCAAAAGCGGCGCCGAGCCGGAAATGAACAGGCGGATGTTTTTCGCCGCTTGCCGGTTCAAACCGTCCTGCTGCAGCAGGCGGACGTAGAATGTCGGCACGCCCATCAGCACGGTGGCGCGCGGCAGCAGCGAGACGATGCGGGCCGGGTCGAATTTGGTTTCGAACAGCATCGAGGCGCCGGCCATCAGGACGACATTGGTGGCGACGAAAAGGCCATGCGTGTGGAAAACCGGCAGCGCGTGAATCAGCACGTCTGCGGCAGTGAAGCGCCAGAGGTCGACCAGCACCCGCGCATTCGAGGCGAGGTTTTCGTGGCTGAGCATGGCGCCCTTCGAACGGCCGGTGGTGCCGGATGTGTAGAGGATCGCAGCAAGGTCGTCCGGTCCGCGCGCCACGTCGTGGAAGTCCATGGCCGCCTCAGAGGCCCGATCGGTCAACGAACCCTCGCCCTTGCTGCCGAGTGTCGCGACCGCAGCGCCCGAGGCCTGCGCCAAAACGCCGATCTCGGTCACTCGCGCCGGGTCGCAGACGATCAGTCGCGGCTCGGCATCCCTGAAGAAATAGTCGAGTTCGGTCAGCGTATAGGCGGTGTTGAGCGGCAGGAAGATCGCGCCGGCACGCAGACAGGCGAGATAGAGGAAAATGGCCTCCGGGCTCTTCTCGACCTGAACGGCGACGCGGTCGCCGGCTTCGACGCCCAGCTGCGACAGCACATGTGCCAGTTGAGCGGAGCGCGCCAGCATTTCGCCATAGCTGATCGAGCGCCCGTCCTCTGCCTCCATCAAAAGGCGTCCGGGCGTGGGCATCCGGGCACGGAAAGCATCGAACAGATGGTTGCTCAAAAGTCCCCCCGAGCGGCTGTCTCCGGCCGAACGGCGGCGGTCAGCCGGCCGCCTTGTCCGCCGCTGCCCTGATTGCCTCGATGTTTGCCCGATAGGCTGCGACGCTGCCGCCCTTGAAAATGGCCGCACCGGCGACCAGCACGCTGGCGCCGGCGGCAGTGACCAGGGGCGCAGTTTCCGGCGAAATACCGCCGTCGATCTCGATCCGGATCGGCCTGTCACCGATCAGCGCCTTCACCCGCTTCACCTTGTCTACGATCGCCGGAATGAAGGCCTGGCCGCCGAAGCCCGGATTGACCGTCATGATCAGGATAAGATCGAGCCGGTCGAGCACGTATTCGATCATCGTCTCCGGTGTCGCGGGGTTGAGTGACACGCCGGCCTTCTTGCCAAGGTTTTTGACCGTTTGCAGCGACCGGTCGAGATGTGGCCCGGCTTCGGCGTGCACCGTGATGCCGTCGCACCCGGCCTCAGCGAAGGCGGCCAGATAGGGGTCGGCGGGGGCGATCATCAGATGGCAGTCGAAGAAAGCCTTGGTGCGGTTGCGGATCGCCTTGATCACCGGCGGCCCGAAGGTGATGTTGGGGACGAAATGCCCGTCCATGACGTCGAGATGGATCCAGTCGGCGCCGGCGGCCGCCACCGCCTCGACCTCGTCGCCGAGCTTCGAGAAATCGGAAGCCAGCACCGATGGCGCGATCAGGGTTTTTTTGCTCATGACGCGGTCTCCCCGAACGCCTCGGTTTACGGCCCCTCTGTATCGCCTGCCTAGACCATGAGTCGAGTCCGGAAAGTGGAAGCCGGTTTGTCCTTCCGCTGATGCCACGGCTTCAGGTTTTCGCTGCTCTTTCATCTGCCAGCCAAAGAAAAACCCGCCGGATCGCTCCGGCGGGGTTTTCTTGATCGAATGATCACCGTTTTGAAGTTCGCGTGCGATCCTATTGCTCGAGCTGCGGCTTGCGCCTTGGCAGCTGCTGAAGAACATCTGGATTCAGCAGCAGGCTCGGTTTGCGGATCGGCTGGCACTGGCCATTAATCGGCCGCGCGCCCGGTGCGCACTCCAGCCGCGGTTTGCGGCAGGCGCCGTCGCGCAGCTCTGTCCCACGCGGGCAGACGCAGACGCCACGCTTGTTGTGGATCTGACCAGGTATCGAGCACTCCACCACAACAGGCTTCTTGCGCCTGCAGGCATTGCCTTGCACTTCCGTGCCTTTCGGGCAGACGCAATCGCCTCCGGCGTCGTGGATCTGCCCGCGGATGGTGCACTGCTCCGGCTTCGGCTGGATTGGCCGGCAGGCATTGCCCCTGACTTCCATACCCCGCGGGCAGACGCAATCGCCAGCGGCGTTATGGATCTGGCCCCGAATGGTGCACTGCTCGGGTTTCGGCTGGATTGGCCGGCAGGCATTGCCTTTGACTTCGGTGCCCCGCGGGCAGACGCAATCGCCGGCAGCGTCGTGGATCTGGCCACGGATGGTGCACTGCTCGGGCTGCGGCTTGCTGCCCACGCAAGCGCCGTTCTCCAGCTCGGTTCCGCGCGGACAGACGCAGCGTCCGTCTTCGGTACGGATCTGGCCTTTGAGCAGAACGCAAGGTTTTGGCTTCGGCACGATGACTGTGCCGCCCCCGGACGAGCATTGGCCATTGCGGAAGGTCGTGCCGGGCGGGCAGACGCAGTTGCCGGCGTCGTTCATGACGAAGCCTTGCGAGCATTCCTTCTTCACCTCATTCCTGATGGTGAAGGGATGGCAGGCATAGGCCTTGCCGCGATCGCCCTGCACGTCGGCCGCACCGCGGGACAGCACGTCGCCACCGCCTTGCACCGGCGTGTTCGGAGACAGCACGCCGACGCAGTTCTGGCCGTTGACAATGCCCTGCAGATTGGCCAGACGGCCGTCGTCGGGAATAGTCACGGTCACTGTGTGCACGTGGCTTTCCCCGGCGCCGAGCGTGAGTTGGGCGATGCAGGACAGAGGCAAGATTGCCGGCTCCGGCAAGCAGCCGAAGGGCGGATCGATCGAGGTGATCGCAACGCCTTCCAGCCGGCCGAGGCCTTCGACGCCGATCGCATCGCCGAGGCGAACCGGACCGGAGAAGGCGCTCGCGCCATCGTTCGTGATGGCGATCTCGAACGAGCAGGGCTGGCCGGGCTTGCACTCGGCATCACCGGTCTTCTCGACGCGGATGGTCGAGGCGCCGCTGCCCTTGGCGCAGGCCTGGCCGATCGGATAGACGATGTCGTCTCCCGGAGCCGGGCCGTAGGAGCCGCGTGCGCAGTTCTCGAATTCGCCGTTCGCGGCAACCGTCACGTCGAAATGGCGGCTGGTTCCAGGCGTCATGACGGCGCCGGGAATCTGGCACGACAGCGCATTGGCCGGAACCGGTCCGCAAGCCCATTCCGCGCCGTCTGGGGTGACGGTCTGGATCTGGACCGGCGCTCCGCCGGCTATCAGCGTCGCGGCATCGTTGACCCGTACCGGACCGGTCGGGGCAGTGGTGCCGAGACTGATGACGGTAATGCGGCAGGAAACGACCGCAGCACCGGCCAGCGAACCATTGCAAACCTTGGTGATGCGCAGGGCCGGCTGGCCGGCATTCGGATGACGGATGCGTTCCTTGGCGCAGGCCCTGTTGTTGGTGATGTCGTTCTCACCGGGAATAGCTTTCACCTCGGCGCAGTTCTCGACACTGTCGGGCCGGTAGTTGGCCGGCATCACCGCCCTGACGAAGATCGGCGTCGAGGCGCCAGGCAACAGCACGATGCCGGCATTGTCGCAGCGGAACTGGCCGGGGCCGTTCGGTCCGCATGTCCATGGCGGCGTCGGGCCGAAGGTCGAGGATGCCGGCACGCCGCCCGGATAGGTATCGACGACCGTCAGCGGCCCATTATAGGGGACGCTGCCATTGTTGATTATGTCGACCACGAAGGTGCAGACGCCATCGGCCGAACAGAATTCGGTGCGGGCGCGCTTCTTCAGGATCAGGTCGACCTTCTT
Source organism: Mesorhizobium sp. M0998 (assembly GCF_040318885.1). NCBI lineage: Bacteria > Pseudomonadati > Pseudomonadota > Alphaproteobacteria > Hyphomicrobiales > Phyllobacteriaceae > Mesorhizobium > Mesorhizobium sp. M0998. Next base: position 26,831 of record NZ_JAMYND010000043.1, read on the forward strand.
CTCCACCGGCGGCCGGCAGTTGCGGTCACGATCGCCACGCCGGCAGACCGGGATCGAAGCACAGCCGCGATCGTTTTGCTGGCTGCCGAAAAGCGGCTTGCCGCTGGCGCCGTAATTGTAAGTGGCGCAGTTGCGCAAGGCGCTGCCTCGCCAGCCTGCGGCCGGCTTGAAGCCGAGCTTGAGGTCGACAGAGGCACCCGGATTGAGCGTGGTCACCGGATGAGTGCAAATCATCGGGGTGGTTCCAGGCGCGCAGACCCAAGGCGGGTTCGGCCCTGAATCGAGGGTGGAGCCAGCCGGCAGGGTGACTTCGTTGAGCACGATCTTGCCGTGGTAGGGTGCATCGCCGACATTGGTGACCCTGATGGTGAAGTCGCAGCCGCCACCCACCGTGCAACGTTGCACGTCGGCGCGCTTTTCGACTTTCAGATCCGGTTCCTTGTCCTTCGGTGGGCAGCGCTGATCACGCGGGATGACGATATCGACAGTCTGCGTACAGCACAGGCCCCACCCCTCCCTCGGGCCGGCATAGGTTTCGACACCGGTGACGATGATGTGGATGACGTCGCCGGGTGAAGCGCCGACGATCTTCCAATTGAGCACACCGCCGCCCGCCGGCACCAATTGCGTGTCGGGAATGATGGTGATGCCGGGTGTCGTCGTCGAAAGCTGCACCCATTTGCCAGCCATCTCCGGGCCGACCGGCATGTGGTAGATGAAGGCGCCGCCGCCGGGCACGCAATCGACCGTGCCGCGCTCCACCTTGAAGCATTCCTTGCCGGGAGGTGGAGGCGGCGGGTTGCACCTGGTGACGTCGATCTTGATCGACGCCTTTGCACCCGTGAGATAATTGCCGTCGTCCGGCTTGCCCGGATCCTGCGACAGGATTTCGATGCCGGCGCCGCGTTCGCGGCTGACCTTGACCACGCCCTGGTTGTGAACGGTCGTCGGCGACGGAAACGCCGCATGGTCAATCTTGGCGGTGATCTGGAACGTGACGACGCGCTCGTTCGCAGCGCCGATGCCGTCGAGATCGCTGGCGGAAATCCGGAAATCGGGTACCGTCGCGGTATCGTCCGGTGTAGCCGAACTGCTGATCGCAGCAGCGGGCAGCGGTCCGCCGGACGCATCGGTGCCGTCGCCGGTCACATGCACGCCGACGATGCGCAGGCCGTGCGGGAGCTGGTCCCTGAAATCGAGCCTGACCTTTTTCAGCATGGCGGCGAGGTCCGGGCTGGCAAAACCCTGCGGATTGCCGCGCAAGCCAAAGCTCAGCGAGTATACGACATAGTCGCAGCCTCTCTGGGTGCCTTTCTTGGTGAAGAAGGGCACGATCCGGCCCGGCTCCGGATTGACGATGCGAGGATTGTCAAAATCGAGCTTGGTATCGGGAATGACAGTGCCCGCATCGGCAGGCTTGGTCTTGGCCGGAGCAAGGTCTTCAGCGAAGCCTTGCAGCGGGCTCAGCATGGCGACCGCGATACCGGCCGCCATCAGCCAGCGCGCGCCGCGCCTGGCGAGTGACAGGGGTTTCACGATGGTCTCCATGACGAATGATTGTTTGCCGGTTGACTGGCTGCTTGTCGCAGGCGGGAAAAATGCGAGATTGCTCATCTTCCCCTCCTCACGGCTCGCAGCTGACGGCTGGGGTTCTGAGCGGCAAGGTCATCTTGCAGCAAGGATAGTAGCCACCCTTGTCGCTATCGGACTGCCTGTAGAAGCAGAGCCCGACATCGACCGTATCGCCAGGGTAATGGCCGGTGATGCCGATCGTGTATGGCGCGCCGGGCGCATGCGACAGAGGTGAAGTCACCCCAACGCCAGGCGTCCTGGACAGAGCCTTGATCGAATCGCCGCCAAAGCCGGCATGGTCATGGAGATAGAGATCGGCCTCGAGGCCGGAGGGCGTGCAGAAATACCTGACATCCTCGACATCGAGGCAAGGAGGCAGATTGCCGGGGGGCGGAAAGTCCGGCGGATAGAACGGTGGCAGATAGCCGCCCGGCACCTGCTCGTAATAGCCGGCACGGCCTTCGCAGGGGCGCCAGACCTCGACGTCGCCGACATGGCCTTCGACTTCCGGGTCTTCGAAATAATTGTCGAAGTCGACGAACCACGAGCCGAAAGGCGGCATGTTGGCCGGCTTGACCAGTGCCGTCGGCGTGATTTGCACGCCGTGCACGGCGAGCGGCCCGCCGGCTGCGAGTTGTTCGGCAAGCTCCGGGTTGTCGCGCAACTTGTCGCCGGTATCGACCAGCGTGTCGGTGCAGACGCCGGTATCGAGATTGCCTTCGGCATCGTAGCCATATTGCAGGTCGAGGCCGCCGGCCGACTGTCGGTTGTTTTGCGGGAAGCCGACCGCATATTCCTGCGGCACTTCCACCCAGGCCGATTCCGTCGCCGGATCGTCCGGATTTTCGCGCCAGTAGCGGATGACCTCACCCTTGCCGGAATCGGCGAACTGGCTGTAGTCGTAGCGGTTCTCCACCGGGCCGCGCTGGGCCAGGTACATGAAGCCTTCGTTGTCGAAGGCGATGTCGGTGACCGCGTAATCCTTGTCGGCCTTGACCGTCAGTTCCCAGCGCGGGTCGCCGGCGAAACTGCCGTCGCCGGCAACGCCCACCGACCAGATCTCCGCCTTATCACCGACCGAATAATAGAGCCGGCCGCCACGATAGGCGACCGACCAGACGCGGCGCTCGTCCTGCGTGTAGCCCCAGCTGTCGGGGTCCTCGCTGTCGAAGGCACCACCCTGGATGTCCATCACCGAGCCGTCGTCGGCAAGGGCGGCAAGCCCGTGCGCCGGGCGGCCGGCTATGCCGTGGTCGAACGTGTCGAGCAGCGCGCCATTGGCGTCGATGCGGTGGATGAGGCCGGTGTCGAGATCGCTGGCGAAGAACTGGCGGTGGATATTGTCGAACGTGACGTCGCCGATGCCGGGACCGCTATTGGCGTCGATATCGGCGAATTTCGAGACGGCGCCGGTGATGCCATCGATCTTCCAGATCGTTCCGGGGCCGCCGCCGTTTTCGGTGCCGAACTGGCCGTCCATGAAGACAGCGTCAGCCGTGCCGCGGCGCTGCCGCTCCGGCCGGCCGTCGGCATCGCCGTCTGGCGTGACTATGCGGATGCCGTGCAGCGACGTGGCGCCGGCATAGAGGTTTGGAATGGCCGATGGAACGCCGTCGCGCACGCCGTCGTCGTAGGTGATGCCGAACACCTGGCCGATTTGCCCGGCTGTGACCTCGAACGGTGGCGGGGTGAAGACCAATTGGCCAGACGCCGGCCCGCCCAGCCTTGAGACGTCGAAGATGCGCAAGGTCGCGCGCGCCGTGTCGATGAAGGTTTCGTCGACGGGATCGACGCCCGGCGGCAGGCCTTCCTCGAAATTTGGAATGATGGTGCCGGAGAATCCGGTCATTGCCATCGAGCCGGGATAGATGATCCGGGTTTCCTGAGCCTGGGCCGAGCCACCGAGCCAGAGCCCAGCGGCGAGCGCCAGGATCGACAATCCGCTGGCAGCCTGGATGGCGCGGCGCAAACGGCCGGCACGAGAGCGCACGAACGCGCCGTGGTCGCAAGACATGGATCTCCCCCCACAGGTCATGGGAGAAACATCCGGTCCCGGCGCGCAAATCAGGGCAAGGCGCGGCGTTCCGGCACGTTCGTCCCTGATCGAATTGTCTGCTTTCCTCAACGTCACGATACGCCTGCGTCCGCGCAGGGTCAACGGAACCGGCGAAAAGCCCAGCGCATCGACCCGGTCCCGAAGGCGATGGTCGCGCTGAGCTCCTGCTGTTCCCGGAGACCGTGGAGCCTCTGGATCTGTGGTCATGGGGCTTTCCTTTCCGGGGCCGCACCACGCGGCACCTGAGCGTCAGTCGCGGGGCGAGGCGGAAAGGTTCATGGGCCGGGGGCCGGGCCGGCTGGATCACCGCCGAAAATACGGGCCTGCCGGTCCCGAATCCGATCAACCGCGATGAATGGTGAACGCCTTGCGCAGAATGCTTGCGCGCCACGCAGCCTGTTCTTATATACGCGCCAAGCCGTCCAGCGCCGAATGCCGGTTGCCGGAGCGGAATTTCTTGTGAACAGGGGCTTTCGTCGGAACGCCTGTACGGGTCCTGAGAGCCTGCTTAGCGGAGAGATTAGAGAAATGGCAAAAGTAATCGGTATCGATCTGGGAACAACCAACTCCTGTGTCGCCATCATGGACGGCAAGGAATCCAAGGTGATCGAGAATGCGGAAGGCGCCCGCACGACCCCTTCCATCGTCGCCATCAACAGCGACGGCGAGCGCCTCGTCGGCCAGCCGGCCAAGCGCCAGGCGGTTACCAATCCTGAGAACACCATTTTCGCGGTCAAGCGCCTGATCGGCCGCCGCTACGACGATCCGGTGACGGAGAAGGACAAGAAGCTTGTCCCCTACAAGATCGTCAAGGGCGACAATGGCGACGCCTGGGTCGAGGCCGGCGGCAAGAAGCAGTCGCCTAGCCAGATCTCGGCGATGATCCTGCAGAAGATGAAGGAAACGGCGGAGGCCTATCTCGGCGAGAAGGTCGAGAAGGCAGTCATCACCGTTCCGGCCTATTTCAACGACGCCCAGCGCCAGGCGACCAAGGATGCCGGCAAGATCGCCGGCCTCGAAGTGCTGCGCATCATCAACGAGCCGACGGCGGCAGCACTTGCCTATGGACTGGACAAGAAGGAAGGCAAGACGATTGCCGTCTATGACCTTGGCGGCGGCACGTTCGATATTTCGGTGCTCGAAATCGGCGACGGCGTGTTCGAGGTGAAGTCGACCAATGGCGACACCTTCCTCGGGGGCGAGGATTTCGACATGCGTCTGGTCGAATATCTGGCGGCCGAGTTCAAGAAGGAACAGGGCATCGACCTGCGGAACGACAAGCTCGCCCTTCAGCGCCTCAAGGAAGCGGCTGAAAAGGCCAAGATCGAGCTGTCGTCCACCACGCAGACCGAGATCAACCTGCCCTTCATCACCGCCGATGCCACCGGCCCCAAGCACCTGACGCTGAAGCTGACGCGGGCGAAGTTCGAGAGCCTGGTCGAGGATCTCGTCCAGCGCACGATCGATCCTTGCAAGGCGGCACTCAAGGATGCCGGCCTGAAGGCCGGCGAAATCGACGAAGTCGTCCTGGTCGGCGGCATGACCCGTATGCCCAAGATCCAGGAGATCGTGAAGCAGTTCTTCGGCAAGGAGCCGCACAAGGGCGTCAACCCGGATGAGGTCGTCGCGTTGGGCGCCGCTATCCAGGCCGGCGTGCTGCAGGGCGACGTCAAGGACGTGCTGCTGCTCGACGTGACGCCGTTGTCGCTCGGCATCGAGACGCTGGGCGGCGTGTTCACGCGGCTGATCGAACGCAACACGACGATTCCGACAAAGAAGAGCCAGGTGTTCTCCACGGCCGAGGATTCGCAGTCGGCGGTGACCATCCGCGTCTTCCAGGGCGAGCGTGAAATGGCCGCCGACAACAAGGCGCTCGGCCAGTTCGATCTGGTCGGCATCCCGCCTGCGCCGCGCGGCGTGCCGCAGATCGAGGTCACCTTCGACATCGACGCCAACGGCATCGTCAACGTCTCGGCCAAGGACAAGGGCACCGGCAAGGAGCACCAGATCCGCATCCAGGCGTCCGGCGGCCTTTCGGACGCCGACATTGAGAAGATGGTCAAGGACGCCGAGGCCAATGCCGAAGCCGACAAGAAGCGGCGCGCGCTGGTCGAGGCCCGCAACCAGGCCGAGGCGCTGGTGCATTCCTCGGAGAAGTCTCTGAAGGAATACGGCGAGAAGGTTTCCGAGGCCGACCGCACGGCGATTGCCGATGCGATCGCGGCGCTGAAGACCGCTGCCGAAGGCGACGATGTGACCGAGATCGAGGCCAAGACGCAGACGCTCGCCGAAGTCTCGATGAAGCTCGGCCAGGCCATGTACGAGGCTTCACAGAAGGAAGCCGCCGAGGCCGACGCCAAGGCTGATGCCGCCAAGGACAGTGACGTCGTCGATGCCGACTTCGAGGAAATCGACGAAGACGACGAGAAGAAGAAGTCGGCCTGAACCGCCTGACGGTACAGGTAAGGGAGAAAGCCCGGCGCACAGCCGGGCTTTTTTGCAACCCTTTGCCGGAAAAACGCTGCGCTGCCCGAAAAAATGCGGACAAAGCCTCGTAGACACTGGCATCGCGGCTCCATCACACCTAAATCGGAACAGCGTGCCGGCAAACGACGCAACGATGCTTCAAGACGTTGACTATCCGGACTGCGGGAAAACATGAAAGCTGATTTTTACGAAACGCTAGGCGTGCAAAAGGGCGCCGACGAGAAGGAGCTCAAGAGCGCTTTTCGCAAGCTCGCCATGCAGTTCCATCCCGACCGCAACCCAGGCGACCATGCCTGCGAGCACAAGTTCAAGGAAATCAACGAAGCCTACGAGACACTGAAGGACCCGCAGAAGCGCGCCGCCTATGATCGCTTCGGCCACGCCGCCTTCGAGCACGGCGGTATGAATGGCGGGGCGCAAGGCTTTGGCGCCGGCGGCTTCGCCGACATTTTCGAAGACATTTTCGGCGACATGATGGGCGGGCGCCAGCGCCGCTCGTCCGGCGGCCGCGAGCGCGGCGCCGACCTGCGCTACAATATGGAAATTACGCTGGAAGAGGCATTTTCCGGCAAGACCGCGCAGATTCGGGTGCCAGCCTCGATTTCCTGCTCGGAATGCTCGGGCAGCGGCGCCAAGCCTGGCACCCAGCCCGTCACCTGCTCGATGTGCAACGGCCACGGCAAGGTGCGCGCCACGCAAGGCTTCTTCTCGATCGAGCGCACCTGCCCGCAATGCCAGGGGCGCGGCCAGACCATCAAGGATCCGTGCCCGAAATGCGCCGGCCAGGGCCGTGTCACCGAGGAGCGCTCGCTGTCGGTAAACATCCCTGCCGGCATCGAGGATGGCACCCGCATCCGGCTGGCCAATGAGGGCGAGGCCGGCCTGCGCGGCGGCCCGTCGGGCGATCTCTACATCTTCCTCGCGGTCAAGCCGCACGAATTCTTCCAGCGCGACGGGGCCGATCTTTATTGCAAGGTGCCGATCTCGATGACGACGGCAGCGCTTGGCGGCTCGTTCGAGGTGACGACACTGGACGGTACCCAGACGAAGGTGAAGGTGCCGGAGGGCACCCAGAACGGTCGCCAGTTCCGCCTCAAGGGCAAGGGCATGCCTGTGCTTCGCCAGCCCAATATCGGCGATCTCTACATCCAGACCGTGGTTGAGACGCCGCAGAACCTTTCGCGCCGTCAGCGCGAATTGCTGGAGGAATTCGAGCAGCTTTCCTCAAAGGACAATTCGCCTCAGTCGAGCGGATTTTTCGCCCGCATGAAAGACTTTTTCGAGACGTTCGGCGAGCACTGAAGCTGATCCCTGGAAACGCTTCCCGAGCGTCATCAACACCTTATCCGGGGATTCGCCTTGTCTTGCACCTCGTAACTGCTAAGTAGCATCCGAGGGAGCGTTGAGGAGGACTTTCGATGACGCGTAGTCCCGGACTGCGAAAGACGCTGGCGGAAAAGTTCGACGACGAGCTGAAGTTCTTCAAGGGCTGGATCGACAAGCCGAAGGCGGTCGGTTCGATCGTCCCGACCAGTTCCATCACCGCAGGCAAGATGGCCTCGATCGTCGATCCGACATCCGGCCTGCCGGTGCTCGAGGTCGGGCCCGGTACAGGCGTCATCACACGCGCCATCCTCGCCCAGGGCATAAAGCCTGAGAATCTCTACGCGGTCGAATATTCCACTGATTTCGTGCGCCATCTGCGCCAGCTTTATCCAGGCGTCAACGTCATCGAGGGCGACGCCTTCAATCTCGACGCGACGCTTGGCGACAAGCGCGACCTGATCTTCGATTCCGTGATATCGGGGGTGCCGCTGCTCAATTTCCCTGTCGCCCAGCGCATCGCCTATGTCGAGAGCCTGCTCGACCGTATCCCGGCCGGCCGGCCGATCGTGCAGCTGACTTACGGGCCGCTGTCGCCGATCCCGCCGGGCCGCGGCGACTATACGGTCGAGCATTTCCATTTCGTCATCCGCAACATTCCGCCGACGCAGCTTTGGATCTACCGACGCGGGGCCGCATGAATTGAAGCGTTGGGTTTGAATAGCACTTGTCTTATACCCATCGGGTGACAAGGCAGACCCATGGCTGTGATCCCGAAAATTCTCGTCGTCGCCGGTTCGGTGCGCAGCGGCGCCTATAGCGGCAGGACCGCCGACGTGGCACAGAAGGAACTTGCCATGCAGGGCGCCGAGGTGACCCGCATCTCGCTCGCCGACTATCCGTTGCCGATCCTCGACCAGGATTTGGAAAAGGAAGAAGGCATTCCCGACAATGCTTTCAAGCTCGGCCGGATGATCGCCGCCCATGACGGGCTGCTGATCGCGACGCCCGAATATAACGGCTCCATTCCACCGTTGCTCAAGAACAGCATCGACTGGGTTAGCCAGCTGCGCAAGGATGGCGGCCGGACGTTCAGGCCGCTTGCCGGCAAGGTCGCCGGCCTCTGCTCGTCTTCCAACGGACCCTTCGGCGGGATACGCTGCATCAACCATCTGCGCGCCGTTCTGGTACGCTGCCGGATGGAGGTGGTGACACCGGAATGCTCGGTGCCGGAGGGCGGCAACGCCTTCGACGACGAGGGCAAGTTCAGGGACGAGAGACTACGCCAATCGATGGAGCACCTATGCCGAACGCTGATCGAAACCTCACGTATGCTGTCGACGCGGATCGAGGCATGATCCCGGACGCCGCGCATGCCGACACGATGCAGGAACGGCTGATCGTCGGCCTCGACCTGCCGACGCTGAAGGAAGCCGAGAAGGCGGTGCGCGAGCTCGACGGGATCGTCTCCTTCTACAAGATCGGTTACCAGCTCGCCTTTGCCGGCGGGCTCGACTTCGCCCGCGAGCTGGCCAGCGGCGGCACCAGGATCTTTCTCGACATGAAGCTGCTCGACATCGACAACACGGTGGCCAAGGGGGTCGAAAACATCGCCAGGATGGGCATGAGCATGCTGACCATCCATGCCTATCCGAAGACGATGAAGGCGGCGGTCGAGGCTGCCAGGGGCAGCGACCTTTGCCTGCTCGGGGTCACCGTGCTGACCTCGATGGACGAGCAGGACGTGATCGATGCCGGCTATGAGTATGATCCGCATACACTGGTGCTGAGGCGCTCCGAGCAGGCGCTGCATGCCGGCATGGGCGGCATCGTCTGCTCGGCCGAAGAAGCCGAGGCGGTGCGCCGCATCGTCGGCCCCGACCTGGCCGTGGTGACGCCGGGAATCCGGCCGAAGGGCAGCGACCATGGCGACCAGAAACGGGTGGTGACGCCGGCGCAAGCGATCCGCAACGGCTCCAGCCATCTCGTCATCGGCCGGCCGATCGTCGGAGCGGCCGACAGGCGGGCGGCGGCGGAAGCGATCCTCGATGAAATGCGCTCGGCCTGAGGACCAATTCCGAAACTTGCTCCGGCGGCCGTGTGACGGCGTTTTCTCCGCTTCCGGTGCTCACGTACTTTAAGTACGCTCCGCTCCGGTTCTCGAAGACACCCCCAGCCATCTCACCGGAGCGACTTTCAACATCGGTCCGCGCACGGCCAAAAACCAGGAGAAATACCATGCCCAAGGGATACTGGATCGCTCGCGTCGACGTGCGCGATGCGGAAGGCTACAAGGACTATGTCGCAGCTGCCAAACCGGCCTTCGACTGCTTCGGCGCCAAGTTCCTGGCGCGTGGCGGCGCGCATGAGAAGGCCGAGGGGCCGGGCCGCGACCGCAACGTGATCATCGAGTTTCCGTCGCTTGCGGCGGCGCATGACTGCTACCACTCGCCCGAATACCAGCGCGCCGTCGCGATCCGCCAGAAGGTGGCCGAGGGCGAAATCGTGCTGGTCGAGGGGATTTAGGCGAGAAGCCGGCTCGCCGCTGTCTCCGCCATCGCATCGGCGAGGCTCAAGCCCCATTGCTGGCGACAGTAATCGCGGAAATCGAAGCAGGGCAGGCCGGGGCAGACCTCGAACTCGATGAGGTGGACGCTGTCGTCGGCTTCGACCCGGAAGTCGATGGAAAAGACGTCGCGCAGGCCAAGCCCGACCATCAGGCGTTCGGCGATGCGACGGATTCTTGCATCGGCTTCAGGCTGGCTGCCGGCGACCGGCAGCAGCACCGGCTCGGTATATTTTCCCGCAGCTTTCGCCGCTGCGCCGGTATCGCCGTAAAGCGCCAAGCTGTCCTGCATGGTCTGGAAATCGCCGCCCGAATCGACAAAGGCGATGCCCAGCGCCTCGACGCCGGTATCCGGCCTCAATCCGAGAAAACTGGCGCGCGCGTTGCGGCCGGCGACATAGGGCTGGACGATGACATCGTCGCGATAGGCGGCGAAGACGCGCCGGCTAAGCTCCAGCGCATGGCCGAGATCGTGGCAGTGCGAATCCGGCCAGATGCCGATCTTGGCGCCGAGCCGGTTCGGCTTGACGAACCAGCCGGCGGGCGAGGCCGGTGGCGCGACCAGCCAGGCGCCGTCACGGGCAAGGCCCGCCCGTGGCATCGGCAGGCCAAGCGCGCCGAGCACGGCGCCGGACCGGAACTTGTCCTGACAGAGCGCGAACAGCGCATCGTCGGCGCCGATCGCCTTCACGCCATTCAGCCGTGCCAGAGCCGGTGCCGCGCCGCCGCGGAAATAGGCAATGCCGTCGGTCAGCGTCCAGACTAGCCTGGTCTTCGGATCCTCGCCGCCGAGAACTCTTGCGGCGTCGTCGAGCGCCACCGGCGCAAATGACAGGCCGCGCTTCTGGCAAGCGGCGGCAAGTGCGTCGAATTCAGCAGCGAAGTCGGTCGATTGCGCCAGATAGGAAGCGATTTCGGCGGCACGCTCCGGCACGTGGCTATCGGCAACCAGGCGATCGAGGCAAGCCTTTTCCGGCTCGTAGACAAGGATCAGCTTCGGCTCGCGGCTTGACATGATCGAAACGATTTCCCGGCAGCACGATTGCCTAAAGTATCCGTGTTGGTCAAGGGAGAGATGGTGTCCAGGTCCGATTGTCCCTGAGTAGTGCGTTTGCGAGGATGATGAGCTTTCGCA
>NZ_JAMYND010000044.1:0-37695 GCF_040318885.1 Mesorhizobium sp. M0998
CGACCAGCCAGATAATGTTGTTCATCATTGCACTCCTTCGCCTCCGGGCGGGGCGCACGCCGGGGCGAAGCCCGCCACGCAAGTGGAACATTAGATGCGGCTAAAGGTTCCTCGCGGGCCTCGCTGTCGAAAGAGCCACCGCACCAGTCGGCACGGCGGGCGACGCAGAGTTTTACCCCGGTGGTGGCGCAGCAGACGGCGTTGCGCCCAAGGCTCAGCTGATGCTTCGGGACCAGTCATCTACCTGGCGCTCTGCCTCTTCCTTGGCGATGCCATATCGCTCCTGGATACGTCCCAAAAGCCGGTCCCGGTTGCCCTCGATGCGATCAAGATCGTCGTCGGTGAGGTCACCCCACTGCTCCTTCGCCTTGCCTTTGAACTGCGTCCATTTTCCCTTGATTTGATCCCAGTTCATGTGTTCCTCCTTGCTTGCGCGCCAGCTCGCGTTGTTGAAAGCCACCTTTCAGGAGAAACCGCTCAGGCGATAGGCTCGGTTGATGCCAACAAAAACTGGGTTGCCAATGCCCTTGCTACAAGCCCGGAAGGCTACGCAACGCATCGAGGAGATCAGGAGGACAGCCCGGGGGCTTTGGAACTCGCCTTAATCCGGCAAAAGGATCTGAAGCTTTACGTCCGCGGGCCGGGCTTCGACTGCGCGGTTGAAGGCGTTGATGGAATCTTCGAAGGGGAAGGTCGCCGAAATGAGTGGCTTTAGGTCGACCCGGCCCGACCCCATCAGCGCGATTGCCCGCTCATATTGGTGGGCATATCGGAATACCGTTTCGATGCGAACTTCCTTGGTCGAGGCGGTGGCGACATCGAATGCGATCGGCGCCACCGGCAGGCCGACCACCACTACCGCGCCACCGGGCCGCGGCAGATCGAGCAGGGTCTCCCATGCCTTGGACGAGCCCGAGCATTCAAACACCACGTCGGCGCCCCAGCCATCGGTCAGGCGCTTTACCTCCGCCGCCAGGTTCCTGTCGCGGACGTTGATCGGGATCACGCCTTGATAGCCGCCGGCGATGTCGAGCTTGGGTTGGGCGAGATCTGCAACAACGGCGCGGGCGCAGCCGCCGGCGAGCGCCGCGATCGCCACCATCGTGCCGATTGGCCCTGCGCCAATCACCACCGCCGTGTCGCCCGGCGCGATCTTTGCTTTGGCAGCCGCCTGCATGCCGACAGCGAAGGGCTCCACCATGGCGCCTTCGGCGAAGCTGACATTGTCGGGCAGTTTGAAAGTGTAGTTGGCGGGGTGGACGACATAGGGCGTCAGCACGCCGTGGATCGGCGGCGTTGCCCAGAACCTGACCGCTGGATCGATGTTGTAGAGGCCGAGCCGGCTCGCCCGCGAATTGGGATCGGGGATACCCGGCTCCATGCAGACGCGGTCGCCGACCTTCAGATGCTCGACGCCTTCCCCCGTTTCGGAGACGGTGCCGGCGGCTTCATGGCCCAAGACCATCGGCGCTTCGACCACGAATGGGCCGATGCGGCCATGCGTATAGTAGTGCACGTCGGAGCCGCAAATGCCCACCGTATGGATCTTGATGCGAACTTCGCCCGGGCCGACGGTCTGTGGCAGATCGATGTCACGCAGCTTGAGTTCGTGCTGGCGTTCGAGGACAAGGGCGCGCACGTTCGACATCGACGTAGTCTCCTCTAAAGTTTATTGTAGGGGCCTTCGTGACCTTACTTGCACTCGGCGCGTTCATCATAGCCGCTCGTTCACGGCTTCAAAATCCAGCTCGGAAAACAGGGGTATTGCCTGATTCCGACTATCCGTACCAACTTCCCGGCCAAAGGACTTTGAAGGCCGGCCATGCCGCTGCCGAATGCCCTCGGCGGAGTTCGCCCCGAGACTCCCCACTCCCCACTCCCCACTCCCCAGCCTCCAAGCCAGCAGGCCGGCATCGGTCAGTCATCAACAGGAGTCCAGCAGGTGCGCGATACCCGACGCTACATGCCATGGAACGCTTGCCCAATCCGCTTCTGGTCGATGCGGCCCACCAGGTGAAATGTCCGCCATCGTTTTTTTTGGCGCCAGAAGTTCCCGGTTCGCTTCCGGCCCATAATGCTGCCCGGGCGGCAATGCGCTTCATTAACGTCATTCTCCATCCGAAGCGCTCAGGCCGGAAGCTGCGGTGCGTAAGACGCCGGGTCATTGCCCGCCGCGGATAAGTTTGCAGCTGGACGATATTGGCCAGCCGGGCGATCCCAGCATTTGGCATTGCTTCGGCGAGTCAATACTGAGCCTGCGCTTACGCGCCATCCTTCTCGACAAGACCAACGGCTGGACCCGATCGAGTGCAGACGGGTTCAGTTGGTGCTGGTTGTGGCGGTGAACCCGCACTGCTTCTGTTCCATATCGATCTGCTTCGTGATGCGGATGGCGTTCTGTGCGTAGGCCTCCGTCACGGAGCCACTATTCACAGTCTTGTCCTTCAGCGGGCTCACGCCTGCGCAGAGGTGGAAAACATGCGGCTCGCTGGACTTCGCGGCTCCGTTTTCGGGCGCGATCCAGTAGACGACATCCTGACCGGCGGGGTGGCTCGCGTCCCGCGTCGCCGCCGCCACGGCGGCGGTGTCCGTTGCAATCGCCTGCGCCTGAGCGGCGACATCGGGCGAACAGGCCGTGGTGGGCTGCCCCGACTTGATCTGGGCTGCGCATGCGTTCATATCCTGGGTGTACTGTTCGACCGACGGGGGTTTGAAACTGATCCCCATGACCGTCGCGAGCACGGCCAGCGCGGCGCCGACGCCGCCGGCAACCTTCTTGGTCCGCGGATCCATGTTCTTGTCAGTGAGGATCAGGAAAACCAGCGGGAGGAAGGCAATCAGTGTGATGATTGCGCCGAGCTGGTTTTGGAAGAAGAACCTACCCGCGTCGGATGCACGAGCCGGATCGTGCCTGTTGGCCGCCTTCCATAGCAAGTTGCCGGCGATTGCGAAAATCGCGATGCCGACCAGAAGGCCGATGACCAGCGGCAGGTGTCCCTGGTCGAACTTGTTCTGGCGAAGCAGCATAATTCCGTAGATCTCGCCGCCAATGGCGACGACCCACGAGAGTGCGGCGAAAAGGCGAAGACGCGTGGCGGAGGACTTCTGGCCCTGCGTCGCTTGCCAATCCTTGGTAACGTCTGGCTTGTTGTCGGTCATTGACCAGATCCCCTGATATCGACACTTCTGCGGGCGGCGTTAGACCAGAAGGCCAACCCGCCCTGCGCAGCGTCATTGAACGAGCGTCACCTGCCTTAGCGACACGGCAAAAATGTGAGCGCCACGGCAGGCCTCATCTCCATTCATGATTCATATTGCGCATGAGTGAATCCGTCCATACCCACGCAGGCAGACGCCTATGCGGCGATGGCTTCGTTCTTGTTAATCTCTGGTTAATCTCTGGCTCGAACTTGACGCTGCCTTGCCTCGCTTCCCGGCGGCGGTCGCCCCATTCCCGACACCAGCCGAAGCGAAGTGACGAACCATTGAACGAGACAGTTCTAACGAGACAAATATTGCGGCAAGATCGACGCGGATAGCGGCCGTGGTGTTGGCTTGCATGCTGACCTCCAGGTGATGTTGGCGACTTCGCTCTGGCAGAGCGCTGGTCGCGATTCAGTCGCCGCATGGACGCCAAGCTTGGCCCCGACCATCTGCATTGATAATAATGCAGATTTGCATTGTCTTATCGCGATAAACAGGAAACGTTTAATATGACAACGTTGACAGTGACGACAAGGGGGCAGGTGACGTTCCGCAAGGACGTGCTGCAACATCTGGGCATCAAGCCGGGCGAGAAGATCGAGCTTGATCTGCTGCCCGACGGTCGGGCGGAATTGAGGGCTGCACGGGCGAAGGGGTCGTTCCGGGACCTCCACGGCTTCCTCAGAGGCAAGACGAACGGCCGGGTGCTCAGCATCGAGGAGATCAACGAGGCGATGGCGGAAGCGGGCGCTGTGGCCGGGTCCGGCGAGGAATGAGGGTTACGGCCGACACGAATGTGCTGCTGCGCGCCTATGTCGCCGATGATGAGGGGCAGGCGGCCATTGCTGTCGACCTGCTGGCCAAAGCGGACATCGTGGCCGTGAGCGTGAAGGCCTTGTGCGAGTTCCCAGGGTTCTGGCCCGGCAGTACCAGACAGAGCGCGAAAATTTGCCGCGGCGATCCGGGCGTTGCTGAACACCGCGAATGGTTGTCGTCAACCGGCCGGCAGTTTCTGCGGGGCAAAAGTCGATCAGTGGGTTGCGAAACCGCCGCTGACCAGGTTTGGCAAGTACTGGACGTCAAGCCGCATTTGCGCAGGGCTCGGCGTCCCGGAAGCATCGCCGATGCCTGCGCAGTGACTGCGTCCTTGTTATAGCCAGCATCGCCAACAATCGCCCAGCCTGGCCCGTATGGCGCTGCGCCAGCGAGCGGCCTCTCGCGCCTTGCTGCGCCAAGACGGTCGGCGAAGGCAGGCCATCCCGGCTCCGATCAAGAGCCCCGCGCGCCAGCCGGGCCACCAAGGTTGCCGCGATCACCCTTGATGTCGTAGAGCCTACGGTCGGCGGTTAAAATTGGTGGAGAAGGATATATGCCAGAGCACCTGAAACTCGTCTCGACTGCCAAGTCGCATGGCGGCGCCCAGCATGTTTACTCGCATCTCTCCACGAACTGCTCGTGCGAAATGACGTTTGCCATTTTCGTGCCTCCGCAGGCACGGGAAAGCCGTTGTCCCGTGGTCTGGTACCTCTCCGGGCTCACCTGCACCCATGCAAATGTGATGGAAAAAGGTGAATACAGACGTATTGCCGCCGAACTTGGCGTGATCGTTGTCTGTCCCGACACCAGCCCGCGTGGTGCCGACATTCCGGATGAAAAGGACAATTGGCAGTTCGGCAGCGGCGCCGGTTTCTACCTTGACGCGACGCAAGAGCCGTATGCCAAGAACTATCGCATGTATTCCTATATCGTCGAGGAGCTGCCAGCCGTGATCGGGCGCGAATTTCCCGCCGATATGGCGCGCCAGTCGATCTTCGGCCATTCGATGGGCGGGCATGGCGCGCTGACGATCGCACTGAACAATCCCGGGCGTTTCAGAAGTTGCTCGGCCTTTGCGCCGATCGTGCAGCCAAGCACAGCCGGCTGGTCGAAGCCGGCTTTCGAAAAATATCTCGGCCTGGATGAGGCCTCGTGGCGGCGCTACGATGCAACTTCGCTCATCGAGGATGGGCACCGTTTCCCGGAATTCCTGGTCGATCAGGGAACGTCAGACGGTTTCCTCCAGGAGGGCCTCAGGCCTTGGCTGCTCGAAGACGCCTGCTCCAAGGCAGGCATTCCGTTGAAATTGCGGATGCAGGACGAATACGATCACTCCTATTTTTTCATTTCGACATTCATGCATGACCATATGACGTGGCATGCCCAACGGCTTTCACGAGGGTAGGCCGTAGGAATTGGTCGGCAGTCAGGCGGGCTCGGTGACGACGCCGATGCGCCGGTAGACGAATGGTTCGTCCTTCGAAGGAACCGTCGCAGCGCGCTGGGCCTCGTCGATCAGCATTGCCATGCGCGCATGGATCGGCGATTTCGCGCAAGCCGGGTCCGTCGCGGCGGCATCGCCGGCGATTGCCATCGCCTGGCAGCGACAGCCGCCCCAGTCGATCTCGCGCCGCTCACAGTTGCGGCAGGGCTCCTGCATCCAGTCCGTGCCTCGAAAGGCATTAAATGCCGGGGAATCGGTCCAGATCGCGGCCAGGCTGCGTGATCCAAAACGCTCGAAGCCGAGCGACGGTATGGTCTGGGCGGCATGGCATGGCAGTACGGTGCCGTCCGGCGTCACCATGAAGGCGTCGCGCGCCCAGCCGCCCATGCACGGCTTGGGATAGACGGCGAAATAATCCGGCGTGACGAAATCTATGTTCATGATGCCGGTGAGCCGTTCGCGCGCCGCCGCGACGATCTCCGCCTGGCGGTCGACGGCCGCACGCTCGGGCATCAGTTGATCGCGATTGGTCAGCGCCCAGCCGGCGTACTGCACGTTGGCGATCTCGAGACGCTCCGCACCCAGCGAAAGGGCCAGATCGATGAATTCCGGTACCTCCTCGATATTGTGGCGATGGATCGGCGCGTTGATGGTAAGCGGCAAGCCGGCCGCGCGAGCGCGGCGTGCCGTCTCCAGCTTCTTTTCGTGGCTGCCCCTGTGATTGCCGATGCGCTCGGTGGTCGCCGGCCGTGCGCCTTGAAAGCTCAGTTGCAGATGGTCGAGCCCGGCTTCGGCAAATGCCTCGATGCGGCCATCCGCAATGCCGACCCCGGCGGTGATCAGGTTGGTGTAGACGCCGCGCGCCGAAAGCCCGGCGATCAATTGCTCGAGATCGCGACGCAGCGTCGGTTCACCGCCGGACAGATGCACCTGGAGAACGCCAAGGTCGGCCGCCTGCGAGAACAAGTCGAGCCAGCTCTGCGTGTCGAGTTCGCGATTGGCCCTCAGCAATTCGAGCGGATTGGAGCAATAGGGGCATTGCAGCGGGCAGCGATGCGTCAGTTCCGCCAGCATGCCGATCGGGGGGAGAGGGGGCTCGCTCATAGCTTCACCAGCAGCTTGTCCGACCATTCCTGCAGGAAGGCGACGACATCGGCCGCCACAGCCTCCCGTTCGGCATCATAATCTGCGGCAAGGCCGGCAATGATGTCACCGACCGTGGACCGTCCGTCGCAGCGGCGCAATATGTCGAGGCTGATGTCGTTTGGCCAGAACACCTTTTCGGGCGAAAGCACGGCGAACGCCTGGCGCACGGGGTCATGCTGTATGCGCACGTGCTTCGGCAGCGATGGAACCGACTGCAGCGACACCATGGCTCTTTCGCGCAGTGCCATCATTGGGCTGCCTCGGGACGGAAGGCGCCGGGCGGGATATTGCCCGGCTCGCCATAGGCGTGTTGAAGCGCGTCGAGCATGGCCCAGAGTATATCGCATTTGAACACCAGTGCATCGATCGCCTGCTGCTGGCGTTCCGCCGCGTCGGCATGTTCGAGCACATAGGCGAGGGCGAAGTCGGCGTCGCGCGAGGCCTGTTCGGGGCGTCGGGTGAAATAGGCCAGCGTGTCCTCGGTGATATAATCGTATTTGGCCAGCATCGCGGGTACCCGCTCGCCGATGATGAGCGGCGAGAACATCTCGGTCAGCGACGACGCGACCGCCTCCAGCAGGGTCCGGCTCGTGCAAAAGGAGAGGTAAGCGCCAACCGCAAAACGTGTCGCCGGCAGGGCCAGCCTCTCGCTCTTCACCGCGTCGGTATCGAGACCGAGCGAGGTCGCCAGGTGCAACCAGCGCGCAATACCGCCGCTCCAGCCGTCCTCGCCGTCATGATCCTCGATGCGTTTGCGCCAGGCGGCGCGAAACGCCGGATCCTCGGCATGCGCGAGGATCATGGCGTCCTTGCGCGGAATGACCGCCTGATAGCAATAGCGGTTCAGCGCCCAGGCCTGCATCTCGGTCCTCGACAGCGCACCGCTGGTCATCCTGTGATGGAAAGGATGGCGGTTGTGATAGCGCTCGGCACCGACCTGCCGCAGCACTGCTTCGAGCTCGCTTGAGGACAGGCCGTTGCTGGCCGCGTCGTGGAAATCACTCAAAGTTCTATCTCCATCCCGTCGCAGGCCACTTCCCAGCCAGCCGCTTCGACGGCTGCATGCTCGGCAGAATTCTCGTCCAGAACAGGATTGGTGTTGTTGATGTGGACGAAGACACGGCGGCCGATCCTCACATCGGCCAAGCCGGCGATCGACCCCGCGTCTCCCGACATTGCCAGATGCCCCATGCGTGCACCGGTCTTTTGGCCGACGCCGGCAGCAAACATCTCGTCGTCGGTGAAGACCGTGCCGTCGAACAGAAGGCATGCGGCATCGGCTAGCCGCGTGCGCAGGGTCGCATCGATGCGGGCGCAGCCGGGGATGTAGAAGACGGAGCCGCGACTGCCGGCACCGGCGATACGGACGCCGATCGTGTCGCCGGCATCGGAGCTGAAATTGGCATCCGGCTGGCCTCTTTCTTCGAGATAGAGGGCTATCTTCCCGGGCACGGGAAAGCTCTCGACAGCCACCCCGGTGTCGTGGCCGTCTGCGTCGCAGATCGACAGTTCTTGCGCCGGCGGCAAGATGCGTCGCGGCACGAGCGCCGGATCGAGGACATTGAAAATCGAATTCTCCTCCAGCGTCGCCAGAACCTGTGTCGTTGCATAGATAGCGAAAGGCTGCCGCTCACGCAGGCTGAGCAGGCCGGCGACATGATCGACATCGGCATTGGTCAGCACTACCGCGCGAATAGGCGTCGAGCGCAGCGGCGCATCGTGCGCGGGCTGCAATTCAGGCGTTGCCGCGATCTGCTGGCGAATGTCGGGCGAGGCGTTGAACAGAACCCAGCCGAGGCCATCCGCCGACGCGGCGACACTCGATTGGGTTCGTGAATGCACACCAGCTACCCCGGTGCGAGCCGCACGGCTCAGACGATAATTGCAGTTCCATTGCGGAAAGCCGCCGCCGGCCGCCGATCCGATGATTCTCAAGCGCATGAAAACGCCCGCCCCGCGGCTTCTCTGACCAGCAGCCAATTTGCAGCCGCAAAAAACGGCCCGCCCGCTTTGCGCGCCTCAAACTCTTTCACGAAAATCCCATACGGCAAGGGGATGCGTGCCCCTGTTGCCAGGGACACGCACCTCTGCGGCCTACTTCTTGGGAGTAATTTCAGCAGGCAGATAGCGCGAAATTTCAAAGCCCGCAGCAACCTGGCACATGGTCGGTTTTGTCCAGCTCTTCTTCATAACATTTCTCCTCTTCTACCAGCCCGAAGGGGCCGATCCGGTGGTTAGCCAACCATTGCAGGGCACCGAAGCAATGGCTCGTCCATCACGTTCTCAAAATGGACAAATGAACACAAGGTTTTGAAAGACCGAAAAACAAAAAAGTATCGAAAGTAGCTGTAGTCTTCTCTTCAATTGTTCATCGCGTAGGTTTTTCCTCCTCCTGACCCATCCCAACTATTGCGTAATCGGATTGTCGTGCTCGTCGATCAGCGGCACATTGTAACCCAGCAGGAGCTTGGTGATCTCCGCCTGGTTTTCCCTGATCACCCGGTTTAGCGTCCGTTTCCATTCCTGGTCGGACGGACGTACACCCATGGTAATGCGGTAGGACATGCGCGAGCCGGTTTTTTCCTTCAACAGCGGAACAATGGTGACATCGGCTCCGAGTTCCCTGGCATAGTAGCCCGCCATCGGCCCCCACAGGACCGCCGCGTCGATCTTGCCGGCGAGCATGTCCTTAATCATGACCTCCCCCATGGAAGGCGTGACGCGCGTATCCACCGCCAGCGGGTAGATCTTGGCGGTCCGCAGAAGCTTGTTGGCGGCCATGTTGGCGGTTGGCGGCGTGCTTTCGACGACGCCGATTCTCTTGCCGGAAAGTTTCGGGTCTTCGATCGTCTCGATGCCTTCCATGCCGTTGCCTTTGGGGTATACGAGCACATAGGCGGAGCGGTAGTAGGCGTTGGTGTTCTGCACCAGTTCATCGCCTTGGGCGTAGCCCATGATGATGTCGCATCGATTGGCCCCCAGCGTATTGCGCACAAAGCCGGTGACAGTGGGAAACCACGTGTAAGCGACTGATTTTCGCCCCGTCTTCTTGGCAACCAGTTCAGCCAGCTTGTTTTCGAAGCCTTGGCCGTTCTTGTCGGTAAAGGGCATGTTCGAGGGATCTGCGCAGACGCGCAGAATGTCGGGATCGACCAGTTCGCCCGCAGCGCCAAGCCCGGCATTTTGCGCCAGAACATTCGACGGCAGCAAGGCGAGCGCGCCGAGGATCGGCAGAACGACACGCAGCTTCGATGCAGTGCAGCCGGTCATATCATCCACCCATGCAGGATGCTTCGGCATCCTTGGCTGCCTGAGCCTTGTTTTCGTGCTTCGGCGGCCTGCCGCGGGGTGCCGCGCCATCGGCGCGCGCGCGCAGATAGACGTAGAGATCGTCCAGGTAACAATAGACGTTCTTGTTGTCGCCAAAGGCGGGCATGACGTTTTCCTTGCCGCCGCCGACATTCTTGCGGCCCTCGGCGACGATCGACAGGAACGTGGCGTAATCCATGGTCTTCAGGCTATTAGCCAGGGCAGGCGCATAGCTCGAACCTGTGGCGTCCTGTCCGTGACAGACATGGCAATCTGAGTGATACCGGCGGTACCCGCTGAAGGTGTACCAATCGACGGTTCCGTTTTCGATCTTGTAGGTCGGATTTCCGTCCGCATCTAAATATTTGCCTCCTTCTTGCTTCACCGCCTTGGCTTTCTCCATGCTGTCTTCGGCCCGTGCCAGACTTGAGCTGGCCAGAGGCAGCAGGACCAGGGCGAGAGCGGAAACTGCAATGCGAACGATCATTCAGGCTCTTCCTTCGTTTGCCAGAAACCCTGGCTGCCGTCGTGCAGCGGCATTGATCGGAGTTGGGTGCGCGGCGCAATCGAGAGCCCGGTTCCCGGCTTCGGGGTGACCCGGGCTCTCGTTTTCGAACCTAGCCGTAAGGCTCTTCCCGGTTATCAGTCCGGGAGGCCGAAGACGGTGAGCTGGCCGCCCAGCGTCGTATAGTCGGCAAGTGCCGCATAACCGCCGACGGCACCCAGACCGGCGGTTCCAACGACCGCGGCCTGATCGCCCTGCGCACGGCCCTGATCAACGGCGCCATGCCAGGCGGCGGCGTTGTCGGGCGAAAGCAGCCCACCTGCCAGACCGATACCGGCCCATCCACCGACGCCGGACAGAACGGCGACGTACTGCTTGCCGTCATGCTCGTAGGTCGTGATGTTGCCGATGATGCCGGACGGGGTCTTGAACTTGTAGAGTTCCTTGCCGTCCTTATCGACCGCCTTGATGTAGCCTTCGAGGGTACCGTAGAAGACGACGTCGCCATCTGTCGCCAATGCGCCCGACCACACCGAGAACTGCTCGGGCTTCGACCAGACGATCTCACCCTTGGCCGCATCCCAGGCAATGAAGTTGCCCATGTTACCGTCACCGCCGGGCGCCGCATACATCGACACGGTGGCGCCCACATAGGGCTGACCGGCGGTGTAGCTCACTTTGTAAGGCTCATAGTCCATGCAGACATGGTTGGTCGGCACGTAGAACAACCCGGTCTTCGGCGAGTAGGCGGCCGGCTGCTGGTCCTTGGTTCCAAGCGCGGCCGGGCAGATACCGGTCGAGTTGTTGTCTTCGCCGTTCTGCTGGGTCGAATACTTGGCCACGACCTGCGGGCGGCCATACTGGTCGCTCTTGGGATCCATGTTGACTTCCGTCGCCCAGTTCACTGCCGGATCGTATTTTTTGGCGACGAGAAGTTCGCCGCTGGCTCGATCCATTGTGTAGGCAAAGCCGTTGCGGTCGAAATGCACCAGCACGTCGTGCTTGGCGCCGTTGACCTCCATGCCATCGACGAGAATCATCTCGTTGATGCCGTCATAGTCCCACTCATCATGCGGGGTCATTTGGTAGAGCCATTTGGCAACACCGGTATCCGCATCGCGAGCCATGATTGTCATGGACCAGCGATTGTCACCGGGGCGCTGGACCGGGTTCCACGTCGAGGGATTGCCGGTGCCGTAATAGACCAGGTTCAGCTTGGGATCATAGGAATACCATCCCCATGTCGTGCCGCCGCCTGTCTTCCACTGTTCGCCTTCCCAGGTGTTCGTGCCGGAATCCTTTCCGACAGGCTTGCCGAGATGGGTGGTCTTCTCGGGATCGAGAAGGGTGTCTGCGTCAGGACCTTCCGAATAGGCTTTCCAGGCGAGCTTGCCGTCTTTCAGATTGTAGGCGGCCAGCCAGCCGCGAACACCGAATTCAGCACCGGAGACGCCCACGAGCACCTTGTCCTTGATGACTACGGGTGCCGACGTGCCGGATTCGCCCTTTCCGCCGTCGGTCTGGTCTCCGTTCTTGACAGACCAGACGACCTTGCCGGTCTTGGCATCGAGCGCGACGACGGTGGTGTCGGCCTGGTTGAGAATGATCTTGCCGTCGCCATAGGCAACACCGCGATTGACCGTATCGCAGCACATGATCGGAATGACGTTCGTGTCCTGCTTGGGCTCGTATTTCCACAGGATCTTGCCGTCATTCTTGAGGTCCAGAGCATAGACGTTGTTTGGGAAAGGCGTGTGGACATACATCACGTCGCCGATGACCAGCGGCCCGCCTTCGTGACCGCGCAGCACGCCGGTGGAAAAGCTCCATTTGACCTGCAGGTTCTTCACATTGTCGGCAGTGATCTGGTTGAGTTTGGAATAGCGGGTGTTGGCGTAGTCACCCGTCTGCATCGCCCAGTTCTTCGCATCCGATGCGAGCTTTGCAAGGTCTTCATTGGCCGAAGCCGTATAGGCAGCGCCGAGCGATAAAAACGCCGCGGTCGTCAGAATGTAAGTAGTTTTCGCAAGTACACGCATCCAAAATCCTCCCGGGTTCGCAGTGAAGAATCGACCGTCAAGCCCCACAAGGGCTTGCCCAAGCAATTCATGTTGGGAAGTTATTTTCCGGCAGCTGTCACGACCTACCCCGAAGCAGAGGGCACCGTTACCGCCCGCCCCCCTTGGTCTTCGAAAGACTGCCGCCGCTCCCTGATGACGGTGGCGCTCTTGAAGCCGGAAACAGGAAAAAGCTATGTCATCGTAAAAGGCCAGGCAAGCAAAAACCTACAATGGGTCGCTGCGCTGCAATATCGATATGGTGCGATGCAATATTTAGAAACAATTAAAATAAGCGCCGCGTGAAAAACTAATAAGAGGATGACCGCCAGCCGCGAGATATATAGCAAACATATTGTTCGCGTATTCTCGAGGTGATACACATTTGACTTTATTTCGATATATTCTGCGGGGCACTTACGAGTAAGTATGCGGGCGTCTCGCTCGTTGCCGATAGTGAGCGAAGCATGAAATGAACGCATGAAGGAGGGTGCGCAGCGGGTCATGAAGCGGGCTCTTGTCGGTCCATAGGGCATTCCTCCTTTGGTCCTATACGCAGGCCATGGGAGCTTGACTGGCTTTGCGGCACGTCGCCAATTGGAGCGATGACCCCGTCTGGATGCATGGTGTCCAGGCCAACTGGAGGTTCCTCATGATAAGGTCTGTTGGATCTCTCACCTTGCCGGCGGCCTTTGCGGCGACGCTGGCTTTTGCGAACTTGGCCAACGCCGCGGGAGACTACCCGACGGCAACGATTGCCGACTACGTGCTCGGCTGCATGCAAACAAATGGCCAGACACGTCAGGCGCTTGAAAGCTGTTCCTGCTCGATCGATGTCATCGCCTCGATCCTTCCTTACGATCACTATGAGAGGGCGGAGACCTTCAAAAGCATGTCGCTGACGACAGGGGAGGCGGCAGGGTTGTTTCGCGAAAGCGCGCCAGCGAAGGCGGCGCGCACGGAACTGAAACGCGCGCAGGCCGAAGCCGACGTACGTTGCTTTTAGTCAGGCGGAACAGGCACGCGTGGCCGTGCGCCTCACAGTCCCGCCGTTTCTATGGCCATTGGCTGCGAAATACCTTGCAATCCGCATTCGAGCCGTAAGGCGATCAGGCCACACCCGGAAATTTTTGCTGGAACGACTGCAAAAGGTCGCTGATCACCTGTGGATTGCGATGCTGCCGCGGCACTCTTACGTCGAACATGCCGAGCACGTGGGCTGGGCGCTGCGCAAGCACGATGATGCGGTCCGACAGCATCAGCGCCTCGCGCAGATTGTGCGTGACCATCAAGGCGGTCGTAGGCCGCGCCGACCAGACGGTCAAAAGCAATTGCCGAGGCCGCTCGGCGGTCTGTTCGTCGAGGGAGGCAAAGGGTTCGTCCAGGAAAAGCACCGCCGGTTCGGTGGCGAAAGCCCTGGCAAGCGCTGCCCTGCGCGCAAGGCCGAGCGAAAGCTCCGCCGGATAGAGCGAGCGCACGCCGGCGAGGCCGAGAGTGTCAAACAGCTCGTCGAGACTCTTCGCTCTTAGGCTTTTCGGCAGCGCCAGCCTGACATTCTGCTCCACCGTCCGCCACGGCAGCAAAGTCGGCTCCTGGAACACGGCGGCGATGCGGTTCGAGCCGCCTTGCGGCAGTTGGAAAGAGCCGGAAAAGTCTTTGTCCAGTCCAAGCAGGATGCGCAACGTCGTGGTCTTGCCGCAGCCCGACGGCCCAAGCAGACAAGCGAATTCGCCCTGCCGGACCTCGAAGGACAGACCCTGAAGCGCCGTGATCGACACGCCTTGCGCGGACCTGAAGGTCTTTTCGGCGATGTCGACCCTAAGCGGGACGGCGGCGCCAACGGGTTGCATGTCGTTCAATGGGCTGCACCAGGAGAAGTTCGATGACAAGCATCACCGCCACGAAAGCCAGCGTGTACGCAAGAATGGCGGCGACGTCGAAGAGCTGGAAATAGAGATAGATCTGGAAACCGACGCCATTGGAGCGGCCGAGCAGTTCGACCACCAGGACGATCTTCCATATGAGGGCGATGCCGGACCGCGAGGCCGCGGCAAAATAGGGCTGCAGTTGCGGCAGCAGGACATGGCGGACGCGCTCGAGTGGGGCGAAGCGGTAGACGGCGGCCATTTCGGCATAACGCGGATCAAACGCCCTGGCGCCTTCGCGCATCGTCACCACGACATTCGGGATCTTGTTCACGGCAACTGCGCCAATCGCCGCCGCCTCGTTGAGGCCGAACCAGATATAGGCGAGCACGATGACCACCAGCGCGGGAATGTTGAGAAACAGGACCACCCATGGACTGAAGAACCGGTCCGCACCGCGGTGGCTGCCGAGGATGACGCCGATGACCGAGCCGATAATCATTGCGACGACGTACGCCGCAGCAACCCGTCCGAGCGTCGCGCCAAGGTGATAAAAAAGGTCGCCGCTCGCCGCTTCCCTGAGCAGCACCTGCCAGACCTGCCCTGGTGAGGGGAAAGCTCGGCTTTGCCACAGATTGGCCGCGAGGCTCCACAGCAGGCAAAGTCCCAGCAGGGAAACCGCTACCGTCAGCACCGGTGTCAGCGCCGTCGCAAAGCCGGATGGACGCGACTTGTCTTCCGTTGCGGTCATTTCGCGAGTTCCGGCCAGAACGTGCCGGGCGCCATCTCGGGCGCCCTGCCAACCAGCTTCTCGCCGCCTATCGCGGCCAGCACGTGATAGAGTTTGCCCGCATCGGCCGCTTCTTCGGCGACCGGCCGTCTGGGGATGCCCTGGCGATAGCGGTCGCGCAGCTTTTCCAGCTCCTTGCCTTCTGCGCGAATGAGCGGCGCCAGGCGCAGCCATTCATCATCGGATTTGGCCAGCAAGTCCTTGGCCTGCTTGGATGCCTTCAAAAACCCCCGGGCGGCATCCGGATCGTCGCTCGCCCATTGGTCGTGGAAGACGTAGCCGAGTGCCGACACGGGGCCCGAGGCACCAAGCGCTTTCGTCGCGTCATCCGCACCGATCAACCGGCGAAAGCCATTGGCCTCGAGCCGGGCGCAGAAATGCCAAAAATTGAGCACGGCATCGAGTTCGCCCTGCATCGCCTTTTCAGAAATCAGCGGCGGCGCGCCAAAGACGACGTCACAGGCTGTCGGCAGGTCGAGGCCGTGCTCGCGTCTGGCCAGCGCCTGGACCAGTAGCCAGCTCTTGTCGAGCGGGCCGCCGGCGACACCGATTTTCTTTCCCTTGAGGTCGGCGAGCGTCCGGATAGGCGATTCCTCCTTCACCATGATTGCCCCCACGGCGGTCGAATAAGGGGCCAATGTAAGGTCGCCGCCCTCGGAGCGCTGGCGCGAGACCCACAGCCAGTCGGTCACGATCATGTCGATCGCGCCGGCCAGCAGCGCGACGTTGGTCGCATCCTCCCCGGCGAAGTAGACAATTTCCAGATCGATCCTGTTGGTCTCGTCGAGCTTGTGGCGTTTCAGCGTATCGAGTTCCCAGCTCACGGTGCCGAACTTCAGGACACCAATTCGGACCTTAGCGGCCGCAAAGACAGCAACCGGCCTTGAGGCGAGGATGGCCCCCAGAGCCGCCAAGCGCAGCGTCGTACGCCGCGAAATCATCATGGCGTCTCCTCTTTCAGGGCCATCGACGAACCAGGAATGTCGATCAAATCGCTCGTTCCTTGCTCGGAACGGCACATTTCCAGCGCACGACCTTGAGACTCGGATGTTCCTGAGACCATTTTGCGATCTCGGCGGGCGCCAGGAACATGCATTGGAACAGAGAGCCGCGGCTCTCGAAATAGAGATGTTCATCTCGGCAATTGCCCGGATTGGCGCTAAGGCACACCGTTAATATGAGATCGACCATGTCCATTTGGCACTTATCGTCGCCTGCGCGGCGAACTCTCCAGAGTTCGTGCTTTGGAGTTGCGCGGATTCCTGAAGGTGCCCAAACAGCAAACCGGTTGGAGTGAGGCTACGCGTTCGGCCAACAGGCGTCAATGATGTGGACCGCGTGTCGCTACACACTTCCCTTCGCGCAGTCGGGAAACGAAACAGGACCTTTGTACGATTGACTTCCTTCATCGGCAGTCTAGCTTTTCGAGGCGTGCAGGTGCTGCCAGTCCGGGGAGGAAGGACGAATGGTTCGCTCTCCCGCTTTAAAACGAATGCCGGCGATCAAGGCATCGACACGCGTAAAGTGTCCCGGGCACTCACACGATCAATGAGGAAATGCCATGCGCGCAGTCGCTTTTTTCGCCGCCGTGTCCGTCGCCACCTTTGTCACTGCCCAGTCTCAGGCACAGGATGCCGCGGCGGGTGAGAAGGTCTTCGCCAAATGCAAGGTCTGCCACGTCGCAGACAAGGACCAGAACAAGGTCGGCCCGTCCTTGAACGGCGTTATCGGCCGAACGGCCGGGACGCATCCGGGGTTCAGCTATTCCAAGGCCATGACCGAGGCCGGCAAGTCCGGTGTCAAATGGGATGAGGCCACGCTGACGACCTACCTTCGCGATCCCAGGGCGATGGTCAAAGGAACCAAGATGGCGTTTGTCGGCCTCAAGAAGGACGAGGACATCGCCAACGTCATTGCTTATCTGAAACAATTCTCAAAATAACGCGGTACTGCCGGCCGTCGGACTGCGCTCGGCCGGCGTTGGCTGGGCTGCGCTTGGGGTCATGCAGCGTCTTGCAGCCTCTGCATCGCGGACGACAGATCGAACAGGCTGTCGCAAACGAGGTCGGCGCCAAGCTCTTCAACGGGAATTTGGCTGTATCCGCCACGCAGCAGAATGACGGCCATGCCGGCGGCGCGGGCGGCGGCCACGTCGGCGCTGCTGTCTCCGACCATCAGCGTGTCACGAGGTTCGACCTGAAGCAGGTCGAGCGCCAGCAACAGCGCGTCTGGCGCCGGTTTCAAGTATGTCACCGCGTCTCCGCCGACGATCGCGCCGAGATATTCCGTCAGCCGAAAATGCAGCAGTATTTCCCGCGCCGCCAGCTGCGGCTTGTTGGTCACCACGGCCATGGCTATTCCGCTCAAATGCAAGTGCGTGAGAACCTCCCTGACGCCAGGCATCAGCCCCGTGCGGCCGGTCAGATGCCTGCGATAGATCGGCGCCATGACGCGGTTGGCCTCATCGAGCGCGCTGCCGAGGAGCGGCGTGCCGGAAGCCGCGAAGGCTCGTTCGACCAGTTTCCTGATGCCGCCGCCGATCATGGCCTTGACCTGATCCAGCCGCAGCGGCGGCAGATCGTGGCCGGCCAGCAATTCGTTGACGGCGGCCGCTATATCAGGCGCCGAATCGACCAGTGTGCCGTCGAGGTCGAACAGGATCGCCTTGGGCGAGCGAAACGGCCTGACTGCGCCGACGTTCATGCAGCATCCTTCCACTTGATCGAACAGCCGATCGAAGCGATCTGGTCAAGCGGTCCGTCGCCGGTTCGGGCAACCTGCTTCATCGCCTCGAACAGGTCGCGCCTCAGCCTGGGCGATTCGGCGTCGCGTCGCGACGCGTCCAGCCGGCCGCGGTATTGCAGCGTCAACTCGCTGTTGAGCCCGAAGAAATCCGGGGTGCAAACGGCTCCGTAGGCACGCGCCACCGTCTGGTGCTCGTCATGGAGATAGGGGAAAGTGAGGCCGTTCGTCCTGGCAAAGAGCTTCATGTTGTCGAAGGAATCATCTGGATAGGCGTCGCTATCATTGGAGTTGATCGCGACAAAGCCGATGCCTTCGGCCTTGAGGCCATTGGCGTCGCGCACCATGCGTGAAATCACCGCCTTCACATAGGGGCAGTGGTTGCAGATGAAGGCCACCACCAGCCCGTTCGGGCCGGCGTGGCTTAAGATCGAATGCGATGTGCCGTCGACGCCTGGCAAAACGGCGTCGATGGCTCGCCAGCCGAAATCGCAGACAGGTGGGATTGCCGCCAAGTTTTCCTCCGATGAAATGTTTGCCCTCCGATGAAAGGGTTTACGCCGCTTTCCGGATCGCCCCGTCGGCCGCCTGCCTGATGGCGCCGATATTGGCGCGATAAGCCGCCTCGGTGCCGCCCTTAAAGATGGCCGAGCCGGCGACCAGCACATTGGCGCCGGCCGCGGTGACCAGCGGAGCGGTTTCGGGCGTGACGCCGCCGTCGATCTCTATGTCGATCGGACGATGGCCGACCAGCGCCTTGACCCGCCTGACCTTGTCGACGACCGCCGCGATGAAGGCCTGGCCGCCGAAGCCCGGATTGACCGTCATCAGAAGCACCAGATCGAGCCGGTCAAGTACATATTCGATGACGCTTTCCGGCGTTGACGGGTTCAGCGACACGCCGGCCTTCTTGCCGAGATTCCTGATTGCCTGCAGCGAACGGTCGAGATGCGGTCCGGCCTCGGCATGCACCGTAATGATGTCGCAGCCGGCATCGGCGAAGGCGCCGAGATAGGCGTCGGCCGGCGCGATCATCAGGTGGCAGTCGAAGACCTTGTCCGTTCGATTACGGATCGCCTTGACCACCGGCGGACCGAAGGTGATGTTGGGCACGAAATGGCCATCCATCACATCGAGATGGATCCAATCGGCACCCGCCCGGACGACCGCTTCGACCTCGTCGCCGAGCCGCGAGAAGTCCGCGGAAAGCACCGAGGGCGCGATGATTGTCTTGCTATCCATGGTCGTCGGCTCCCATTCTGTCGTCCGTTTCCGGTCGCTGCACACCAATCGCCGTCATCTTGTCAGCGCGCCTTCGTCTCCGGTTCGCCTTCGAGCTTACCTTCCGCGAACACGCGGCTGCCGCGAATATCGGATTCCTCGATGGTGATAAGATCGATTTTCGTCAACGCCCGGTCGCGCGATGCGAAAAGCCGGCCGGCCTGGCGAAGCCGCGCCCGGTCGAGGCTATTGCGAACGGAGCGGGCGTTGGAGAAATGCGGCAGCCGCATGCGGATCGGGAGATACTCTTCGAGCGCCTTGGCCGCCGCTTCGCTGAGACGGTAATTCTGTTCCGCCAGCATGATCTCGGCGATTGATTTGAGTTCGCTGACGCCGTAGTCCGGAAAATCGAGGTGATTGGCGATGCGCGAGCGCATGCCGGGATTGCTGTCGAAGAAGCGGTCCATCTTGTCCTTGTAGCCGGCAAGAATCACAACCAGATCGTCACGGTTGTTTTCCATGCATTGCAGCAGGATTTCGATCGATTCCTGGCCGTAGTCGCGTTCGTTCTCGGGCTTGTAGAGATAGTAGGCCTCGTCGATGAAAAGCACCCCGCCCATGGCGCGCTTGATCACTTCGCGGGTTTTGGGCGCGGTGTGGCCCACATACTGGCCGACGAGATCGTCGCGCGTCACCGCGACCATGTGGCCTTCGCGGACATAGCCGAGACGATGCAGGATTTCGGCCATTCTGAGCGCCACGGTGGTCTTTCCGGTACCGGGATTCCCCGTAAAGTTCATGTGCAGCGTCGGCGCGCCCGAGGTCAGCCCGAACTTGCGGCGAAGCCGGTCGACCAGAAGCAGCGCCGCGATCTCGCGGATGCGGGTCTTGACGGGCTTCAGGCCGACGAGTTCGCGGTCGAGCCTGTCCATCACCTCCTCGATGTTGGACGCCTCGAACTCGGCCTGTAGATCAACCGATTCGCCCTGCGCGGCAGCGCTCTTAGCTATCGCGTCCAGCATGGTTCGCCTAGCTCCGTTCGCCTTCGGGCCTGTCGGTCGCATAAGGCACGATCGAATAGCCCTGACTGCGGCCGTCACGCTCTTGGCGCAGCAGCCGGAACCCGGGTTCATTGGGTGGCCGGTTGACGATGAATGACATGCGCGGTGCTTCCCAGCCCTTGGTCGAATCGAAGGCGGTGACCCGGACATACATGTTGGGCATAGCTCTCCGGCAATTGTTGACTTCAAGCAGGATGCCCGCCGGGTCCCTCAGGTCGAACATCGGGTTGCCGTACATTTCCCAATAGGTGTTTCGCGGATGTGGATCGTCCGTGTACTCGACGCTGACCGCCCAGTGGTTTTTCAGTGCGTATTTGATCTGCGCCGAAATCTGCTCATCGGTTAGCTCGGGCAGGAACGAAAACTGTCCCTGCGTGACCTTGTTTCCGGGATTGGTCATCATGGCGACGGTTCCTTTCGTCTAGAAGCTCGGCGTTGCGGTCGGCACGAAGTCGGCCGTGTCGGTCGATTCGTAGTTGAAGGTGACGTCCTTCCACGTCTCCAGGGCCGCCTTGAGCGGCGTGCACCATCTGGCCGCCTGTTCGAGGATTTTGGTTCCTTCGCGCAGATAGTCGCGGCCCTCGTTGCGGGCGAGGATCATCGCCTCCAACGCGACGCGATTGGCCGTCGCGCCGGCCTGGATGCCGTCCGGATGGCCGATCGTGCCGCCGCCGAACTGCAGGATGACGTCCTCGCCGAGATAATGGATCAACTGGTGCATCTGGCCGGCATGGATGCCGCCGGAGGCGACGGGCATCACCTTGTTGAGCGAGGCCCAGTCCTGATCGAAGAACA
This sequence comes from Mesorhizobium sp. M0998, assembly GCF_040318885.1. Lineage (NCBI taxonomy): Bacteria > Pseudomonadati > Pseudomonadota > Alphaproteobacteria > Hyphomicrobiales > Phyllobacteriaceae > Mesorhizobium > Mesorhizobium sp. M0998. The sequence goes on from NZ_JAMYND010000044.1 coordinate 20,956, forward strand.
GCCCGGTTTCGAGGTTCTGCGGCGTGCGCTCCTCGCGCAGCGTGTCATAAAACCCCTTGATCATAAGCGGGTCGCCTTCCAGCTTGCCGACCACCGTGCCGGCATGGATGTGATCGACGCCGGCCATCCGCATCCATTTGCAGATGACGCGAAAATTCATGCCGTGGTTCTTCTGGCGCGAATAGGTCGAGTTGCCGGCCCGGTGGAGGTGCAGGATCATGTCGTTGCGGCGTGCCCACTTGGCCATCGACTGGATCGCCGTGTAGCCAATGACGAGGTCGATCATGACGATGCAGGAGCCAAGCTGTTTTGCAAATTCGGCGCGCTCGTACATGTCCTCCATCGTGCCGGCGGTGACGTTGAGATAATGGCCCTTGACTTCGCCGGTGGCGGCCGAAGCCTTGTTCACAGCCTCCATGCAGTAGAGGAAGCGGTCGCGCCAATGCATGAAGGGCTGTGAGTTGATGTTCTCGTCATCCTTGACGAAGTCGAGGCCCCCCTTCAGCGCCTCGTAGACGACGCGGCCGTAGTTGCGGCCGGACAGGCCAAGCTTCGGCTTCGTCGTCGCGCCGAGCAGCGGCCGGCCGAACTTGTCGAGCCGCTCGCGTTCCACCACGATGCCGGTCGCCGGGCCCTGGAAGGTCTTGAGGTAAGCCACCGGGACGCGCATGTCCTCGAGCCGCAAGGCCTTGACGGCCTTGAAGCCAAACACGTTGCCGATGATCGATGCAGTCAGGTTGGCGATGGAGCCGGGCTCGAACAGGTCGAGGTCGTAGGCGATATAGGCGAAGTACTGTTGCTCGATCCTGGTGCCTGGACCTGTGTTCGGCACCGGCTCGGATTTGAATGCCTTGGCGCGGTAGAGCTCGCAGGCGGTCAGCCTGTCGGTCCACACCACGGTCCATGTCGCGGTAGAGGATTCGCCGGCGATGGCGGCGGCCGCCTCCTCGTGGTCGACGCCGGGCTGCGGCGTGATCCGAAACATGGCGATCAGGTCGGTCTCCTTGGGCCGGTAGTCCGGCTCCCAGTAGCCCATCTTCTTGTAGGGGATGACGCCCGACCTGTAGCGTTCCTTGCCTTCCTTGAGCGTGCCTGCTGAGGGCATGTCGATCTTGTTCATGGCAGGTCTCCTGTTTGCCGCTCAGGCGGCTTTCGCGGTTGCGATATGGGGGTCGAGCTTTCCTGCGGCGTAACGTTTCGCCATCTCATCCATGGCGATCACCCTGATCTTCGACGCGTGGCCTGCGGTGCCGAAGCGTTCGAACCGATCGCGGCAAAGGTCGCGCAGCGCGTCCATGGCGGGTTTCAGGAATTTACGCGGATCGAATTCGCGCGGGTCCTCCGTCGCAACGCGGCGGAACTGCCCGGCCATGGCCATTCGGCAATCGGTGTCGATGTTGACCTTGCGCACGCCGTAGCGGATGCCGCGCTCGATTTCCTCGACCGGGACGCCAAAGGTCTGCGGCATCTCGCCGCCATAGTTGTTGATGATGTCCTGCAGTTCCTGCGGCACGGAGGAAGACCCGTGCATGACCAGATGCGTGTTGGGCAGCTTTTCGTGAATCGCCTCGATCACCTGCATGGCCAGGATGCCGCCGTCGGGCTTGCGGCTGAATTTATAGGCGCCGTGGGAGGTACCGCAGGCGATCGCCAGTGCGTCGACCCGGGTGGCGGTGACGAAGTCGACCGCCTGATCGGGATCGGTCAAAAGCTGGTCATGGGAAAGCGCACCTTCGGCGCCGTGCCCGTCCTCGGCCTCGCCCTGGCCGGTCTCCAGCGAGCCGAGCACGCCGAGCTCGCCTTCGACCGAAGCGCCGACCCAATGCGCCATGCGTGCGACACGTTCGGTGATGGCGACGTTGTAATCGTAGCTCGCCGGTGTCTTGGCATCCGCCATCAGCGATCCGTCCATCATCACCGAGGTGAAGCCGTGGCGGATCGCCGACAGGCAGGTGGCTTCGTTGTTGCCGTGATCCTGATGGATGCAGAGCGGAATGGCCGGATGGATTTCGGTCAACGCCTCCATCATTTTGGCCAGCATGATGTCATTGGCATAGGAACGGGCGCCGCGTGAGGCCTGGATGATAACCGGCGCATCGCAGGCCCTGGCGGCCTCCATGATGGCGAGGCCCTGTTCCATGTTGTTGATGTTGAATGCCGGCACCCCGTAGCCGTGCTCGGCGGCATGGTCGAGAAGCTGGCGAAGGGTGATGCGGGCCATTGTCGGTTTCTCCTAGATGATGAGCTTCAGCGCCGCTGCCGCGACGGCTTCGGGCGTGATGTCGAAATGCCGGTAGAGATCCGGGGCAGGGGCGCTGGCGCCGAAACCGGCCATGCCGACGAAAGTGCCGGTGTCGCCGATCCAGCGGTCCCAGCCGAGCCGTGCTGCGGCTTCGATGGCAATGCGGGGCGCCGAGCCGAGGACGGCCTTGCGGGTGCCGGCGTCCTGCTCCTCGAAAAGCTCCCAGCACGGCATCGAGACAACCGCGGCGGCGACGCCGTGCTCGGTCTCCAGCCGTTCGGCGGCGGCAACCGCGATCTCGACCTCCGAGCCGGTGGCGATCAGCGTCACCGCGCGCTGCCCGACTGGCTCGCGCAGGATGTAGGCGCCCCGGCTCGACCGGTTCTCGTCGCTGTGTGTCTCGTCGCAAGGTGCTTGGCGCAGCATCGGCAGGTTCTGGCGCGAGAGCACCAGCACGCTCGGCCGCTTCTCGCTTCTCAGCGCCAGTTCCCAGCACTCCGCCGTTTCGATGATGTCGGCCGGGCGGAAGACGTTGAGGTTTGGCGTCGCCCGCAGCATCGCCAGGTGCTCGACCGGCTGGTGGGTCGGGCCGTCCTCGCCGAGACCGATGGAATCATGCGTCATCACATAGATGACGCGCTGGCCCATGAGCGCCGAGAGCCGCATCGCGCCGCGCGCATAGTCGGCGAAGCACAGGAACGTGCCGCCATAAGGCACGAAGCCGCCATGCAGTGCGATGCCGTTCATGGCTGCGGCCATGCCGTGCTCGCGGATTCCATAGTGGATGTAGCGGCCTGCGTAATCGCCCGGCGCGATGCGGCTCATACCCTTGGTGATCGTCAGGTTCGAATGCGTCAGATCAGCGGACCCGCCGACCGTCAGTTCGGTTGCGCCATTGATCGCAGCGAGTGCCATTTCCGAGGCTTTTCGCGTTGCAACCTTGGTCGCCTTCCCGACATGCTCCTTGCGGAAAGCGCCAAGTGCTTCGAAGACCGCGTCGGGCAGGGCGCCGGCGAGCGCGCTCTCGAAGGCCTGCCGCCGTGGCGAGGCGGCAAGCCGCTGCTCCCAGGCGCGGCGTGCCGCTTGACCGCGGCCGGCAACCTCGCGCCAGGCGAAAAGGATATCGTCCGGCACCTCGAACGGCGCGAAGGCCCAGCCGATGTTTTCGCGCGTCGCGGCGATCTCCGCATCGCCCAGCGGCGCGCCATGCGTCTTTTCCGAACCACCCAGATTTGGCGCGCCCTTGCCGATCACCGTGCGGCAGGCGATCAGAGACGGCTGGTCCGATTGCTGAGCCGCTTCGATTGCCGCCGCAACGGTTTCGGTGTCGTGGCCGTTCACCGACTGGACATGCCATCCAGCGGCTTTGAACCGCGCCGGCTGGTCCATCGATGTCGACAGGGAAGTGGGCCCGTCGATCGAGATCGCATTGTCGTCCCAAAAGACGATCAGCCGGGAGAGCTTCAGGTGACCGGCAAGATCGATCGCCTCGTGGCTGATGCCTTCCTGCAGGCAGCCGTCGCCGGCGATTGCGTAGGTGAAATGGTCGACGAGATCGGCGCCGTGGCGGACCGCCAGCATGCGCTCCGCCAGCGCCATGCCGACAGCGGTCGAAATGCCTTGTCCAAGCGGGCCGGTCGTCGTCTCGATGCCAAGCGCATGGCCATATTCCGGATGTCCGGCGGTGCGGCTGCCCAGCTGGCGAAACCGCTGCAATTCTTCGATCGGCATGTCTTCGTAGCCGAGCAGGTAATGCAGCGCATACTGCAGCATCGAGCCGTGCCCGGCCGACAGCACGAAGCGGTCACGATCGGGCCAGTTGGGGGCCGACGGATCGATGTTGATGAAGCGGCTGAACAGCACCGTCGCGACATCGGCCATGCCCATCGGCATGCCCGGATGACCGGAATTGGCCTTTTGGACGCTGTCCATCGCCAGTGCGCGAATGGCGTTGGCCATGTCGCGCTCCGAGACGGCGGCGACGGGCTTCAGTGCTGCTGCCTGGCTGTTCATGGCGTCCTCCTCACGACACACGGTTCTTGCGTTCGATCAATTGCAGGATGAGCGGCGTCAGGATCAGCTGCATGGCAAGGTCGAGCTTGTTGCCGGGCACCACTATGGAATTCGGCCGCGACATGAACGAGTCGTGGATCATCGAAAGCAGGTAGGGGAAATCGATGCCGCGGGGATTGGCGAAGCGGATAACCAGCATCGATTCGTCGGGCGTCGGAATCCAGCGCGCGATGAATGGATTGGACGTGTCGACGATCGGCACGCGCTGGAAGTTGATGGCGGTCTGCGAAAACTGCGGGACGATGTAGCGGACATAGTCCGGCATACGGCGCAGGATCACGTCCATCACCGCCTCGGTGGAATAGCCGCGCGTTGCGCGGTCGCGATGGATCTTCTGGATCCATTCGAGATTTATGACCGGCACCACGCCGATCTTGAGATCCGCGTGCCTGGCCAGGTTGATCTTGTCGGTGACGACGCAGCCATGCAGGCCCTCGTAGAAGAGCAGGTCGCTCGGCGGAAATTCGCGCCATTCGGTGAAATGTCCCGGCGGCGTGCCGTACTGCTTCTCCTCATCCTCATCATGGATGTATGTGCGGGTCTTTCCGGTTCCCCGGCGGCCATATTCCTCGAATACCTCTTCGAGGATTGCCAGTTCATTGGCCTCGGCGTGGAAGTGGGTGAAGTTCGGATTGCCCGCCTTTTCCTCCTCGGCCACCTTCGCCTTCATCGTGGCGCGGTCGTAGCGATGGAAAGCATCGCCTTCGATGAAGGCGGCCCCGATGTTCTCGCGCCGGAAGATCAATTCGAAGATGCGCTTGACAGAGGTGGTGCCTGCGCCCGACGACCCGGTGATGGTAATGATGGGGTGCTTTGCCGACATGGTCTTCAGGCCCTGAAAAGGCCGCGGCGGCTGAACAGCGGCGCGCGCTCGCCGATGGCACTCGGCTCGGTGTGGTAGCGGGTGATGCGCGCGACTTCCCGCGCCGATCCGAAAACCATGGGCACGCGCTGGTGCAGGCTCTCGGGTTCGATTTCGAGGATGCGGGTCATCGTATCGGTGGCGGCACCGCCCGCCTGTTCGACGAGATAGGCGATCGGGTTTGCCTCATAGACGAGGCGAAGTCGCCCCTGCCTGTAGCCCTTGCGCTTGTCGCCTGGATACAGGAATACGCCGCCTCGCATCAATATGCGGTAGCAGTCCGCAACCACAGAGGCGATCCAGCGCATGTTGAAGTCCTTCTCGCGTGGGCCTTCGGTGCCTTCAAGGCAGTCATCGATGTAGAGCCGCACCGCCTCGTCCCAGTGCCGGTAGTTGGCGGCGTTGATGGCGAACTCCTGGGTTCGCTGTGGGATGATCCGGCTCTCGTAGGCCTGGACGAAGGTGCCGAGCCTGGTCGAGAGAACGAAGACATGGGTGCCGCTGCCGAGCGACAGAACCAGCGCCAGCTGCGGCCCGTAGATGAAGAAACCGGCGCCCAGCTGGTTCACCCCTGCCTGCAAAAACGAGGCGGCCGGATTCCCATCCGGCGCGCCAGTTGCAGGGAGAAGCGAGAAGACCGTTCCGATCGACACGTTGGTGTCGATGTTGGAAGAGCCATCGAGCGGGTCGATGGCGATGGCAAGAGGCTCTTGCCTGTCGAGCAGCACCGGCTGCTCCAGTTCCTCGGAAGCGTAGAGCGCGACCGGAGCGTGGCGCATGGCGTCGAGGAAGATATCATCGGCGAAGACATCGAGATCCTTCTGGATGTCGCCGTCAGCATTGGCGCCGCGGGTTCCCGCAAAGGCGGTGCCGAGCACCCCTTGATTGATGGTGTTGCGGATCGTGGTGGCCGCCTGCGTCAGCTGACGGATGGTCGCCACGACGGCGGAGCGCAGTTCGTCCGGCTCGCCAAGATAGGAGTTCAGAAAAGCGTCGAGCGTTGCCGCTGGCATCGTAACCTCCCCATCCAGCCGCCTCTCCTCGGGTCGGCCGGATTGGGAAAGGAGAACAAACGACGCTGGATAAGTAAAATTCAATAACTTTACTCAGGCAGTAAAAAAATTTTAGTATGCCATATGAGAAACCTCACGCTCAAGCAGTTCAAGACCGTTCTGGCAATCATCAGCCACGGAAAAATCGTCAGCGCGGCCAAGGTGTTAGGGCTGTCTCCTCCAGCGGTGACGATCCAGTTGCGGCAAGTGGAGGAGGAGTTCCAACTGGCCTTGTTCGACCGGACGTCGGACGGCATGCGTCCCACTGCCGCAGGTCTGGCCTTCGTCGAGACGGCACAGGCCATCGAGGAGCGGCTTCGTCTGCTCGAAGACAAGATGGATGCGATCAAGGGCGTGCGCGCCGGCAGCTTGCGGCTCGGCGTCGTTTCCACGGCCAAATATTTCGCGCCGCGGCTGATGGCCGCCTTCATGAAGGAACATCCCGATATCGACATGCGCCTTGCCATCGGCAACCGCGCCGAGACGATCGACAATCTGAAGAACCACGACATCGATATCGCGCTGATGGGACGCCCGGCCAAGGAAGTCCCGGTGCGTGCCTCGGTCTTCGGCGATCACCCGCTGGTCATCATTGCACCGCCCGATCACCCGCTGGCGTCGGCACGCGACATTTCCAAGGAGCGGATCGCCGAGGAGCATTTCCTCATTCGCGAGCCCGGCTCCGGAACGCGCATCTCACTGGAAATATTCCTGAGCGACGTGCCCGGCCGCATCGACGATCTCGGCGTCGAGATGGACTCGAACGAGACCATCAAGCAGGCGGTGATGGCCGGGCTCGGCATCGCCTTCATCTCTGCCCACACCATCGCTGCCGAAACCGAAGCCGGCCGGCTGGTTATCCTCGACGTTGTCGGCATGCCGATCCGCCGGCAATGGTTTTCGGTGATGCGCAGCGATCACGCGATCTCGCCGGCGATGGCGACCTTCCACGATTTTCTGATGCGCAAGGGCGCGATGTACCTGCCACTGTTCGGCAAGCTCTATCCGCACGAGGAGCCGAACACCAAACGTCGCGCAACTTAGGGCGCGCGGTCCAGGCAAACGTTTCAGACAAACGATGGTGCATATCAGCGGCTGATCGGCTGTGATCTCCAGACCGACGTCCACGAGCCGAGGATAGGGAGGCATCGCTGGTGGCACGCATTTGCGGAGCGAGGCGACCGCCCTCCAGCGCTGGGGCCACGGGGTAGCGGCCCCGCGTTCACGGAACGGTGGGCTTTGATTGAGCGTCTGCTAGCTTACAATTGGTTCGGCGACAGCTTCTTCGAGGCCAGCTGCCGCTTGGGCGGCAAGACCGCGGGCCGCTGCTTGTGAATCGTAAAATTCCTCAAGTGCATAGACTCTGCCCCACCGCAGGGTGAACACGTGGAGACCACGGTTGACGTACGACGCGTCGCCATTGAGCAGCGTTGCGGTGCCGTCCCACTGGGCAAACACGGTGGTATGCCACGGCCAGCCCTTCACCCAGATGTGGTTGACCGTGAGATGGAGATTGGGCAGGACGCGGCCGAGGCGCTCAAACCAGCGGCGCATGGCTTCTTTGTCGTGGCGCTCACCACCAAGCGCGTGAACGCCCGAAACGCGGTGATGGACATGCAGCGCGAGTGCCTTCACCGCCTCATCCCAGCGATGGTTGTTGACGTGGTCGAAGCTCTCTCGGATCGATTTCTCGACAAAATAACTGTATAGCATTTGACCTCTCCCCAAACTTATTCGATGGCGTGATCGAGGCACCGTGTGGCGAGCCGAGCGGATGCGAGAGCCCATGGCCAGCAGCACGCCGGCTGCAGTCCGAACTCTGGCTCAGCGTATTGTCGCGTCGGCTCGCAGACGCATGTCAGTCTCGGTCGACACCGTCACCTCATCCCCGGACCTTGAGAACGCGTAGAGCGAGCCTCGGTGGCCCGGCATGGAAAAGGCCACGGAGTCATCGTCGGCGAGACCCATGACGACGCGCAGCGGATCACCCCCGGTCTTCGGCGCGAAGGTGGCGGTGACCTCCAGGAGGCCGTCGTCGACCGGGACGTAGTAGACAACCATGTCAAGGTGTCCCTTGTGCAGGCTGCCGCCCTCGATCGGGCGTCCGATGGTGGCTTCCTCGGCAAAAGCCGGGGTCGCAAGAAACAGCGCGGCCAGGGGCGATGCGCTCAGGGTTTTGCGGATCATTTCGCATCTCCTTTTTAGATTGCGTTCGAACTCTATATAGGCTATAGATTACGAACGCAATCTAAAAAAGAGGTCAACAATGCGCGTAAGTCGTACCCAGGCAGCGGAAAACCGAGAAACCGTCATCAACGTGGCAAGCCGCCTTTTTCGGGAGCGCGGCTTTGACGGTATCGGCCTTAAGGATCTGATGAAGGGTGCCGGACTGACCCAAGGCGCGTTTTACAAGCAGTTCGCATCCAAGGACGACCTGGCGGCGCAGGCGTCCAGGCGGGCGATGGAGAGCGCCATCCGTCGATGGTCGGCCGCGACTGCGGCAAACCCTGATGATCCGTTTGGCGCGGTGATCGCGTTCTACCTCAGTATGGACCATCGCGGAGAAAAGATGGACGGCTGCCCGATCGTGGCGCTCGGCTCGGATGCCGCCAGACAGGGCAAGGACGTGAAAGCGCCGTTCGAAGCCGGGATCAAGGAGCATCTCGAGATCCTCGGCCGTTTCATTGCTGAGACCGGTGGCGGGGAGTTCGATGGCAGGGCCATGGCCATTCTCTCGACAATGGTCGGTGCGGTGCTCCTTTCGCGCGTCGTCAACGACCCCGACCTCGCGCAGGCATTTCTGGATGCGGCGACAGAACAGGTTCGCGAAGCAGCCGGCGCTTGAACGGCGTGTGCAGCGCTGGCGGCGCACCCAAATTGATAGGAAAATAGATGCGACGGATTGTTGTCACAGGCATGGGAGCGGTCACGCCCCTTGCTGCCAATGTCGAAGCGTCCTGGTCGCGTCTCCTGGCCGGCCGCTCAGGCATCCGGAGGCTTGCGGATGATGTGGTATGCGACCTGCCGGCGAAGGTCGGCGGGGTGGTGCCCTCCACAGAAGAAGATCCGGACGCTGGTTTCGATCCGGAAGCCATCCTTCCGCCGAAGGATCAGCGCAAGGTAGACCGGTTCATTCTCTTTGCGCTGGCCGCGGCACGAGAAGCGCTCGCCCAAGCAAGATGGGCCCCCGTCTCGGAAGCGGATCGCTTGCGCACGGCCACGATCATCGCCTCGGGCGTCGGCGGGTTCCCGGCCATAACCGAGGCGGTGCGCACGGTCGACCGCCGCGGCGTCCGCCGTCTATCACCTTTTACGGTGCCGTCCTTCCTGGTGAACCTCGCGGCAGGCCACGTCTCGATCCGCTATGGCTTCAAAGGTCCGCTCGGTGCACCCGTGACGGCGTGCGCGGCCGGCATTCAGGCGATCGGCGATGCGGCTCGCCTAATCCGCGCCGACGAGGCCGATATTGCCGTGTGCGGCGGGACTGAAGCATGCATGAATCTTGTCAGCCTCGGTGGGTTTGCCGCGGCACGCTCTCTTTCGACGTCCTTTAATCACCGTCCTGATGAGGCCTCCCGACCGTTCGACAAGTCGCGGGACGGCTTCGTCATGGGCGAAGGAGCCGGCATGCTGGTCATCGAGGAATTGAGCCACGCGCTGGCGCGCGGCGCAAGACCGCTGGCCGAGCTTGTCGGCTACGGCACGACGGCGGATGCTCATCACGTCACCTCCGGTCCCGAGGACGGCGACGGTGCGCGCCGGGCCATGGAGATCGCAATCGCCCAAGCAGGGATTTCGCCCCGCGAGGTTCGTCATCTCAATGCCCATGCGACCTCCACGCCGGTGGGCGACCTGGGTGAGATCGAAGCGATCAAGAGCGTGTTCGGGCGCGATTTCGCGATAGCTGTCAGTGCAACGAAATCGGCGACCGGACACCTGCTCGGAGCCGCCGGCGGGCTCGGAGCAATCTTCGCAATCCTGGCGCTCAGGGATCAGATGGCACCGCCGACCCTCAATCTGAGCGCTCCCGATCCGGCCGGCGACGGGATCGACTTCGTCGCAAACCGGGCCCGGCCGATGGCGATGGGCTATGCAATCGCCAATGGCTTCGGCTTCGGAGGCGTTAATGCCAGCGCGCTGTTCCGGCGCTGGACGGATGATCTGGCCGGCGCGAGTACCGGAGGCGCTCATGATTGACGCCTTTCGCTCCGACCTGTCGTGCTTCTCCCACGCCAATCCAAAACGAAGAAAAAAGTGACCTCCATGAACAAAACCAATCTAGGCGTCGCCCTGGTGACCGGGGCATCCAGCGGTATCGGGCACACAACGGCCAAAGCCTTGCAGAACGCGGGCTTTCGCGTGTTCGGAACCAGCCGTCGCGCGGTCGTCGACCGATCCGATGGCATTACCATGCTGGCCTGTGACGTGACCGATGACACGTCGGTGGCGAAACTTGTCCAGGACGTGCTGGCCGAGACCGGGCGCATCGACCTGCTTGTCAATAATGCCGGCATTGGCCTGCTTGGTGGCGCGGAGGAGTCCTCGATGGCCCAGGCCAAGTCGTTGTTTGACGTGAACGTCTTTGGCGTTATGCGAGTAACCAAAGCGGTGTTGCCGACAATGCGCCGCCAAGGCAAGGGCAGAATCGTCAATTTGAGCTCGGTGCAGGGGTTCATTCCAGCTCCCTATTTCGCGCTTTATTCGTCGACCAAGCATGCCGTTGAGGGCTACTCCGAATCGCTCGACCACGAACTGCGTCCTTTCGGAATTCGCGTCGTGTTGGTCGAGCCCGCCTATACCCGCACCTCCTTTGAAGAAAATCTCGCCAGGCCGGATCAGTTGCTCGATATCTATGACTCTGCGCGCGCCGGCATGAATGCAGCTGTGCGGAAAGCGATGGAAAAAGGCGATGCGCCGGAAGTGGTGGCCAGGACCGTTTTGGCGGCTGCGACCGATCCCGCTCCGAAGGGGCGCTATGCTGCTGGAAAAATGGCGCGCCAGGTCAGTTTCCTGCGCCGTTTCGTCCCCGCATCCGCATTCGACAAAAGCCTGCGAAAGCAACTCGGGCTCCCGGTTTGATGACATCGACGAACACCCGTCAAGATCGGAATCATCGACGCTGGAAACATCGGCACCACATTGGCGCGGCGCAACCTGACGCGATTGCTCTGCAGAACGCCCTGCGGTCGTTGGCGTTAGATTAGCGCTATGTTATATTGCGGCGCAAAAGAGCGGGGGTCACGTTCCTTTCACACACGTAAGTGATCTGTATGTGCGACCCCTGCAGACTGGTCGGAATCACGGAAACCTCCCGGGCATGGGGTTCGGGATCGATGGGGACAAGGGGCAATGCTTTACACGCTCGTTATGATGGTCTGCCTGACGGCTGTGCCGCAGACCTGTGAACAACGCGAACAGATGGTGGACGGCCTGGCGATGAATCCCGGGACCGCCTTCATGCAGGCGCAATCGCTGGTCGCCCAGTGGATCGAGACGCATCCCGGTTATGTCGTTCAGCGCTGGCGCGTGCTGCCCGGCCGTGGATCATGATATCCGCCGCGAAGATCGAATGAGGTTCTATTTCTTCGCGGCGAGCGTTTCCGAGACGGCCTTGGACAATTGATAAAGCCGCTGCTCGATTATTGTCGGCACTTCACAGACGTAGGTCAGTGATTGGACGCGTTCATCGAAAATTCGCGTTGCGAATTTCAGCTGTTCGGTTCGCCGATCGATCTCTTCGGGATCTGCATCCGGCTTTGCCCGCAATGCATCGACCTCGGACGCTTCCTTGCGCAACGCGGCGGCCATTTCGAGCTGCTTGTGGGCGTAGCGGGAAATGCCGGAGATCACCTGCGAGCGCTCGGCGTCCAGGTGGTCAAACATGCCTTGCACCATCATCGCCATTTTGGGTGCACGGTGCTCGGCCGGCAAGGAGGCGGCGAAATCCCTGATCTTCTTTTGAGCTTCCGCAATCGGCATCCGGCGAGCTGCCACTTCCTCGATCAGGGCGGAGATGGTGGGGTCCTTCGACCAGTCCTTCGCGGCTGAAGGAAGGTCCGGTCCGCTCCAGATCTGGCCGAGCGAGAGCTGCGGCACCTTGCGCTGCATGCACGGCCAGTCCGGTTCAGTGTTTGCCGCCATGGCGTTGACGCCCGGCGCGAGCATGGCGACCAGAGCCAGACCGCGAACATGGATCATTCGCGCCATCAGGCATTTCCTCCCGTGTCCTGTTTGCGGGTCATCAGGCCGCGCGAAGGGTCGTAGGCGATGATGGCGGCGGCAAGGAACAGCAGCGTGCAGCCAGCAACGACGCCCAGCGACAGCCAGTCAACCTGGCCGTAGAAGGCGAAGCGGATCAGTTCGACGGCGTAAGTAAATGGATTGGCGAGGCAGATTTTGTAGAGCAGGGGGCTAGCCTCCTGGATACGCCACAAGGGATAGAGTGCCGGAGAAGCGAAATAGCCGGGAAAGATGACGAAGTTCATGATGCCAGCGAAGTTTTCGAGCTGCTTGATCATTGAGGACAGAAGCATGCCGAGCGCACACAGCATCATGCCTGACAGGAACAGCGCCGGCAGCACCGTGAGATAGCCAAGCGGCGGCGCTTTGACGCCCCAGAACCAGGCAACGATCAGGAACGCGTAAACCTGCGCGATCGACACGGCGACACCGGCGAGCATCTTCGAGATCAGTAAAAACCAACGCGGGAAGGGGCTGACCAGCAGGGTGCGCATGTTGCCCATTTCGCGATCATAGACCATCGACAGCGAAGACTGCATGCCCGAAAACAGCAGAATCATGCCGCACAGGCCCGGCGTGATGTAGACCTCGTAGAGCACGTAGGTCTTGTAGGGCGGGATGATCGATACGCCGAGCACCTGCCGGAATCCGGCGGCAAAAATGAACAGCCAGACGAGCGGCCGAACCAGCGAGGATATGAAGCGCTCGCGCTGATGCAGGAAGCGCAGGCACTCCCGCACGACGATCCCTTTGAGGCAAACGAGGTAGTGGCGGAGCCCAAACTGTTCGAACTTCACCGGCGTGAGGGCGGCGACTTTTGCGGGCATTGCGGGAGCGCTCATGGCGACATCTCCGCGATGCCGCTTGTTTCGATGCGGTTGAGCCTGGAAAAGGCGTCGCGGATCGAACTGGCACCGCTCGTCGCAACGACATCGGCCACCTTACCCTTGGCAACCAGGTCGCCCTGCCGCAGCACGACGACATGGTCGCCGTCTTCGACCTCATCGATCAGATGCGTCGCCCACAGCACACCGATGCCCTCGGTTTCGACGAGTTTGCGGATGGTGGCCAGAATGCCCGCACGCGACTGGATGTCGAGACCGACCGTCGCCTCGTCGAGCAGCAGCAGGGAAGGGCGGTGGAGCAGCGCCCGCGCGATCTCGATGCGCCGCATTTGGCCGCCGGAAAGACTGCGTGCCTTGTCATGCTGACGGCCCTGCATGTTGACTGTATCGAGCAGCGCGGCAATGCGCTGCCGGGCTTGGTGTCCGCCAATGCCATGCAGCGAGGCGTGGTAGGAGAGGTTCTGGTGGACGCTGAGGTCGAGGTCGAGCGTGCGTGCCTGGAATACGATGCCGACACGCCTGAGCGCTTCGCCCGAAGCGCGGCTGACATCATGGCCGAAGATGCGGATCGATCCGCGGCGGGTGCCGTAAAGATGGCTGATCAGTGAGAACAAAGTTGTCTTGCCCGCCCCATTGAGGCCGAGCAGAACGGTGAAAGTTCCCGGCGCGATCGAGAATGAGACGTCCTGGAGCGCTCGCTTCGGACCATAGGAATGGCTGACGCCGGCAACATCGAGCGCTGCCACCTCCTCTCCAGCTCCGCTTGTCCTCACATGCTGCATGCCGCTGGCTCCTTCGGGGCGCGCTGGTCATCTAGTGCACTTGCAACATCCCCGCGGCAAATATTCATCACGTCGGCCTCCCTGATCATTGCTGCGGTCTAGTGGGGCGATATGGCCACGCCCCAAGGCTGCTGGCCCACCGTAACCGATTGAACCGGCTCGTCCGTCGCCGTGTCGATGAAGGTGATGTCGTTGGAATTGCCGTTGGTGGTGATCAGCGTCTTCTGATCGGGGGTGAAGTCGAGATGCCAGACGCGCTGGCCGACCAGGATGTATTTTTCCACCTCGTAGGTTTCGGTGTTGATGACGGCGACGTGGTTCGCTGGGCCGAGCGCGACATAGGCTTTCTTGCCGTCCGCGCTGATTGCGATGCCGACCGGCTGGATGGTTTCGGGCCGCAGTCCCGCAATCGCGAACTGGATCTTCTTCACCACCTCGCGTTTGAGACTGTCGATGACGCTGACGGTGCCGCCGATTTCGGCACTGACCCAGATCTGTGATCCGTCGGGCTTGAATTGCGCAAAGCGCGGACGCGTGTCGACCAGGACGTTGTCGGTCACCTCATGGCTGCCGGTGTCGATGAAATGCGCCATGCTGGTGGTTTCGGAGGTGTTGACCATGGTTTTGCCATCGGGACTGACGGCCATGCCTTCAGGCTCCACCCCGACGGGAATCTCGGTCATGACCTGCTTGCTCTCCACGTTGATCGCGGTGACGAGATTGTCGTCCTCGTTGGCGACGTAGAGCGTCTTGCCGTCGGGCGAAAGCACGAACAGTTCGGGATCGGGGCCTGATGGCAGCGTGCCAACGATCTGCAGCGTCGCGGTATCGATGATTTCGATCGTATCGTCATCGCTGGCGCACAAATAGATGAACTTGCCGTCATGCGAGATGGTGATACCGCGCGGCCTCTGGCCGACTTCGACGGTCTTCACCACTTGCATGGTCGCCGTGTCGACGACCGTTATCGTATTGTCTTTCTCGTTGGAGACATACACGGTGTAAGCCCACGCCGGATTGGCCATGAAGCCGAGAATGGCGAGTGCGCAAGCTCGTCTCTGCACGAAAATTCCTCCCGATTGGTTCTACTTAAGGACGCATTTCGTTTCCGGCTGATCGACGCCGAGCGTATCGAGCTCGGAGATCTGGTGGAGATAACCCTCCTGTGGCGATGTCGAGACCACGGATTTGGTGTCGCCGAGCAGGATTGGCTGGCGAAGCTGATGGTTCCACTTGCGGAAGGTCAGCTTCTGTCCCTTGAAGGCGGCGACCGAGAAATCGTCCGAGCGGATGTAGTCGCTGATCTTCTTCGGATCGTCGCCATTGGTCCGTGTGCTGGCTTCGCCCACCGCCCGCACCGCCGTCCAGGCCGACATATCCTTGGACAGCATTCGCCGGCCGGTCGTCCTCAGGAAACGGCTTTGCATTTGAATGCCACCCCATTGCTCGCTCGCGGGATGCCAGGACGATGCGACAAGACCGGCCGTGCCAGCGACCAGCCGCGGTGTCCAGGTGCGGTAGGGCACATAGGTTCCGAACACCTCGCTCTCATCGGCGACAAGCACCACGTCATGCTCCGGCAGATCCTGCGTGAACACGGAAATCTGCTGCTGTATCTGCGTGGCGCCGGTGTCGGTGCGGCGCGCCGTGCCAGTGTCTTTGAACTCCTTCTCGGCGACGATCTGACCGCCGAAGCGAGCCGCCGCGCGGCGCAACGCGGCCGCATAGAGATGATCCCGCTCATGCGAACCATAGAGCAGCACCCAATTCGGCCATTTCTTTACCACGAGATACTGCGCCAGCGCGTCAGCCAGCATGCTTCGTGTCGGCGCCACATGGAAAATGTTTATGCGGCAGTCTTCCTCGCGCAGGCTGTCGTCTGTGGCACCCACATTAAAGACCAGAACGCCCTTGTCGCGGGCGATGTCGGCGATCGACAGCAATTGCCTGGCCGAGAGGTCAGCGACAACATAGCGGTCACCTTTGGCAATCAGATCGTTGAACGCCTGAACCGCGTCGGCGTCCGGCTTGACCTCGGCTATGTCGAGGCTGAATTTCTGGCTGAGGAACTTTCCTGTCGTGTTGTTGTCGCCGATCGCCACATTGGCGCCGGCGACACCTTCGTCGCGTGGCGGCAGGTCCAGCAGCGAAAGCGCCAGTTGCGGCGCGTAGGCCCGCAAATAACCTATTCTGATTTCGGCTATGTTTTTTTCCGGCCTGTCGGCTGCGACCGGTTGCTTGCCCGTCACTTCCTGGGCCATCACGCCTGTAACGTTGGCGGTCTGGAAAAAAAAGCACAAAAAGGCCGCGAGAGTGCCTGGCACCGCGCTCGTCATCGATAAAACTGCCCATTCTTGCACTAAAGTCCGATTGTTCCCGGACCAGCGCGAATTCAAGGTGCCCACAATGAGCTTAGCGGACGCCACAAGATTTATCAAAGCCCTGCAAGTGGACTTACGTGTCTGCTTTAGTCCTATTCCTTTTCGCGGGGATACGGCGATGAATGAGCGTATTGCGGTCTCATCCGCAGCAATGGCGGAATGAGAAACTCTATGGGTCGTCATGGGAGGATTGCCTGATGAAAACGCGCGCCGCTGTCGCCGTTGCCGCCGGAAAGCCGCTGCAGATCATGGAGGTCGACCTC
>NZ_JAMYND010000045.1:0-35134 GCF_040318885.1 Mesorhizobium sp. M0998
TCTAGAGCCCCCCGCAACACCGCGGCCTCTTAACTCCTCCACCCGGGCGGGCGGGGGGCCCTACTGATGGCGGCGTGACCCCGCGGCCGCCGATCTCGGTGATCTCCTGTTCGACACGGTCCTGCTGGCCGGTGGCGGCCGTGAAGGAAACGGCCTGCTGGCGTCGCGCCATTTCGTCGGCGCCTTCCAGTTCGGCCGCAGCCGGCGAAGAAACAGAACCGGGCAAGATCGCCTCACGCGCCGGCAACGATCCGCGCGGCAGCGATGGATCGACGGGCACGATGTAGGGAAACTGTGCCGGCGGCACATACGGCAGCGTACCAAGCGGCAGGCGGTAGCCGACCGGCGAATCGCCGGGCACCAGGAACAGCCGGCCGCGCCGCGTCTTCCACTTCTCTGAGCGCCAGCGCGGTCCGGACGCCTGGCTGTTCCAGCGCTGGACAGGCAGCACATAGCCCGACGGCTTGGTCAGCCCGCGTTCGAACACCCGCGCCATGCGGCTGCGCTCCTCGGGGTCCTCCAGCTTCGAATTGGAAGGATCGACGTTGTCCGGCAGCTTGCCTTCCTTGAGCAGCCATTCGGCGGGATCCTCATAGGCTTCGCTGACCATCGTCTTCTCGATGCCGAGTTCGTCGGCAATCGCCGTCAGCAGGCTTTCGGCCTGCTTCGGTCCGACATCCGCCTCGCTCTTTTCATGTGCGATCAGCGACGGGTCGCTCCACACCGGCTCGCCGTCGGTGCGCCAGTAGAGCGAGAAGGTCCAGCGCGGCAGGCTTTCGCCGGGATACCATTTGCCCTGTCCGTAATGCAGGAAGCCGCCCGGCGCGAAGCGCTCGCGCAACCGGCGGATCAGGGCATCGGCCTTTTCCCGCTTGGTCGGCCCGACGGCTGCCGTGTTCCACTCGGCCGCCTCGAAATCGTCGATCGAGACAAAGGTCGGCTCGCCGCCCATGGTCAGCCGCACGTCGCCGGCCTGGAGTGCTGCATCGACCTCGACGCCCAGCGCGTCGAGCGCCTGCCAGCTCTCGTCGGAGAACGGCTTGGTGATGCGCGGATGCTCGGCGATGCGGTCGACCCGCATGTCGAAACCGAACTCGACATTGGCGAAGCTCGCCATGCCGGAAATCGGCGCGGCATTGCGGAAATGCGGCGTTGCCGCGAGCGGCACATGGCTTTCGCCGGTGAGCAGGCCGGAGGTCGGGTCGAAGCCGATCCAGCCGGCGCCCGGCAGATACACCTCGCACCAGGCATGGAGGTCAGTGAAATCGGTCGCCGTGCCGGGCGGCCCGTCAAGAGCGACGAGGTCGGGCTTCAGCTGGATCAGATAGCCGGAGACGAAGCGCGCAGCGATGCCGAGGTTCCTCAGTATCTGCACCAGGAGCCAGCTCGAATCCCGGCACGACCCCTTGCCGGCGGCCAGCGTTTCCTCGGGCGAGAAGACGCCGGTTTCCATGCGCACGATATACGCGATCTCGCGCTGCAGCCGCGCATTGAGGTCGACGACAAAATTGACGGTGTTGGTCGGGTGGCGCGCGATGGTTTTCAGGAATGCCTCCAACAGCGGCCCCGCCGGTTCCGGCGTTCGGTAGATGGTCAGATCGTCCCGGATCTCTTCGGGGTATTCGAATGGAAACGTCTCGGCCAACGGTTCGACGAAGAAATCGAACGGATTGTAGACCGTCATGTCGGCAACGAGATCGACCTCGATCTTCAGTTCCGTCACCGGCTCGGGAAAGACGAAGCGGGCCAGGAAATTGCCGTAGGGGTCCTGCTGCAGATTGACGAAGTGATTTGCCGGCCCGACCTTCAGCGAATGGCTGAGCACCTTGGTGCGGGAATGCGGCGCAGGCTGCAACCTTATGACTTGCGGGCCTAATACGACCGGCCGGTCGTATTTGTAATGGGTCAGGTGATAGACGGCTGCCAGAATTGCCATGGTGCCCCTGAAGTCGGCGTTTCAAAAGGAGTTCGCTGAACCCTGACACGAATGCTGACCATTCTCCAAGCAGAGATGTTGCGCTGCACCTAAATCAAGCAGCTTTCATAGCTCACGAAACGGAGCGCCGACCCCGGGATTCCGCAGTGTGGCGGCAAGACGTTGCAACGCTGCAGAGCCGAAGTCCGGCGGGTCAGCACCGGGCGCTTCCCGCCGATATCGATGATCGGCAGCACACGCGATGCTTCGTCGAAAAGAGCGGAAAAGAAAAACCCGCCTCGGCGGGCGGGTCGTTGGAGCCAATTAGCACCATATCCGAATTACTAGCATAGCTGCCGGCACAAAGCAAGAACAAAATGTGGCATGGTCGACGAAAGTGCCGATCTCCCGCTTTGCGAGGGGAGATACCAGGCACGGAAATCCTGGAAGCGGAGCCTGAACCCTAAAAGAATGCCTGCAACCCGGTCTGCGCCCGTCCGAGGATCAGCGCATGCACGTCATGCGTGCCCTCATAGGTGTTGACGGTTTCCAGGTTCTGGGCGTGGCGCATGACGTGGTAGCCGATCTGGATGCCATTGCCGCCATGCATGTCGCGGGCCTGGCGGGCGATGTCGAGCGCCTTGCCGCAATTGTTGCGCTTGACGAGCGAGATCATCTCCGGCGCCATCTTGCCTTCATCCATCAGCCGCCCGACGCGCAGGCTGCCCTGCAGGCCGAGCGCGATCTCGGTCTGCATGTCGGCGAGCTTCTTCTGGAAAAGCTGCGTACCGGCCAGCGGCTTGCCGAACTGCTTGCGGTCGAGGCCATACTGGCGGGCGCGGTGCCAGCAATCCTCGGCCGCGCCCATGGCGCCCCAGGAAATTCCGTAGCGCGCCCGGTTGAGGCAGCCGAACGGTCCCTTGAGACCCGAGACATTGGGCAGCAACGCGTCCTCGCCGACCTCGACGCCTTCCATCACCACTTCGCCGGTGATCGAGGCTCGCAGCGACAGCTTGCCGCCGATCTTCGGCGCCGATAGCCCGTTCATGCCCTTTTCCAGGACAAAGCCGCGAATCTCGTTGCCATGCGCGCCCCCACTTTCGTCGGACAACTTTGCCCAGACGACGAACACGTCTGCGATCGGCGCGTTGGAAATCCACATTTTCGAGCCGGAGATCCTGTAGCCGCTCGCGGTCTTCTCGGCCCGCGTCTTCATGCCGCCCGGATCGGAGCCGGCATCCGGCTCGGTCAGGCCGAAGCAGCCGATCCATTCGCCCGACGCCAGCTTCGGCAGGTATTTCCTGCGCTGCTCTTCCGAGCCATAGGCATGGATCGGATACATCACCAGCGACGACTGCACGCTCATCATCGAGCGATAGCCCGAGTCGATCCGTTCCACTTCCCGCGCGACCAGCCCGTAGGTGACGTAGTTGGCGCCGAGCCCGCCATATTCCTCGGGGATGGTGATGCCGAGCAGTCCGGCCTCGCCCATCTCGCGAAAGATCCCGGCGTCGGTCTTCTCCTCGAGATAGGCTTCCTCGATCTTCGGAGCGAGCTTGTCGGCGGCAAACGCCGCGGCGCCATCGCGCACCATGCGCTCGTCCTCCGAAAGCTGGTCCTCGATCAGGAAAGGATCATCCCAGACGAATGCGTTCTTGTCGGCGGCCATGGCCCTCGGTCTCCCAAACTCATGCATGTCGCCCAAAGCTTGCCCGCGGGCCTGACCCGAGGGTGTTCCGCAGCTTGGGGATAACGACATGCATCGAAACAGAAATCTTGAAACGCGCGGCTTATCGGCTCCCGTCCTGAAAAAATCAAACGAAATAGCTTCGCCGATCCATGAGCATTGGTGATGGATCATCAATGTCGAGCGCCGCGTCTGACCTGCCACAGCCGGCTCGCGAAATTATTTCCGCTTCAACGCATCGGCCAAAGCGGCGCCGAACGCGCCCTGCTGCACCGGCCGCTCCGGCTGGCGTTGGGGCGCGGGCGCGCGCGGCACCGGCCTGCCGCCATTGTCGCGCGGCTTCGGTGCGCCACCGTCACCATCCTTGCGCATCGACAGGCCGATGCGCTTGCGCTTGATATCGACGTCGACGACACGCACCTTGACCACGTCGCCGGCCTTGACCACCTCATGCGCGTCCTTGATGAACCGATCGGCCAGTTGCGAGACGTGCACCAGCCCATCCTGGTGCACGCCGATATCGACGAAGGCGCCGAAAGCCGCGACATTGGTGACAGTGCCTTCAAGCTGCATGCCGGGCTTCAGATCCTTGATGTCGTCGATGCCATCGGCAAAGGTCGCGGTCTTGAAGCCGGGGCGCGGATCGCGGCCGGGCTTTTCCAGCTCCGCCAGGATGTCGCGCACCGTCGGCACGCCGAAGCGCTCATCGACGAAGACGCGCGGATCGAGCGCCTTGAGTGCGGCGCTGTCGCCCATCAGCGAGCGGACGTCGCGCCCGCAGGCCGCGACGATCTTCTTGGCAACGCCATAGGCTTCCGGATGCACGGCCGAGGCATCGAGGGGTTCGCTGCCGTTTGGAATGCGCAGGAAGCCGGCGCATTGCTCGAACGCGCGGGGTCCAAGGCGGGAGACCTTCAACAGTTCGCGGCGGCTGGCGAACGGGCCGGAGGCATCGCGATGCGCAACGATCGCCTCGGCCAGCGATGCGCCGAGACCCGAAACCCGCGCCAGAAGCGGTGCGGACGCCGTGTTGAGATCGACGCCGACGGCGTTTACCGCATCCTCGACCACCGCTTCCAGCGAGCGGCCGAGGCGGTACTGATCGACGTCGTGCTGGTACTGGCCGACGCCGATCGACTTGGGCTCTATCTTGACCAATTCGGCGAGCGGATCCTGCAGGCGCCGCGCGATGGACACCGCCCCGCGCAGCGACACGTCGAGGCCGGGAAATTCCGCCGCCGCCGTTGCCGAGGCGGAATAGACCGAGGCGCCGGCCTCGCTGACGATCACCTTGAGCGGCTTCGGCCCGGACCCGGCGGGCATATCAGCCAGCATGTCGGCCACCAGCCTTTCGGTCTCGCGGCTGCCGGTGCCGTTGCCGATCGAGATCAGCTCGACCTTGTGCAGCCGGATGAGCTTGGCCAGTTCGGCCTGCGTGCCGCGCACGTCGTTCTTCGGCGGGAACGGATAGACCGTTGTCGTCGCCAGCAGCTTGCCGGTGCCGTCCACCACCGCCACCTTGACGCCGGTGCGAATGCCCGGATCGAGCCCCATCGTCGGCCGTGAGCCGGCAGGGGCGGCAAGCAGCAAATCCTTGAGATTGCGGGCGAAGACATGGATGGCTCCTTCTTCGGCCCGCTCGCGCAGATCGCGCATCAGATCGAGCGTCAGGTGCAGCGACAGCTTTATACGCCAGGTCCAGCCGGCGACCTCCATCAGCCAGCGGTCTCCCGGCAACTGGCGGCCGATGGCGTAGGCGTCGGCGATCATCCGCTCGACCGGTTTCACTGGAGAGGCGTCATCGGCATCGACTTCGATGTCGAGCGACAGAACCTCCTCGTTGCGGCCGCGCAACATGGCCAGCGCGCGATGGCTCGGCACGTTGGCCCAGCGCTCGACATGATCGAAATAGTCGGAAAATTTCGCGCCGGCCTCCTGCTTGCCGTCGACGACGCGCGAGCGCAGAAAGGCGCGTTCCTTCATGTAGGTCCGCAATCTGCCGACCAGGTCGGCATTCTCGGCGAACTGTTCGGACAGGATGTCGCGCGCACCCTCGAGCGCCGCCTTGGCGTCGGCGACGTCCTCGCTGATGTAGGCTAGCGCCAGCTCGGCGGGTACAGCCGTACGGTCGGCGAGAATAGCTTCCGCCAGAGGCGCGAGCCCGCGCTCGCGTGCGATCTCGGCCTTGGTCCGGCGCTTCGGCTTGTAAGGCAGGTAGATGTCTTCGAGTTCGGCCTTGGTGCCGGCCGCAGCGATCTTTGCCTCGAGCTCCTCGGTCAGCTTGCCCTGCTCGCGGATCGAACCAAGGATGGTGTCGCGGCGCGCGTCGAGTTCGCGCAGATAGGCGAGCCGCTCGGCGAGGTCGCGCAGCTGCGTGTCGTCGAGGCCGCCGGTGACCTCCTTGCGGTAGCGCGCCACGAACGGCACGGTCGCGCCGTCGTCGAGCAAACCGATCGCCGCCGCGGCCTGTTCGGGCCGCGCGCCGATTTCGGCGGCTATGATGGTTGCGATGCGCTTGATGTCGGATGCCATGTCGTACCTGTCGCTAGTCGAAACGAGCAGCGACCATAGGCGCAGAGCACTGCTGCGCCAACCGCAGCGTTTTCAACCCGCTGAAAGGTCCACAGGAAAGCTGCATGAGCGGTACAGATCGGATCAGACCATCCGGCTCAGCGCCTCGAAGAAGGAAATCATATCCAGATCGAGCGGATCGTCGACCGGTACCGGCTGCGACGACATCTTTGCGATCACAATTTCGGCCTTCGGATTGACGTAAAGCCACTGGCCGTGGATGCCGATACCGCAGAAGGCGCCGCTTGCCGCGCCCGTCTGATACCATTTGTTGCGATAGCGGCCACGCGGAAACAGGAACGCCATCGTGCCGCGCCGCCAGGCGTCGGCGTCACCGCCAGTTTCGGCCGTGTCGCGCACCCAGGCTTCCGGCACGACACGGCGGCCATTGGCCGTGCCGCCTTGCCGCGTCATCTCGCCGACGCGCGCGAGGTCGCGCGGTGTCACCGAAATGCCGCCGGCGGTGCGCGCCGTACCTTCCATGTCGACTGTCACCGAGGCGTCGCCGACGGCGCCGAGCGGCGCCCATAATTTTTCGTGCATCAGATCGGCGAAGCGCCGGCCAGACGCACGTTCGAGCAGGATGCCGAGCAGGTCGGAATTGGGCGAGCGGTAGCGGAAAGTCCGGCCATGCGGCTCGGCCAGGCCCTGCAGCGTCATGAGGAAAGTGGCGAGGCTCTCGGTGCCCCCGCCCGGATTCCACAGCATGGCGCGGCGGTAGCGGGCGAAGGCGCTTTCCGGATCGAGATAGGCCTCTTCGAAATCGAGGCTGACACTCATGTCGAGCACGTGCCGCACACGCGCATCGCCATAGGCCGAGCCGGCGGCTTCGGGCAGATAGCGGCTTACCGGTGCCTGCGGATCGAAAATCCCCTCGCCTTCCAATATGCCGGCAACAATGGCGGTCAGCGACTTGCTGATCGAAAAGACGATGTGGCGCGCCCCAAACTCCATATGCCGCGCGAACCAGTCGCCGACGAATTTGCCGCGTTTCATGATCGTCAGCGCGTCGGTATCGGAGCGCGCGAGAAACGCCGCGACAGTCTCCGCGCCGCCTGCAAGAGCGACCTTTTCGCCAAGTAGCCCGCCGAAATCCTGCTCCGGCGCCTCGCTGCTGCCCGGCTGTGCCGCCACGGCAGCGCTCGGCACCAGCTCGCCGACATTCTGGAACGACCACCGGCTGAACGGGCTTTCCCGCCAATTGCCGAGCAGCACCTCCTTGCGGGCAAAGCCATACCTGGTCTCGAACGCGGTCTTGCCGGCCATGGGCGCTTCCTTGCGGGTCTTTGGCGTTCTAGGCGAGCGCCGCGGCGATGGCGTGCACGGCTTTCAGTGTCGCCACCGATAGGCGACGTTAAAAAAATGCGGACAAAACGGACCCGGCGGGCGCCTGCCGCCGGGTCCATCACGATGCGGTCACTTCTGCAGTTCGGTCCAGATCTTGCTGTAGATTGCCTGCACGTCCTCCGAACACAATTTTTGCAGCTCGCCATGCGCCTTGACGTCTTCCGGGATGATGACTTCCGGCGCATCCTTCATATCGGCCGGCATGTACTTGTCGGAACCGGCAATGCCGTTGGCGTAGCGGTGGAAGGCGGATAGGCCGGCGGCGTTTTCCGGATCCATGATGAAGTTCTGGAACAGCTTGGCGTTCTCGACATTCTTGGCTTCCTTCAGGACCATGACGTTGTCGCTCCAGAGGCCAAAACCTTCCTTGGGATAGAAATAGTGGATCTTGGGGTTCGCCAGCCGCTGGCGCAGGGCTGAGCCGTTCCAGTCGCTGGTCGCCTTGAAATCGCCGGCGCCCATTTTCTCGATGGTATTGTATTCCATCGCGATCCAGTTCGGCTTGGCAGCAACCAGCGTGTCACGCACCTTCTTCAGCGTTTCCTTGTCGCTGGCGCATTGCGCGGCGCCAACATATTTGGTCGCCGCGAACATGACGTCGTTCATTTCCGGCACGACGTTGACCTTGCCCTTCAGTTCGTCGGGTGTGTTGAAGATGATGCCCCAACTGTCCGACGGCCCCTTGTAGACATCGGTGTTCACCACGATACCCACCGTGCCCCAGGCCCATGGCACGGAATATTTGCGGCCCGGATCGAAATCGGGATTGGCCCATTCCGGCGCCACGTTCTTGAAGTTCTCCATCTTGCCGGGATCGGTCTCCTGAACGAGGCCTTCCTTGATCCAGATCGGCACGAAGGTTTGCGAAGGCACCGCGATGTCGAAGCCGGTGCCGCCCTGGCGAACCTTGGCCAGCGCCGTATCGTTCGAATCGTAATCGGTGATGGTCACCTTGATGTTGTATTTCTGCTCGAACTTCTTGATCACGTCGGGGCTGGTGTAGTTGCCCCAATTGTAGATGTTCAAAACGCCGTCCGCGAAAGCGCCGCTTGTCGAGGCGAGCAGCGCCAACCCGACGGCGGTCGCTGATGTCTTCCAGTTCATGTTTTAGCTCCCATTTTCGATTTTCAGTCCCGTTTCCTGCTGATGAAGAAAAACAACGTCACGATGGCGACCGACAAGAGCAGGAACACGGTCGATATCGCGTTGATCTCCGGCGTTATCCCTCGACGTATCTGGCCAAGCATGTAGGTCGGCAGCGTGTCCTGGCCGCCCGATTTCACGAACTCGGTGATGACGACATCGTCGAGCGAGATTACGAAGGCCAGCATCAATCCGGCCAGGATGCCGGGCCAAAGCAGCGGCAGGGTGATGCGGCGGAACGTCTTCCACGGCGTCGCATAGAGATCGGCGGCGGCCCGTTCCAGCGTCAGGTCCATGTTCTCCAGCCGCGCCCGGATCGGCAGGTAGGCGAACGGAATGCAAAAGGCCGTATGCGCCGCGATTAGGTAGCCGAGTCCGGAATAGCCGGTGAATATCTTGATGCGCGAGAAAAAGATCAGCAGCGCCACGCCGGTGACGATCTCCGGCACCATCAGAGGTTGGTTGATGGCGGCATATTTGAAGGTCAGGCCGGGATAGGGCGGCGTGCGCGTGGTGGCGAGCGCCGCCATGGTGGCGAAGATCGTGGCCAGGATCGCCGCGATGGCGCCGATCTGGAAGGAGCGCACGGTGGCGTCGATGACTTGCGTGTTCTGCCACGCCGACTGGAACCATTTGAGCGAGAAGCCGCCCCATTCCGACGTCGAGGTCGCGGCGTTGAAGGCATAGACGACCAGCACGACGATGGGCAGATAGAGCACGACGAAGCAGGTCGCGGCGATCGCGGTGAATCCCGGCTGATGCTTGATTGCGAAGCTGCTAGCCATGACGCATCTCCGACCGGCCGGTGTTGCGCACATAGGCGAGCAGCGCCACCATGACGATGACCATGACGGCGATCGACAGCGCCGAGCCGAGCGGCCAGTTGCGGCCTTGCCCGAACTGCAGCTCGATCAGGTTGGAAAGCATCATGGTCTTACCGCCGCCCAATAGGACCGGTGTGACATAGGCGCCGAGCGCCGGAATGAACACCAGGATGGAGCCGGCGATGACGCCCGGCTTGACCAGCGGGAAAATGATACGCCTGAGCACCTGGAAGCGTGTCGCATAAAGATCGTAGCCGGCTTCGACCAGCCGGAAATCGAGTTTTTCCATGCTGGCGTAGATCGGCAGCACCATCAGCGGCAGATAGACGTAGGCCATGCCGATCAGGATCGCCGTATCGGTGAACAATATCTGGATCGGCGCCGAGATGATGCCGAGCTTGAGCAGCACCGTGTTGATCAGACCTTCGTTGCGGATGATCTGCAGCACCGCGAAGGTGCGGATCAGCAAGTTGGTCCAGAACGGTATGGTGATCAGGAACAGCCAGAGATCGCGCGTCTTCACGCTGCGCGTCGCCATGAAATAGGCAGTAGGAAAACCAAGCGCCAAAGTAGCGATCGTGGTCACGATGGCAAGCTTGATCGAGCGCCAGAAGATAGTGACATGGGCGGCAGCAATGGAAAGCGTGTCGTCGAAGATGTCGCGTTCCATGAACACCGATGTCCAGGCCTCGGGCGAGAATTGCCACTTCACGTCGCCATAAGGGCCGGGCGTCAAAAACGAATAAACCAGCACGATCAGCAAGGGACCGGTTGCTGCAAGGAAGATGATCAGCAGGGCCGGCGCCGACAGCAGCCAGCGGTCGCGGATGTCGCGCCGTTCGGCCGCCTTGGCGACTTCTTCCGCGCTCGTCATCAATCCCTCAGCACTTGCGCGGCGTCGTTGCCGATCGAGACGCCGACCTTGTCGCCCCGCTCGAAACCGCAGCCTGCGCTGCGCGTGTTCTGCTGGCGCACGGTGAAGGCTTCGCCGCTGTCCAGTTGGACATGAATATGCGTGTCGGTGCCGAAATAGACGATGTTTTCGACGGTTCCGGAAAGATCGCCCTTGCCGCCGGTCAGCTTGGCGTGTTCCGGCCTGACCACCAGCGTCGCATTCTCCTTCGGCTGGAAGCCCTCAGCCACCGTCGCGTCGATCGTCGCGCCGGATTTTAGTGTCGCGCGCGCCTTGCCGTTGCCGATGCCGGTGATGGCCGCGGTCAGGAAATTGGTTTCGCCGATGAAGTCGGCGACGAAGCGCTCGGCCGGCTTGTCATAGATGTCCCAGGGCGTGCCGACCTGCAGGATCTTGCCGGCCGACATCACGGCGATGCGGTCGGACATGGTCAGCGCTTCTTCCTGGTCATGGGTGACGAAGATGAAGGTGATGCCGGTCTGGTGCTGCAGCCGTTTCAGTTCGATCTGCATTTCCTTGCGCAGCTTGTAGTCGAGTGCCGACAGCGGCTCGTCGAGCAACAGCACTTTCGGCTGCGGCGCCAGCGCGCGGGCCAGTGCGACGCGCTGCTGCTGGCCGCCGGAGATCTGGCTGGTGCGGCGGGCACTCAGCGCCTCCATCTTGACCAACTTCAGCATCTCGGCGACGCGCGCCTTGATTTCGGTCTTCGGCTTGCCCAGCATCTCCAGCCCAAAGCCGATATTCTCGGCCACTGTCATGTGCGGGAACAGCGCATAGGACTGGAAGACGGTGTTGACCGGCCGCTTGAACGGCGGCAGCGGCGCGATGTCGTGGCCGTGCAGCAGGATTTCGCCTTCGCTGGGAAAATCGAAGCCGGCGATCAGCCTGAGCAGCGTCGTCTTTCCGCAGCCCGACGGCCCGAGCAGCGTGAAGAACTCGTTCTCGCGGATCGACACCGAAACCGTGTCGAGAGCGGCGACTTGTGCGTCCCCGGTACCGAACACCTTGCGGACGCCGCGGACCTCGATTGCACTCTTACCCGGTTGATCCGGCACGCATTACCCCATTTTCATGTCCGCTCTTGATGGCGGATCCAGTTCCCATTCGATTGTCAGCATATGCCGGTCGGCTTGGCAACCATGCATCTGGATCTCGGTTCAGAACGCAAGCCCCATGCCATAGTCAGCGCCATCATCAACCCCGGTAAGTGGTCTTGCCGCCGCAGATGGTGCTGACCGGACGCACCTTGTGCAAGGAAGCCGGTTCAGTTGCCTCGATATCGGCCGACAGCACCACCAGATCGGCCAGATAGCCTGGTTTCAGCCGGCCCTTACGGTGTTCCATGAATTCGGCATAGGCGCCTTCGACCGTATAGCCCGCAAGCGCTTCCAGCAGCGAGAAGCTCTGGTCGGGATCGCCCTCTGCCCAAGGTTTGCGCAGCACCGCCGCCTGAATGCCCAGGATCGGGTCGACCCGCGACACCGGCCAGTCGGAAGCGAAAACGACATGCGCGCCCGCCTGCTTCAGCGTCCGCCAGGCATAGCTGAGCGGCCATCTTTCGCGGCCGATGCGCGAGAGCGTCGGCTCCAGCGGGAAGTCCATGGCGCCGGGCGGGTGCGGCGGCTGCATCGAGGCGATGACGCCGAGTTCGGCAAAGCGCGGCACGTCGGCGGCAGTGGTGACCTCGATGTGCTCGACCCGGTGCCGGCTGTCGCGCCTGCCGTTCTTCCGCCGCGCCGCCTCGTAACCGTCGAGGACCGCGCGCACAGCGCCGTCGCCTATCGAATGCACGGCGATCTGCAGGCCGCGCCGGTCGGCCTCCACTGCCACCTCGGCGAAATGCTCTGGCGTGAACAGCGGCTCACCGCGCCAGCCCGGCCGGTCGGCATAGTCGTCGACCATGACCGCGGTCCAGCCTTCCAGCACGCCGTCGTAAAACATCTTGACCATGCCGGACGACAGCCATTCCGATCGATAGGAGTTGGCCATGCTCGATGCCTTTTCCAGCTTGTCGAGCGTCATGAAGTTCTTGAAATGAAAAGGTATCTTGGTGCGGCAGAGCAGCCGCCCTTCCTGCTCCAAACCGGCAAGCAGTTCGAGCTGGTAGAGATTGCCGTCCATGTTCTGGATCGAGGTGATGCCGTGGCGGGCGCACCATTCCAGACCGCGATGCATCAGGTCGCGATCGGCCGCGACTTCGGCTGCGGAAGGGTACGGCTCGGGCTCGCCGCCTGTCGCAAGGCCGAGCCGCACGCGGTTCTGCCCGGAAAGCTCGAGGATCGGCCCAAACGCCTCGCCCTCACGCAATTCGCCGGCCGCAAGGCCGTCGGCACCCATGACGATCTCGTTGCCGGGGCCGAGTTGCTTGCCGTGCAGGATGCCAGCCAGCTTCAGCGCCTTGGTGTTGGCCCACATCGTGTGGTGATCGGAAGCCGACATGGCGAACGGCCGGTCGGCGATGATGCGGTCGAGATGATGGCGGGTGACCGGCTCTTCCTTGGAAAGGATGGTATAGTCGACGCCGGCCCCAAGCAGCAATTTGGCGTTCGGCCGTGCCGCAGCGTAGGCGCGGATCGCGTCGCTCAGCGCATCGAAGCCATGCACGCCCTGAAGGTGCAGATTGTCCAGTTCGGCGGCGCCGCCGAAAAGGTGCATATGTGCTTCGATGAAGCCCGGCACCACCGAACCGCCTTGCGCATCGATGATCTTCGTGGCCGGCCCTTTCAGCGCCTCGATCGTCCGGCGATCGCCAACCGCCAGGATGTTGCCGTCCTTTATCGCCACCGCTTCGGCTGTCGGATTGCCTTCGTCCATGGTCAGCACACGGGCATTGGTGACGATCAGGTCGGCATTTGAACTCATGATTACCCGCAGGTCGGTTGCGCTGCCGGCAGGCTAGACGACCGGCTGCCGGGCCAGCAAGCCATGGCTGGTTGGCCCAGCGCCTTGTGAAAGGCAGTGCAGGACGGTTAGGGTCGCCGCGTCTCACCACGGAACAATTTCATGAAGACTGTTTTTTCGCCTTTCCATGCCGGCCATTCCGGCAATGTCGAATTGATCGCCGGCGCCATCGTGCCGGCCTTTGAAAAGCCGTCGCGCGCCGAGTTCATCAGGGCGCGGGTGGAGAGCGAGAAGCTCGGTCCGATCCTGCCGCCGGAAAGCCACGACCTCGCCGCCGCCAGGAAGGTGCATGCCAGCGACTACATCGATTTCCTGCCGACCGTGTGGCCGCTCTGGGAAGCATCGGGCCGCAGCGGTTCGGCCATTCCCTTCACCTGGCCGACGCGCGGCCTGCGCGGCGACGTGCGCCCGAAAGGCATCGATGCGCTGCTCGGCTTCTACTCCTTCGACGGTGGCGCGACGTTCGTCAAAGGCACATGGGATGCGATCAAGTCGTCCTATGACGTCGCGTTGACCGCCGCCGCGCTGGTCAAGGCCGGTGAGCCTTCCGCCTTCGCGCTGTGTCGCCCGCCAGGGCACCATGCGGGGGCGGCCTTCATGGGCGGCTATTGCTTCATCAACAACGCCGCCGTCGCCGCGCAATGGTTCCGCGACCATGGCGCCGGGCGCGTTTCGATCCTCGACGTCGATTATCACCACGGCAACGGCACCCAGGAGATATTCTATCGCCGCGGTGACGTTCAGGTGCTGAACCTGCATGGCGATCCGATGACCGAATATCCCTTCTTCCTCGGCCATGCCGACGAGCGCGGCGAGGGCGACGGCGAAGGCTTCAACGACAATTACCCGATGCCCTTCGGCACCGGCTGGGAGGTGTGGAACGCCTCACTCGAGGACGCTTGCACGAGGCTTTCGGCTTATGCTCCTGATGTTGTCGTGGTTTCACTCGGTGTCGACACCTTCGAGAAGGACCCGATCAGCCAGTTCAAGCTGAAGACCCCCGACTATCCCAGGATCGGCCGCCGCATCGCCAGGCTCGGCCTGCCGACGCTGTTCGTCATGGAAGGCGGCTACGCCGTCGAGGAGATCGGCATCAACGCCGTCGGCGTGCTGACCGGCTTCGAGGACCGCTAGAAGTGCCGCCGGTGCCTGCCAATCACATGGCAGCGCTCGCGGTACCGCCTGCCTGACCGATCGTTCAGCCTGCGGCGGCACGCGCTGACCCGCCCGCTATCTTGTTGTTGGACCATGATGTTTTTCCAGAATGCGTTCGCCCTTTGCGAAATGATGTTCTATTTTTTGAACCCACGGCTTGCGGGGCCGATTGATCGGAAGAACAAACGCATTTGAGCCCGGGAAGGCATTTATGAACGACGACACACCGGAAAGCGAAAGCGCCTCGGCGCTGGCGCCGTTCCGGCACGGCATCTTCCGGGCGGTGTGGTCCGCCAGCCTCGTCTCCAATTTCGGCGGCCTCATCCAGGGCGTTGGCGCCGCCTGGATGATGACGACGATCGCCACCTCGTCCTATCAGGTGGCATTGGTCCAGGCCTCGACCACCTTGCCGATCATGCTCTTCGCGCTGCTGGCCGGCGCCATCGCCGACAGCTTCAACCGGCGCAAGATCATGCTGATCGCGCAGATCTTCATGCTCGTCGTCTCGGCTCTTCTGACCGTCTTCACCTATCTCGACCTGATAACGCCGTGGACGCTGCTCGCCTTCACCTTCCTGATCGACAGCGGCACCGCGCTCAACAGCCCGTCCTGGCAGGCTTCGGTCGGCGACATGGTGCCTCGCACCAAGGTGCCGGCGGCGATCGCGCTCAACTCGATGGGCTTCAACCTGACGCGCAGCGTCGGCCCGGCGATCGGCGGCATCATCGTTGCCGCGGCAGGTGCCGCCGCGGCCTTCGCCGCCAACACGCTGAGCTATGTCGGCCTCATCGTCGTGCTGGCCCGCTGGAAGCCGGAACTGCCGGCATCGACCTTGCCGCGCGAGACGCTGGGCGCCGCCATGGGTGCCGGCCTGCGCTATGTCGCCATGTCGCCCAATATCGGCAAGGTGCTGGTCAGGAGCTCGGCTTTCGGCTTCAGCGCCGGCGCCGTCCTGGCGCTGCTGCCGCTGGTCGCGCGCGACGTCGTCAAGGGCGATGCCTTGAGCTACGGCATCATGCTCGGCGCCTTCGGCATCGGCGCCGTCGGCGGCGCGCTGACCAGCGTCAGGCTGCGGCAGCTGCTGTCCAGCGAAACCATGGTGCGCATGGCATTCGCCGGTTTCGCCGTCTGCGCCTTCAACGCCGCCGTCAGCAATCATGCCTGGCAGACGTCGCTCGGCCTGCTGCTCGGCGGCGCCTGCTGGGTGACGGCGCTTTCGCATTTCAACGTCACCGTGCAGATGTCGACGCCGCGCTGGGTGGTCGGCCGCGTGCTTTCGGTCTACCAGACCGCGACCTTCGGCGGCATCGCGCTCGGCAGCTGGGTCTGGGGTGTCGTTGCCGACGCGCATGGCGCCGAAGCCGCCCTGATGGCGGCCAGCGTCGCCATGCTGGCGGGAGGCGCCGTCGGCCTGCTGCTGCCGCTGCCGCAGCAGGCTGTGCTCAACCTCGATCCGCTCAACCGTTTTCAGGAGCCGCATCTGGCGCTTGATCTCAAGCCGCGCAGCGGTCCCATCGCCATCATGATCGAATATGTCATCCGCAACGAGGACGTACCGGAATTCCTCGCCACCATGGCCGAGCGCGGCCGCATCCGCCGCCGTGACGGCGCCCGCAACTGGACCTTGGCGCGCGATCTCGAAAATCCGTCGATTTGGATCGAGCACTACCACACGCCGACCTGGGTCGAATATATCCGCCACAATCGGCGCGCCACCTACGCCGACGCCGTCATCGGCGAGCGCATAAGGGCGCTGCACAGCGGCAACGAGCCACCGCGCGTCCGCCGCATGATCGAGCGCCCGACGACAGCAGGCACGGCGCTGGTGATGCCGAAGGGTCCGATCGAGCATTAGCGGCTGGCGGTGCGTCCAGTTGGACGAGCAAAATGAAATTGCGGCGCCTGGCCCAATCCGCGAATGCACGAACAGGATGGCCATTGTGGAGAGACGGTTATATCAGTTGGTGTGACTATGACCACTAAGGGGAGACGATGCGTTACATACGTCCGCTTTCAATTGAAGACGCCGCCGGCCTGTTGGCCGGTTCAGCCGGCACGGCCGCCATCCTCGCCGGAGGCAGCGACCTCTTGGTGCGAATGAAAGGCGGCTTTATCGAACCCGACCTGATCGTCGACATCAAGGCGATCGACGGGCTTGGCGAGATCAGGGAAACAGCCGAGGGCTTCAGCATCGGCGCGGCGGTCCCCTGCGCCGTGCTGGGCGAGAACACGGCCCTGCAGAAGGCATGGCCCGGCGTCGTCGAAGCGGCCAAGCTGATCGGCTCGAAGCAGGTGCAGGGACGCTGCACCATCGTCGGCAATCTGTGCAACGCCTCGCCGGCCGCCGACAGCGTGCCGGCGCTGGTCGCCGCTGGCGCCAAGGCTGTGGTCGTCGGCCCGGGAACCAGGCGCACGATTGCCGTGCAAGCGGTGCCGACTGGGCCGGGCAAGACGTCGCTGGCCAAGGGCGAGATCATCGAGGCAATCCTGCTCGACAGCCGTCTGCCGCGTTCGGGCGATGCCTATCTGCGTTTCATTCCGCGCACGGAGATGGACATAGCGGTGGTAAGCGCCGGCGTGAACTTGACGCTCGATGAGCAAGGTCGCGTCAAATCCGCCCGTCTGGCGTTGGGCGCCGTGGCGCCGACGGTGATTCTGGTCGAGGAGGCCGCCGAGGTTCTCATCGGCTCCAAGCTGGACGAAGCCACGCTGGAGAGGCTCGCCAAGGTCTGCTCGGGCGCCTGCCGGCCGATCGACGACAAGCGCGGCACCATCGAATTCAGACGGAAAGTCGCGGGTGTGCTGGCCAAGCGGGCCGCCACGACCGCCTATGCACGCGCAGGAGGCAAATGATGGCTGGTGTGGCAGTATCAACGACAATCAACGGCGACAATGTCGAGTTCCTTTGCCAGCCGGACGAGACGCTGCTTGATGTCCTGCGCGATCGCCTGGGGCTGACGGGCGCCAAGGAAGGCTGCGGCACCGGCGACTGCGGGGCCTGCAGCATCATCCTCGACGATCGGCTGGTGTGCTCGTGCCTGGTGCTCGGCGCGGAGGCCGAGGGCCGGCACGTCGAGACCATCGAGGGCATGGCGCACGGCGACAGGCTGCATCCGCTGCAGCAGAAATTCCTGGAGCACGCCGCACTTCAATGCGGCGTCTGCACGCCGGGCTTTTTGATAGCGGCGAAGGACCTTTTGGCCAAGAACCCCGACCCGACCGAGGAGGAGATCCGCTTCGGCCTCGCCGGGAACCTCTGCCGCTGCACCGGCTATGACAAGATCGTGCGTGCCGTTCAGGACGCGGCCAGCGTGATGAAGGGAGCATGACGATGAATTTCGATCCGCGTTACTCCGGACGCAATTTCACCTCTGTCGGCACGTGTCCCATTCGTCCCGACGGCGTCGACAAGGTGACGGGCCGCGCACGCTATGGCGCCGACTTCAACATGGCCGGGCAACTGGTCGGGCGCGTTCTCAGAAGCCCCCATGCCCATGCCACGATCAGGAAGATCGACACGTCGAAGGCGGAGAAGCTCGCCGGCGTCAAGGCCGTGATCACCGCGGCCGACCTGCCCGACCTCACCGACGGCGATGCCGCCATGTACGACATCCTCGACAACTGCATGGCGCGCAAGAAAGCGCTCTATGACGGCCATGCCGTGGCCGCGGTGGCTGCGGTCGATGCCCGCACGGCGAGGCAGGCACTGAAGCTGATCGAGGTCGACTACGAGGTGCTGCCGCATGTCACCGACGTCGACGAGGCGATGAAGCACTCCGCACCTCTGGTCAACGACGCCATCTTCACCGAGGGCCTCGAGCAAAAGCCCCTCAAGCCTTCCAATGTCACCAAGCGCACCCAGTACGGCCATGGCGACATCCATGTAGGTTTCGGCCAGGCCGACTTCGTTGTCGAACGCTCCTTCAAGACCGAGCAGACGCACCAGGGTTATATCGAGCCGCATGCCTGCGTGGCCAATGTCAGCTCCGACGGCACCGCCGACCTGTGGGTCTGTACGCAAGGCCATTTTGTCTACCGCCAACACTGCGCCCAACTGCTTGGCATGGAAGCCTCGAAGCTGCGCGTCACCTCCTCGGAGATCGGCGGCGGTTTCGGCGGCAAGACCCATGTCTGGGCCGAGCCGGTGGCACTGGCGCTGTCACGCAAGGCCGGGCGGCCGGTCAAGCTGGTCATGACGCGCGACGAGGTGTTCCGCGCCTCCGGCCCGACCAGCGCCACCTCGATCGATGTTCGGATCGGCGCCCGCAAGGACGGCACGATCACGGCGGCCGAGGCGACGCTGCGCTATAGCTGCGGCCCCTATGCCGGCACGTGGGCCGAGATCGGCGCCATGACGGCCTTTGCCTGCTACAAGCTCGAGAACGTCAGGACGGTCGGCTACGAAGTGCTGGTCAACCGGCCCAAGACCGCGGCCTATCGCGCGCCGTCGGCTCCGATGGCGGCGTTTGCGGTGGAAAGTGCGGTCGACGAGCTGGCCAAGGAGATCGGCATGGACCCCGTCGAGTTCCGGATCAGGAACGCGGCGCAGGAAGGCACCAGATCGTCCTATGGACCGGTATACGGCCCGATCGGCATCGGGCCGACGCTGGAGGCGGTGAAGAACCATCCGCACATGAAGGCGCCGCTCGGCAAGAACCAGGGCCGCGGAATGGCCTGCGGCTTCTGGTTCAATTTCGGTGGCCAGACCTGCACCGACCTCAACATCGGCATGGACGGCTCGGTCTCGCTTGCCGTCGGCACGGTCGATGTGGGTGGTTCCCGCGCGTCGCTTTCGCTGGTCGCGGCGGAGGAGCTCGGCATCCCCTATGAGCAGGTCAAGGCGGTGGTCGCCGATACCTCCAGCCTCGGCTACAACGACATGACGGACGGCAGCCGCGGCACCTTCTCCTCCTCCATGGCGACGATCTCGGCCGCCCGCAACGCCATCAAGGTGTTGCGGGAACGCGCCGCACAGATGTGGGACATTCCCGTCGACGATGTGGTCTGGGAAAAAGGTCACGCGATTGCCAAGGGCGAGAAATACGGCAACCTTGCAGCATTGTCGCTGAAGGAGATCGCAGCCGCGTCAGGGAAGACGGGGGGACCGATTGCAGGCCATAGCGAGCTCGTCGCCGACGGCGCCGGCGTCTCCTTCGCCACCCATATCTGCGATATCGAGGTCGATCCCGAGACCGGCTCCACCAGGGTGCTGCGCTATACCGTCGTTCAGGACGCCGGCAAGGCGGTGCATCCGACCTATGTCGAGGGGCAATACCAGGGCGGTGCCGCACAAGGCATCGGCTGGGCGCTCAACGAGGAGTATATCTACGGCAAGGACGGGCGGCTGCAGAACCCTGGCTTCCTCGATTACCGCATCCCGGTCTGCTCGGACCTGCCGATGATCGACACGCAGATCCTCGAGATCCCCAATCCCAACCATCCCTACGGGGTACGCGGCGTCGGCGAGACCTCGATCGTGCCGCCGCTGGCGGCGATCGCCAATGCGGTGTCGAACGCCGCGGGCGTGCGCATGACCCATATCCCGATGTCGCCGCCGCGCATTCTGGCGGCGATCGAGGCGGAACGGGGAGGCTGATGGTCGAAGTAACGCTCTGGGGGTCGCTCGGCGCGATCGCCGGAGGCAAGAGCAAGGTCGAAATCGAGGCGAAGGATATTCGGGAGCTGTTCAGGAAACTGGCTGAACAGTATCCCGGCCTCGAGCCATACATCGATCGCGGCATCGCCGTCGCCATCGACGGGACGATCTATCGCGACACCTGGTCGAAGGAACTGCCGGAAGGGGCGGAGATTTTCCTGCTGCCGCGCCTTGCCGGGGGATGATTTGGGCTCGAGCTCAAGCCGCGCTCCGTGCGGCCAATGCTCGTTTATGAATTCGCGGCCCAGCAGGTCTATCGTAACCCGAACACTACAGTGGAATTGCGGTCACTTCTTTGGCCGTTCGGATCACGAACATCGTGTGGTATCGCGCGACGTTGCTTCGGTCTCGGAACAGTCGCTCGCACAGTGCATCGAACTCTTCCATATCCGTCAGGCGGAGCATGAGGACGGCGTCGGTTTCGCCGCTTACACTGTAGGCCTGAGTGACGGCCGGTTCCTGGGCGGCCAACTCGAGAAAGTCCCGCATATACTGCTCACCATGACGCTCCAGTTCGACGGTGACGATCGCCTTCAAGCCCCGGCCAGCCTTTGCCGGTGCGAGAAGCGCGACAACGCGGCTGATGACACCGCTTTTCTTCAGTCGTCGTATGCGGCGCAGGCAGCTCGAAGGGGAAAGCCCGATTAACCCCGCCAGTTTGGCGTTAGTTCGTGAGGCATCATCCTGGAGCAGGTTGAGAAGCCTTCTGTCGATCTTGTCCATGTCGGTCGCGCTCAGCGTCGGTGCGTTGCAATTTTATTGCACGGAATCGCAAACTTTGACCACAAATGCGAAGCGTCTCACGCTACTCAGACGGCTCCAGGGATGATGGAGCAGCATGATGGCAATTTGCGCCGCCTTCTATCGCAAGACATTGGAGACGCTTGGAATCTATTGGGAACTGGTTCGCGTGATCGTTCCGGTTGCGATTGCCACGCGGCTGCTGCAGGACCTTGGTGTCATCCAGGCGATTTCTCCGTTCTTCTCCCCGCTCATGTTGCAGGTGGGGTTGCCACCTGAACTCGCCTTTGCCTGGCTGACGGGATTGCTGGTCGGGATCTGGGGCGCGCTTGTGATCGTATTCACCTTGGTTCCGGTTTCGGCGCTCAGCACTGCCGACATGACGGTTCTTTCGGCTCTCTTGCTGTTTGCACATGCCATTCCGATCGAGCAACGGATCATTCAGAGGGCCGGACCGAGCTTCCTAGTCACCACGGCGCTTCGTATTGGCGGGGGTTTGGTCTTTGCTGTCCTTCTGCATCAGATATTCGCCGTGACCGGATGGCTGTCAGGACCGGTGAAGCCGGCGTGGATGCCGACGAATGAAAGCACCGACTGGGGCGGCTTTTTCCTGGGTACGCTCAAAACCCTGGGCATCATGCTCGTTGTTCTGCTTGCGCTGAGCTGGGTGATCGAGCTTCTAAAGATGTCGGGCATTTTGGATTGGATGAACAGAGGGCTTGCACCGCTCTTTCGGCTCGCCGGCATCGAAAAGCAGACGGTACCTTTCGCCGCTGTCGGCCTGTTTCTCGGGATTTCCTATGGCGCAGGACTGCTGATCCGCGAGGCGCGCACGCCTAGCGCGGAGCCGCGTCAGATATTCCTTGCCTGCGTGTTCATGGGTTTTGCCCATAGCCTCATTGAGGATACATTGGTCGTCGTCACGCTTGGCGCTGATGTTACGAGCGTGCTTCTCGGTCGCCTAGCGTTTGCCGTGCTCGCGACCGCCGTGATCGCAAAAGTAATCAAGGCGGTTCCCGACGCTTTTTTCTTCAAGACACTCTTCCACAAGGAAGAAGACAGTTCGCGCAATCGGATTTCGGAGCCGGCGATTAGCGGGCCGTTGACGTGAGCCCACCTTACGCAGCAGCCGACATGTGTGTCGCATCGCTATCGGGACAGGACGCGGCTACCCCTCGCCCGACAGATCCCGCCGCGCCTTGTCGAGTTCCTCGGCATAGCGCCGCATCAGGTGGCCTTCGGTCAGCAGCCCGACCACCTTGCGATCGGTGAAATCCTCGACCACCGCCAATTCCTCGGCGCCGGCGCGCTGGAAGGTCTCGGCCGCCGATTGCACGTTCATGCTCGGCACCAGCACCGCATCCTTTGGCGAAGGACAGCACCGGCAACCATGCCCGCGTGATGCTGCGGCGATAAAGCCCATCTTCACCTCGGGGAACTGCGTTGACGTAAACGTCAACCCGAAGCTATATGCGCCGGCGGCCGTGGCTGTAAAACCAGGCAAGCGGCTTCGGCCAGGTCGAAGCGCCGGCGCGCGACAAACGCAAGCAGACGAGGAGAACCGCCATGAGCGTTCAGGAGATTGCCGACAACATCAGGTCGCGCGTGGCGAGTGCCGGGTTCGATCGCTCGGTGAAATTCGACACCGGCAGCGACGGCGTCATCGTCATCGACGGCGCCGATGTCTCGACTACCGATGCGCCGGCTGATTGCACCATAAAGCTGTCGCTCGACGATCTGGACTCGCTGATATCAGGCGACCTCAACCCGACCATGGCCTTCATGTCCGGCAAGATAAAGGTCGAAGGCGACATGAGCGTCGCCATGGCGCTCAGCCAGCTGATCGGCTGATCGGCCAAGCAAAGCGCCAATGGTCGACCTCGGCGCCGCCCCTCATCGCCCTGCCGGGCACTTCTCCCCGTATAGTGACGGGGAGAAGGGGCTGGCCGCAACGTCGATGCCGGCAGGCAGGTGAGGGGCAGCGCCGGCGTCCGGAACGGGCAATGGAGGCGAAACCGCCCTCCCACTCCGGCTCGGTCCTCTGAGCATCACGCCCCCTCTAGGCAGCGAGCGGCAGCCGCTGTGCCTTCAGCTTGCGCACGGCCGCCTTCAGCGTGCCTTGCGCGCCGTCGAGCGCGCCGACAACCAGTTCCCGCGCCAGCAGGCGGTGCCGCTCGTAAGGCCCCGGCATGGCCAGCGAGCCGGTCTTTGCGGCCGAAAAACCGAAGCGCTTGTAATAGGGCGTGTCGCCGACCAGCAGGATCGCCGCATGGCCAAGCCGCTCGGCCTCAGTGACCGCATGGCGCATCAGCGCCGAGCCGATGCCGGCATTTTTCAGCGCCGGGTCGACGGCAAGCGGGCCGAGCAGCAGCGCTGCCTTGCCGCCCTCGCCCAGCACCACGTCCCACAGCCGCACCGTGCCGGCAACAGTGCCCGACGCGTCGCGCGCGACAAAGGCCAGGCCCTCCGAAGGCCGGCGGCCGCGCCGCAGCTTTTCCGACGACTTCTTCCGGCGCTTCGGCCCCATGGCGCGATCGAGCAAAGCCTCGCGAGCGCCAACGTCGGCGGTGGTTTCGGCGACGACCGCAATCTCCCCCCTCGAGAGGGAGATGTCGCCGAAGGCGACAGAGGGGGTTGTCGCGCGTGAAGCGCCGGCCTCCATCTGCGGCAGGAGGCCGAGTCCAGTCGAACCGACCCCCTCTGGCCGCTTCGCGGCCATCTCCCCCTCGAGGGGGGAGATTCCCACGCCTTCAACGATGAGATCTGCAACGTTCATTTCCGCGATCCTTCACAAGCGGATTGTTCCACAGGCGAGCCCGGGCGGGCGACAGGCGCCCATCTCCGGATGATCTGATCGGTTCTTTCGAACCGTCAGATCACGTAGGATCGGAGAGGCTCGAAGCCGTTGAAGGCGACCGATGCATAGGTCGTCGTATAGGCGCCGGTGCCCTCGATCAGCACCTCGTCGCCGATGGTCAGCGACAAGGGCAGCGGGTACGGCGTCTTTTCGTACATCACGTCGGCCGAATCGCAGGTCGGGCCGGCGAGCACGCAAGGCGCGGTCTCGCTGCCGTCATGCGCGGTGACGATCGGGTAGCGGATCGCCTCGTCCATCGTCTCGGCGAGACCGCCGAACTTGCCGATGTCGAGGAACACCCAGCGCACATTGTCGTTATCGGCTTTCTTCGAGATCAGCACGACTTCCGACTTGATGACGCCGGCATTGCCGACCATGCCGCGGCCCGGCTCGATGATCGTCTCGGGGATCGCGTTGCCGAAATGCTTCCTGAGCGCCGAGAAGATCGCCTGGCCGTAGGCCTGCGCCACCGGCACATCCCTGAGATAGCGGGTCGGGAAGCCGCCGCCCATATTGACCATCTTCAGCACGATGCCTTCGTCGGCGAGCGTCGCGAACACCTTCTTGGCGTCGCTGAGCGCACGGTCCCAGGCGGTCAGGTCGGTCTGCTGCGAGCCGACATGGAACGACACGCCATGGGCGTCGAGGCCGAGCGCCCTGGCATGGCGCAGCACGTCGACCGCCATCGCCGGCACACAGCCGAACTTGCGCGACAGCGGCCATTCGGCGCCCTCGCCGT
The DNA here is from genome assembly GCF_040318885.1 of Mesorhizobium sp. M0998. Taxonomy (NCBI): domain Bacteria; kingdom Pseudomonadati; phylum Pseudomonadota; class Alphaproteobacteria; order Hyphomicrobiales; family Phyllobacteriaceae; genus Mesorhizobium; species Mesorhizobium sp. M0998. Next base: position 24,450 of record NZ_JAMYND010000045.1, read on the forward strand.
CGGTCAGGACGCGGCAGAACACACGGGCGCCGGGAGCGACGCGGGCGATCTTCTCGACCTCTTCGACGCAGTCCACCGCAAACAGCTTGATGCCGAGCTGGTAGGCGCGCTGGATGTCGCGCTCCTTCTTGATGGTGTTGCCGAAGGAGATGCGGTCCGCCGGCGCACCGGCGTCCATCGCCATCTCGACTTCGGCAACGGAAGCGGTGTCGAAGGACGAGCCCATCGCAGCAAGCAGGCGCAGGATTTCCGGCGCCGGATTTGCTTTCACCGCATAGTAGATCTTGGAATCGGGAAGCGCCTTCTCGAAGGCGCGGAAATTGTCGCGCACGACATCGAGATCGACGACGAGGCACGGGCCGTTCGGACGTCGGGTGGCGAGAAAGTCAAGGATGCGCTGGGTAGCCATCGGGTCTCTCCATCAGCGCCTTGCGGCGCGCACAAAGGCTTGCGGACGCGGGCTCTCGGCCTCGCGAACACGCGGTGGACAAAGGCGGGACGGAAATCCATGGAACCAGCCGGTGGAGACCCCGGAACCATGAAGCGCCGTCTCGCGGCGGTGAACCTTGGCCTTGCCCGGCCTCGGTTCGCTTTGTCTGCCTTGGCTTGGATGGGAGACCCGTCCGCACTGCCGGCAATGAAGGTGTGCCTCTTCAGTAACCCCGGTCTTTGGACGACCGGCAGAACACCAGAAAGGCCCGCACCGTCGTTGCTTCAAGGTGTCCTCGGTTGGCGGTTGGCCGCTAAACCGACTGGAGGGGTTGGCTCCAGTTACCTTACCGATTGCCCTCACCATTCGAGGATCGACGGACACCCACAGGCACGTGCGACTTTGGGCAAGCGCGATATAAGATCGAAAGATTTCACAATCAATAAAAATCGTATGGCAGGTTGTAAAATTTGTGGCATCGAACAATGCTGCGGCAACCAGAACAACAATGCTGCGGCAAGCACATCCGGATATCGAACGCATGACAGGCACTCGCGGCCCGCTGAACGCTTTTCTCGACCTTGATCAAACCCCTGTAGCCAATGCGAAATCCGGCCCGCTTGCCGGCTTGCGGCTTGCCGTAAAGGACATCTTCGACGTCGCCGGCTACCGCACCGGCTGCGGCAATCCGCAGAAATACCGGGACGCTTCACCGGCCATGGCGACCGCGCCGGCCGTCCAGGCGCTGCTTGATTCGGGCGCCCGCTTCGTCGGCAAGACGCAGACCGACGAACTCGCATTTTCCCTGCTGGGGCTGAACGCGCATTTCCCGTCGCCCATCAACCCGGCAGCACCCGACCGCGTCACCGGCGGCTCGTCCTCCGGTTCTGCCGCGGCAGTCGCCGGCGGGCTGGCCGACATTGCAACCGGATCGGACACCGGCGGCTCGATCCGAGCGCCGGCAAGCTTCTGCGGCCTGATCGGCCTCAGGACGACGCATGGCCGTATCCCGCTCGACGGCGCCATGCCGCTGGCGCCTTCGCTGGACACATTCGGTTGGTTCGCAAGCGACATCGTCATCTACGAAAAGGTCGGCACGGTGCTGCTCGGCGACGATCCGCATTCCCATGAACTGAGACGCCCCGTCACTCTCGCTGAGCTGGACGGCCTCGTGCTCGGCCCGCACGAGGCCGACGAATATCTCGCCATGCTCCGCAGTGTCGCTTCGGTGCTGGGCGCACCGCGCAGCGTCGGCCCGCTGTCGCATTCGACCGACGATCTCTATTGGTGCTTCCGCAAGCTGCAAGGCTATGAAGCCTGGCAAAGTCACGGCGCCTGGATCGCCGGCGGCGACCGCATGCTGGGACCCGGTGTCAAGGAGCGTTTCGAGCACGGCGCGACAATCGACGCGGCAACCGCGCAATGTGAAACGGAACGTCGCGTTTCGTTTCGCCTCGAACTGGCCGGCCTGCTTGGCGACGACGGCGTTCTTGTGCTTCCGACCGCTCCTGGTGCCGCGCCGCTCAAGGCCGCGTCATTCGACGATTTGCAGACCTATCGCGAGCGGGCGCTGAGACTGCTCTGCCTTTCCGGCCTGTCCGGCTTTCCGCAAATCACGCTGCCGCTCGGCAAGACCGGCGGGGCGCCGTTCGGCCTTTCGCTGCTCGGTCCGAAGAACAGCGACCGGCAGTTGATTGCGCTGGCCGCCCGCATCCTTTCGGCCCACCAAGGAGGCGCATGACATGGATACGCTGACCCGCATGCGCGCCTTCATCGACGTGGTCGAGGCCGAAGGATTTTCGGCGGCGGCGCGCAAGATCGGCCGCTCGAAGGCGCTATTGTCGAAATATGTGCGCGAGCTGGAGGACGAGCTCGGCGCGCTGCTGCTCAACCGCACCACCAGGCAGTTTTCCCTGACCGAGGCCGGCCACACCTATTACCGGCGCGCCTCGGAGATCGTGCGCGAGGTCGACAGCCTTGCCGATGCGGTGCGCGAATCCTCCGGCGACGTGCGCGGCAGGATCAAGCTGTCGGCGCCGCGCACCTTTGCCGACGCGCCGATCGGCCAGTCGCTGATCGACTTCGCCAAGCAGCACCCCGACATCGTGCTCGACATCCATCTCGACGACCGTTTCGTCGATCTGGTCGAGGAGGGCTTCGATCTGGCGGTGCGCATTTCGCGGCTGGAAAATTCCTCGTTGATCGCCAGGCGCCTGGCGCCATTTTCGGTACGGCTTTGCGCGTCTCCTGAACTGATCGCCAGGCACGGCATGCCGGTCAGGCCGCAAGACCTTGCCCGCGTGCCTTGCATCATCGACACCAATGGGCGCTGGCTCACCAACTGGCCGTTCAAAGGCGACAGCGGCGATACGGTGAGCGTTTCGGTTTCCGGCCCGATCGAGGTCAACAGCCCGATGGCGGCAAGGGCCGCTGCCGTGGCTGGATTGGGATTTTCCGTCCTGCCGGATTTCATCGCCGCGCCCGACATCGAAAGCGGCAAGCTGCTGACTGCGCTGGATGACCGCATTCTGCCCGGCGGCGGCATTTTTGCCGTCTATCCGCACCGGCGCTATCTGCCTGCAAAAGTTCGCGTTTTCGTCGACTTCCTGGTGCAGTGGTTCAAGACGCTGGACAACGCATGAGCTTTCAGCCGCGTTGCGGTCCCATTTTCGCCCGCTTTCTGGTAACTGTCGGCAATTCACCGAAGCCGATTGAATCGCGACCGAGAATGCACCTGAAACGGCAAGCAATCATGCTGGCTTCGGCCTTGACCGCGACGTTTGCCGCCGTCGGACCGGCTGAGGTGCATCCCCACGTCTTCGCCGAAGCCCGCCTCGAAGTGGTCCTCGGCCCGGATCACCAAACTGTGAAGGCATTGCGTCATGTCTGGCGCTTCGACGATTTGTTTTCGAGCACGGTGATGATGGAGTTCGACAAGAATTCCGACCTGAAACTCGACGACAAGGAGCTGAAGGATGTCGCCGACACCGTCCATGCCTCGCTTGCCGAATTCAACTATTTCCAGCTCGTCACCGTCGACGGCAAGGACGTGGCAATGACCCCGCCGCCGCATTTGATGGCCAATTTCGACAATGACCAGTTGATCATCCTGTTTGAATCTGAACCGAAGGTACCGATCAAACTGAGCGGCAAGATAGATATCGGCGTCTACGACCCGACCTTCTACACCGCGATCGATTTCACCGAGGATGCCAATCTGCAGGTCGATGGGTTGCCGCCGACCTGCACCAGCAAGGTTGTCCGCCCGAACCCGGACGAGGCGATCGCCCAGAACCAGAAGACCCTGACCGAGGCCTTCTTCAACGATCCGACAGGCACCGACATGAGCAAGATCTTTGCCACCAAGCTTGAACTGACCTGTCAGCCGGAAGGATAGATCCAGTGACCAAACCGTCCCTGCGTTTGGCATTCGGTCTTCTGGCCGCCGCCTTTGTGATGACGCACTTTCTCGGCTCCGCCCACGCCCAGAGTTCACTCGGCATCGGCACCAATGACGGCATGGCTCCAACCGCCACCGGCCCGTTCGCCCACATCCTGATGTGGATCAATCTGCGCCAGCAGGAATTCTATCATGCGCTTGCCGGCGCGATGAAGGCGATGCGCCAGGACGGCAGCAAGTTGTGGCTGCTCATCGGCCTGTCCTTTGCCTATGGCATTTTCCACGCCGCCGGCCCCGGTCACGGCAAGGCGGTGATCTCTTCCTACATGGTGGCCAATGAAGTGGCGCTCCGGCGCGGCATCATGCTGTCCTTCGTCTCGGCCCTGCTGCAGGCGCTGACCGCGATCGTGGTGATGCTGGTCGCCTATTTCTTGCTGCGCGGCACTGCCGTCTCGATGACAGACGCCGCATGGTTCCTTGAAATCATGAGCTATGTCTTCGTCACTCTGTTCGGCGCCTGGCTGCTGTGGCGCAAGGCCGGCCCGGCCATCCTTCGCCTGTTCGGCGCAAATCCGGGCTACAGCCTCTCGGCTGCCCATGCCGGCCATTCACATGCCGGCCATTCACATTCCGCGCATGCCCATGCGGCACATTCCCACGCGCTTGATGCGCATGACCACCACGATCATGCGCATGACCACGGCGCCCACGACCACGCCCATGCTGCGCACGATCACCACAGCCATGCGGCGGGCGAGGTCTGCGAGACGTGCGGACACTCGCATGCCCCCGACCCGGCGCTGCTTTCCGGTGATCGCTTCGATTGGCGCACGGCCTGGTCGGCGGTCGCTGCCGTCGGTATCCGCCCCTGTTCCGGCGCGCTGATCGTGCTGAGCTTCGCCTTGCTGAACGGGCTATGGTTCGGCGGCATCCTTTCGGTGCTGGCCATGGCGCTCGGCACCGCAATCACCGTCTCGGCCCTGGCGACGCTTGCGGTGACCGCCAAGAACTGGGCGGTGTATTTCGCCGGCGACGGCCGCATGGGCAACCGCATCCATTCCTTCGTCGAGATCGGCGGCGCCGCCTTCGTCTTCCTGTTCGGCCTGCTGCTGCTTTCGGCCAGCCTGACTGGCGCCTGACCTCGTTGCGTCCGATCGGGGCGCTTTAACTAGGGATATTGCCCCCCAACTCGTCTTCGATATGGACGCGGATGATCTCGTCGAAGCTCGTTTCGGCGGCAAAGCCAAGCTCCCTCGAGCGCCGCGCCTCGAAGCGCGTCGGCCAGCCCTTGACGATCGCCCAGATCGTCTCGTCGGGCTCCTCGCGGATCAGTTTCACCGCCTTGGCGCCGGCGACACGTTCCAGCGCTTCGATCTGTTCGCCGACGCTGACGGCGACGCCCGGCATCGCCAGGTTGCGGCGCGGGCCGACGGCACTGCCGTCGATCTGAGCCGCATGGATCAGGAAATTCACCGCCGAACGCGGGCTGGCGTGTGTGTGGACGACTGAGCGCGGCACCGGCAGGATCGCTTCATGGCCGCTCAGCGGCTCGCGGATGATACCGGAGAAGAACCCTGAGGCCGCCTTGTTCGGCTTTCCCGGCCTGACGCAGATGGTCGGCAGCCTGATGCCGATGCCGTCGAAGAAACCGCGGCGCGTATAGTCGGCAAGCAGCGCCTCGCCGATCAGCTTCTGCGTGCCGTAGGAGGTCAGCGGCGTCGGGTGGAACTCGTCCGGAATGATGTCGGGAAACGGTGCGCCGAACACGGCGATCGACGAGGTGAAGACGACGCGTGGCGTATAGGCGGCCAAGCGGATGGCATCGAACAGCGCCCTGGTGCCGTCGAGATTGACGCGATAGCCGAGATCGAAATTGGCCTCCGCCTCACCCGACACCACGCCGGCGAGATGGAAGATCACGTCGGGGCGCGGCGCGACCAGATTTGCGGTCGCTCCCGGTGCGGCAAGGTCGCCGGTGTGGAGGGTAATGCTGACACCTTCGAGCACCGGCGCTTGCGGCGGCACGATATCGTGAAGGTCGAGCGCGGCGATCTTGCGGCCGCCGAGCGTCCCGTCCTTGGCCAACCTGGCGATGAGTTTGCGGCCGACCATGCCTGCCGCGCCGGTAATCAGAATGCGCATGTCACTTTCCCTTTTTGCGCTGGCTGCGGCTACGCAGCCAGAACACGACGAAGATTGCCACCATGAAGATCGCCGCGACGACACCGGCAAGCACCGTCGAGACCCTGCCGACCGCCAGCATCACTGTTGGAAGATAATAGGCTGCGATGCCGAACAGCAGCAAAACCCAAGCGGCGCCGATCGCCGCATTGCGGGTGTCGCGGTCCATCACGCGGCGCCAGGGTGGCGAGAGTTCATGTCGATCGTTGCCAATGCCCAGAACTCCCGAAGTCAGTGATAATGGCCGCGGTGCGGTGCCGCATCATGCGCGTGATCGTGCTCGTCATCATGCTCATGGCTGTCGGCACATCGGCCGAATTCCGGTTCGACCGTGGCATGGGCTATGCCATGTTCCGCCGCAAGCCGCTTCTTGATCGCGCTTACCGCCATATGCGCGTCGACGCCGTCATTGAGGCAGGCATGCAACGTCGCCATGTTGCTGAAGCCGTCGAGCGACCAGACATGCATGTGATGCACCTCGCGCACGCCCTTGATCGAGCCTTCGATGTCCCTGGCGATCAGGTCGCGGTCGAGGCTTGCCGGCACGCCTTCGAGCAGGACGTGGGCTGCCTCGCGCATCAGCGACCAGGCCGTGGACAGGATCAGCAGCGAGACCAGGATCGACAGGATCGGATCGATGGGCGTCCAGCCCGTCGCCAGGATCACCAGCGCCGCGACGATCGCCGCTGCCGAGCCGAGCAGGTCGCCGAGCACGTGCAGGATGGCGCCGCGCATATTCAGGCTGCCGTGGTCGCCGCCGTGCAGCACGTAGAACGAGCCGAGATTGACCAGCAGGCCGGCGATCGCGACGACCAGCATCGGCCCGCCGAGCACCGGAGCCGGCGCTTGCAAGCGGCCCCAAGCCTCGTAGACGATCCACAGCGCGATGGCGAAGATGGCGATGCCGTTGGTGTAGGCGACCAGCGTCTTGACCCGGCCGAAGCCGTAGGTGAGGCGCACGGTCGCCGGCCGGCTCGCAAGGTGAAAGGCATACCAGGCAAGGCCGAGCGCGACGCAATCGGCAAGCATATGGCCGGCATCCGCCAGCAGCGCCAGTGAACCGGTGAAGATGGCGCCCAGCGTCTCCGCGACCATGAAGCCGGCGGTCAGGCAGGCAGCGATCAGCACGCGCTTCTTGTCGGTCGAGCCGTGCACATGACCTGCGCCATGGCTGTGGTCGTGGCCCTGCGCAGCGTGGTCGTGGGTATGCGCCATCTATAGCCCCTGCTAGAGCCTGATCTATCCCGGCAGACTCGGGATGGAGGCTCTGTCTTCTCGTTTGACCATAATCCTATCCGAAAACCGGATACCACTTTTCGGGAGCATGGTCAGGCGACGAACTCGGCGCGAAAATCCTCGAGCCGCCGCTTCTGCTGGCCATCGCTGTCGAAATTGGCCGGATCGAGCCACGCTTCATAGGCTCTGCGCAGATCAGGCCATTCCCTGTCGATGATCGAATACCACGCGGTATCGCGGTTTTCGCCCTTGACCACAAGATGCTGACGGAAAATGCCCTCGAACTTGAAGCCGAAACGTTCCGCCGCGCGCTTCGACGGCTCGTTGCGATTGTTGCATTTCCATTCGTAGCGGCGGTAGCCAAGCTCGTCGAAGACATACTTCATGAACAGGAACTGCGCTTCCGTCGCCGCCGGCTTTCGCGAGATCAACGGGCCCCAATAGATGTTGCCGATCTCGATGACGCCGTAGGCGGCGTCGATGCGCATCAGCGTCTGGCGCCCGGCGACCTTGCCGCTGGCCTTGTCGATGACTGTGAAGAACAGCGGGTCCTCGCTGGCTTCTGCCTTGTCCAGCCACGGCTGGAAGGCGGCACGGCTCTCCGGCGGGTAGTCTGGCAGCCAGGCGAAGCGGCCGCCGGCATCGGCCACCGACGAGGCCTCAAACAGGCCGTCACCGTGTTTTTCGGCGTTGAGCGGCTCCAGCCTGACAGTTCGCCCCTCCAGCACCTTGCGTTCGGGCCGCGGGCGCGGTTGCCAATTCTTGAGATTTTCCGACACCGAAAACTCCAATCCGTTTGACTTTTGCGGGCGGACGCTCACAAAAACGCACGCTCGCTGAAAGAACCACACGGACGGGAAAAATGCTCCACACGATTTCGGCCTTCGACCGCCTCGGCGAGGAAAATGCGTTCGCGGTGCTGGCGCGTGCCACGGCACTTGCCCACCAGGGCCGCGATATTGTCAATCTCGGCATCGGCCAGCCCGACTTCAAGACGCCGCAGCACATCGTCGAGGCCGCGATCAAGGCGCTGCGCGATGGCCATCACGGCTATACGCCGGCCAACGGCCTGCTGGCGACGCGCGAAGCGGTGGTACGCCGCACGCTGGCCACCACCGGCGTCGAAGTCTCGCCCGAAGCGGTGATGATCCTGCCCGGCGGCAAGCCGACCATGTTCGCGGCGATCCTGATGTTCGGCGAGCCGGGCGCCGAAATTCTCTATCCCGATCCCGGCTTTCCGATCTACCGCTCGATGATCGAGTTCACCGGTGCTGCCCCCATCCCGGTGCCGATGCGCGAGGAGAACGGCTTTGCCTTTTCGGCTGCGGAGACCTTGGCGCTGATCACCCCGAAGACCAGGCTGCTGATCCTCAACTCGCCCGCCAATCCGACCGGCGGCGTCACGCCTCGCGCCGAGATCGAAAAGCTGGTCAGGGGGCTGCAAGCGCACCCGGACGTCGCCATCCTCTCCGACGAGATCTACGACGTGATGACCTATGACGGCGAGACGCACTGCTCGCTGCTCGCCTTCCCCGAAATCCGCGACCGGCTGATCGTGCTCAACGGCTGGTCGAAGACCTGGGCGATGACCGGTTGGCGCATGGGCTGGTCGATCTGGCCGAATGGCGACAAGGGCGCGCATCTCTACGACAAGGTGCGCAAGCTGGCGGTCAATTGCTGGTCCTGCGTCAACGCGCCGAGCCAGTATGCCGGCATAGCCGCCATCGACGGCCCGCAGGACGACGTCGACAAGATGATGCGCGCCTTCGACCGCCGCAGGAAGGTCGTGGTCGAGGGGTTGAATGCCTTGCCCGGCGTTTCCTGCATTACGCCGAAAGGCGCCTTCTATGCCTTCCCCAATGTTTCCAAGACCGGCTGGAAGGCCAAGAAGCTCGCCTCGGCGCTGCTCGAGGATGCCGGCGTGGCGCTGATCGGCGGCCCCGATTTCGGCATTCTCGGCGAAGGCTATGTCAGGCTGTCCTACGCCAATTCCGAGGAGAACATCCTGCGCGCGCTGGAGCGGATCGAGGCGTTCCTGGCGAAGTGAGGACGACGATAGGAGAAGCCACATGTTCTATGCCATTCTTGCCTATCACGAGGAAGAAGCGATTACGGCACTGACGCCTGAGCAGGATGCGGCGCTGATGACCGATCTTCTCCAGATCAACGATCGGCTCTACCGCCAAGGCACCCTTGGGCCGGCGGCCCGGCTCGGCGCGACACAAGACGCCTGCACCTTGCGCGGGCCAGGCACCGGAATGGTTATCGACGGCCCCTTCGCCGAGACCAAGGAACAATTGCTGGGGCTCTATGTCGTCGACTGCGCCAACCGTGACGCCGCCATCGACATTGCGCGCGACCTTCGCCGTGTCAATCCGACCGCCGTCTACGAAATCCGCCCGATTTCGCTATATTTACCCGGCGTGCCGCTTCCGGTCACCCGGCCCTAGGACGTAGACTCATAGCTACGTGGCCAGATGCGGATTGCGACGAGTTTTAGGGCGGCAAGAAAGTTCTCAGCCAGCTTGTCGTAGCGCGTCGCGATGCGACGGAACTGTTTGGCTTTGTTGAAGAAGCGCTCGATCAGGTTACGGGCTTTGTATAGGAAGGGCTGAAGTAGATCGGGGCCTTGCGATAGGCTTTGGGGGATATTGGCCCAAGTGTTCTGGTCGGTGATGGCAGTGCGCAATGCGTTGGCATCGTAGCCCTTGTCGGCGAGCAGCATCGCACTTTCAGGCAAATCTTTGATCAAGTCCGCTGCGGAGGCAGACATTTGGCTATGAAAGTGACGTCCAGACCACACTCTCAAGATCGGGAGAGTAGCGGGCGATGATAGCCTCTTGATCATGTTCCTGCGTGAGAATTATCTGCTTCCCAGTAGCGTCACCGAGCAATCGCATAAAGCGGTCAAGCTTCTCAACCTCGGTTTTTCCGCTGACTTGCCTTGGATCGAAGTCGAACTCAATTTCGACAGCGCTGAAGAAGTGACATGCAAGCTGGATTGGCCCGACGTAGAAAGACAGTAAGCTGCCTGTTTCGCTTTCCAGGGCCGCTTCGACGCCCAATGGCATCGACTCGATCTTGCCGGAGACACTGAAACTAGCAGGCGGGGTCCATTCGAGGAGGATGTCCCAGACGACCTGCCAATCTGCCTCAGACGTGTTCAGAACGTAGATGTCTCGCCAGGAGCCGTCCCAAGCGAAATCCGATGCTATCTGTTCCCAATTCATGCATGAACCATTCTCAATGACTGCAGTTCTAGCATGACATGTGCCATGACCGCTTTCCACAAATCCCAAGCCCGCTTTCCACCTATCCCGGTCATTCCGCATTTATGAGTTTACGGCCTAGTCTAGGGCCTGTTGATATTCATGATTCCCATTCTGGCTTGATCGTGATTCAAGCTTTGGATGGAACGATTCGTGCTGACGGACGCCC
>NZ_JAMYND010000046.1:0-34820 GCF_040318885.1 Mesorhizobium sp. M0998
GGCGTCGAGCGCGGCCAGGTCCTGGCCAAGCCCGGCACCGTCAAGCCGCACAAGAAGTTCGTTGCCGAAGCCTACATCCTGACCAAGGACGAGGGCGGCCGCCACACGCCGTTCTTCACCAACTACCGTCCGCAGTTCTATTTCCGCACGACGGACGTGACCGGCATCGTGTCGCTGCCGGAAGGCACCGAGATGGTGATGCCGGGCGACAACATCACCGTCGATGTCGAGCTGATCGTGCCGATCGCCATGGAAGAGAAGCTGCGCTTCGCCATCCGCGAAGGCGGCCGCACCGTCGGTGCCGGCATCGTCGTCACCATCACAGAGTAATTTGGACTTAAACCGATCTGTCGCGGGCGCTGCCCGCGCCGCGCCAGAACAAGGAAGTGACGCATGAACGGACAGAATATCCGCATCCGCCTGAAGGCGTTTGATCACCGGGTGCTCGACGCCTCGACACGGGAAATCGTGTCGACCGCCAAGCGCACCGGCGCCAACGTCCGCGGCCCCATTCCGCTGCCGACGCGGATCGAAAAGTTCACGGTCAACCGGTCGCCTCACGTCGACAAGAAGAGCCGGGAGCAGTTCGAGATGCGCACGCACAAGCGTCTGCTCGACATTGTCGACCCGACCCCGCAGACGGTCGATGCTTTGATGAAGCTCGACCTGGCCGCCGGTGTGGACGTCGAGATCAAGCTCTAAGGAACCAGAGGTCAGCGGGGCGACCCGGAACTCTGAAGGAACAAGAGGCGTGGAGGGGCGACAGCCCCGACAGGGAACTCTAAAGGAATTGAACCGATGCGTTCAGGTGTGATTGCAAAGAAGGTGGGAATGACCCGCATCTACAACGATGCCGGGGAACATGTTCCCGTCACTGTTCTCCAGATGGAGAACTGCCAGGTCGTGGCGCAGCGCACGCAGGAGAAGAACGGCTATACCGCCGTCCAGCTCGGCGTTGGCCTTGCCAAGGTGAAGAACACGTCGAAGGCGATGCGCGGCCATTTCGCGACCGCTTCCGTCGAGCCCAAGGCCAAGGTTGCCGAGTTTCGCGTCTCTGCCGACAACATGATCGATGTTGGCGCCGAGATCACCGTCGAGCACTTCGTCGTCGGCCAGAAGGTCGATGTGACGGGCACCACGATCGGCAAGGGTTTCCAGGGCGTCATCAAGCGGCACCACATGGGTGGCGGCCGCGCAACGCACGGCAACTCGGTGTCGCACCGTACACACGGCTCGACCGGCCAGCGCCAGGATCCGGGCAAGGTGTTCAAGGGCAAGCATATGGCCGGCCACATGGGCGACACCCGCGTCACCACGCAGAATGTCGAGGTCGTCTCGACCGACGCCGATCGCGGCCTGATCCTGATCCGCGGTGCGGTCCCGGGTTCGAAGGGTGCATGGATCCTGGTCCGCGACGCGGCCAAGGTGGCGCTTCCGGCCAATGCGCCGAAGCCCGCCGCGATCCGCGCCCTTGCGACTGACGGTGCCGTCACGAACGAGGCCCCGGCCACAGAGGGAGCGGAATAATGGACCTCAAGATTACAACGCTTGGCGGCAAGGACGCCGGCAAGCTGAAGCTCTCCGAAGAGATTTTCGGCCTCGATCCGCGCGAGGACATCCTGCAGCGCGTCGTGCGCTGGCAGCTTGCCAAGAAGCAGCAGGGCACGCACAAGGCCAAGGGTCGCGCGGAAATCGCCCGCACCGGCGCCAAGATGTACAAGCAGAAGGGTACAGGCCGCGCCCGCCACCATTCGGCTCGCGCTCCGCAGTTCCGCGGCGGCGGCAAGGCCCACGGCCCGGTCGTGCGCAGCCACGAGCACGATCTGCCTAAGAAGGTGCGTGCGCTCGGCCTGAAGCATGCCCTCTCGGCCAAGGCCAAGAGCGCGTCGATCATCATCATCGACGAGCTGAAGCTGACCGAGGCCAAGACCAAGGCACTGATCGCGAATTTCGCGACGCTGGGCCTGAGCAACGCCCTGGTGATTGGCGGCGCCGAGCTTGACAAGAACTTCAAGCTGGCGGCGACCAACATCCCGAACATCGACGTGCTGCCCATCCAGGGCATCAACGTCTACGACATTCTGCGCCGCGGCACGCTGGTCCTTTCCAAGGCCGCCGTCGAGGCTCTCGAGGAGCGCTTCAAATGACCGACCTTCGTCATTACGACGTGATCGTCTCGCCGGCGATCACTGAAAAGTCGACCATGGCTTCCGAGCAGAACCAGGTCGTCTTCAATGTCGCCAAGAAGGCGTCGAAGCCGGAAATCAAGGCCGCCGTCGAAGCGCTGTTCGGCGTCAAGGTGATGGCCGTGAACACGCTTGTCCGCAAGGGCAAGATCAAGCGCTTCCGCGGCACGATCGGCCGCCAGAGCGACGTCAAGAAGGCGGTTGTGACGCTGGCCGAAGGCCAGTCGATCGACGTCGCGACGGGTCTCTGAGCAAGGTCGCGAGGACAGAACAATGGCACTGAAAAAATTCAACCCGGTAACGCCGAGCACCCGTCAGCTGGTCATCGTCGATCGCTCGGGCCTCTACAAGGGCAAGCCCGTCAAGGGCCTAACCGAAGGCCTGACCAAGTCGGGCGGCCGCAACAATTACGGCCGCATCACAGCCCGCTTCATCGGCGGCGGTCACAAGCGCACCTACCGCATCATCGACTTCAAGCGCCGCAAGTTCGACGTCGTCGGCACGGTCGAGCGTATCGAGTACGATCCGAACCGCACCGCCTTCATCGCGCTGATCAAGTATGACGATGGCGAGCTGTCCTACATCATCGCCCCGCAGCGTCTGGCTCCCGGCGACAAGATCGTGGCCGGTGAATCGGTCGACGTGAAGCCGGGCAACGCGATGCCGCTGGCCTCGATGCCGGTCGGCACGATCGTCCACAATATCGAGCTGAAGCCCGGCAAGGGCGCTCAGGTCGCTCGTTCGGCCGGCGGTTATGGCCAGCTCGTCGGCCGCGACCAGGGCATGGCGATCCTGCGCCTCAATTCGGGCGAGCAGCGTGTCGTCCACGGCTCCTGCATGGCCACTGTCGGCGCCGTGTCCAACCCGGACCACGGCAACATCAATGACGGCAAGGCAGGCCGCACCGTGTGGCGCGGCAAACGTCCGCACAATCGCGGCGTGACCATGAACCCGGTCGACCATCCACATGGCGGCGGCGAAGGCCGCACCTCGGGTGGCCGCCATCCGGTTTCGCCCTGGGGCAAGCCGACCAAGGGCAAGAAGACGCGGTCCAACAAGGCGACCGACAAGTTCATCCTGCGCTCGCGCCATCAGCGCAAGAGCTAAGAAGAGGTAACGCCAAGTGACTCGTTCGATTTGGAAAGGCCCCTTCATCGACGGCTACCTTCTGAAGAAGGTGGACAAGGTTCGTGAAGGTGGTCGCAATGAGGTGATCAAGATGTGGAGCCGCCGCTCCACCATCCTGCCGCAGTTCGTCGGCTTCACCTTCGGTGTCTACAACGGCCAGAAGCACGTTCCCGTCTCGGTGAACGAGGACATGGTCGGTCACAAGTTCGGTGAATTCGCTCCGACCCGGACCTATTACGGTCACGGCGCGGATAAGAAGGCGAAGAGGAAATAATCATGGGCAAGGCCAAAGCTCCGCGCAGGCTTGCTGACAACGAAGCGCGCGCCGTGTTGCGCACGATCCGTATCAGCCCGCAGAAGCTGAACCTGGTTGCCGCGCTGATCCGCGGCAAGAAGGTCGCGACAGCGCTTTCCGACCTCGAATTCTCGGCCAAGCGGATTTCCGGCACGGTCAAGAAGACGCTGGAATCGGCGATCGCCAACGCGGAAAACAACCACGACCTCGACGTCGATGCGCTGATCGTGGCGGAAGCCTATGTCGGCAAGTCGATCGTCATGAAGCGGTTCCATGCCCGTGGCCGTGGGCGCGCCAGCCGTATCGAGAAGCCGTTCTCGCACCTCACGATCGTCGTTCGTGAAGTCGAAGAAAAAGGGGAGGCCGCATAATGGGCCAGAAAGTCAATCCGATCGGTCTGCGTCTCGGCATCAACCGCACCTGGGATTCGCGCTGGTTCGCGAACACCGGCGAGTACGGCAAGCTGCTGCACGAGGACATCAAGATCCGCAAATATCTTGAGAAGGAACTCAAGCAGGCTGCGATCTCGAAAGTCGTGATCGAGCGTCCGCACAAGAAGTGCCGCGTCACCATCCATGCGGCGCGTCCGGGCCTGATCATCGGCAAGAAGGGCGCCGACATCGAGAAGCTTCGCAAGAAGCTCATGGAGATGACCAAGTCCGAGACGCATCTGAACATCGTCGAAGTGCGCAAGCCGGAGATCGACGCGACCTTGGTCGCCCAGTCGATCGCCCAGCAGCTCGAGCGCCGCATCGCGTTCCGCCGCGCCATGAAGCGTGCCGTGCAGTCGGCGATGCGCCTCGGTGCCGAAGGCATCCGCATCAACTGCGCCGGCCGTCTCGGCGGCGCCGAGATCGCGCGCATGGAATGGTATCGCGAAGGCCGCGTGCCGCTGCATACGCTGCGTGCCGACGTCGACTACGGCACGGCCGAGGCGAATACGGCCTACGGCATCTGCGGCGTCAAGGTCTGGGTGTTCAAGGGCGAAATCCTCGAGCACGACCCGATGGCTTCGGAGCGCCGCGCCACCGAGGGCGATCATGCGCATGGCGGTGGTGGTGAGCGCGAACGCGGTCGCCGTCGCGAAAACGCGTAAGACATTTAGGAATTTGGAGTTAGAACGATGCTGCAGCCAAAGCGCACAAAGTTCCGCAAGCAGTTCAAGGGCCGCATCCACGGTACCGCCAAGGGCGGCACCAACCTGGATTTCGGTGGTTTCGGGCTGAAGGCGCTTGAGCCGAACCGCGTCACCGCGCGTGAGATCGAGGCGGCCCGCCGCGCGATCACCCGCGAGATGAAGCGTGCCGGCCGCGTGTGGATCCGTATCTTCCCGGACGTGCCGGTGACGTCGAAGCCGACCGAAGTCCGTATGGGTAAGGGCAAGGGCGCGGTCGACTACTGGGCGGCACGCGTCAAGCCGGGCCGCATCATGTTCGAGATCGACGGCGTCAACGAGGAAACCGCCCGTGAGGCGCTGCGTCTCGGCGCGGCCAAGCTCTCGGTCAGGACGCGCTTCGTACAGCGCATCGCAGAATAAGGACGGGCTGATCATGAAAGCCGAAGACATCCGGACCAAGACCCAGGACCAGCTGACCGACGACCTGGCCAGCCTGAAGAAGGAGCAGTTCAACCTGCGCTTTCAGAAGGCCACCGGCCAGCTTGAGAAGACCGCGCGCGTGAGGCAGGTCCGCAAGGACATTGCGCGTATCAAGACCATCGCTGCGGAAAAGTCCGCGGCCAAGAAGGCTTAAGGACGAAAACCATGCCAAAGCGCATTCTGCAGGGCACCGTCGTCAGCGACAAGAACGAGAAGACGGTTGTCGTCAAGGTCGAACGGCGCTTCACGCATCCCGTGATGAAGAAGACCGTGCGCATGACCAAGAAGTACAAGGCGCACGACGAGAACAACGCCCACAAGGTCGGCGATCAGGTGTTCATCCAGGAATCGAAGCCGATTTCCAAGGACAAGCGCTGGGTCGTGGTGTCTTCGGACCAGGCCTGATCAGGGCCAACGAAACGAATTTTGGACAGACCGGGGAGGGGTGAGAAACCCGTCCCGTTAGAAAAGAAGAAGGCGGCCAGTCATGATTCAGATGCAAACAAACCTCGACGTCGCGGATAATTCCGGCGCCCGTCGTGTCATGTGCATCAAGGTGCTGGGCGGCTCGAAGCGGAAATACGCTTCCGTGGGCGACATCATCGTGGTGTCGATCAAGGAAGCCATCCCGCGCGGCCGCGTCAAGAAGGGCGATGTGATGAAGGCGGTCGTGGTTCGCACGGCCAAGGACATCCGCCGCCCGGACGGCAGCGTGATCCGTTTCGACAAGAACGCAGCCGTTCTCGTCGACAACAAGAAAGAGCCGATCGGCACGCGTATCTTCGGACCGGTTCCGCGCGAACTCCGCGCCAAGAACCACATGAAGATCATCTCGCTCGCGCCTGAAGTGCTGTAAGGAGCCGGACCAATGCAGAAGATTAGAAAAGGCGACAAGGTCGTCGTGCTGGCCGGCAAGGACAAGGGCCGTTCGGGCGAAGTCCTCTCGGTACAGCCGAAGGACGACACCGCGCTGGTGCGCGGCGTCAACCTGATCCGTCGTCACCAGAAGCAGTCCCAGTCCCAAGAGGGCGGGATCATCACCAAGGAAGCGCCGATCCAGCTGTCGAACATCGCGCTGGCCGACCCCAAGGATGGCAAGCCGACCCGGGTCGGCTTCATCTTCCAGAAGGACGGCAAGAAGGTGCGCGTCGCCAAGCGCTCGGGAGAAGTCATCAATGGCTAAGGCTCAAACCAAGCAGGCAACTGCCCAGAACACGCCGCGCCTCAAGCAGGTCTACAACGAGACCATCCGCAAGGCGCTGCAGGAGCAGTTCGGCTACGAGAACGAGATGCAGGTTCCGCGCATCGACAAGATCGTGCTGAACATGGGCGTCGGCGAGGCGACCGGCGATTCGAAGAAGCCTTCGATCGCGGCGGAAGACCTTGCGATGATCGCCGGCCAGAAGGCCGTCGTCACCCGCGCCCGCAACTCGATCGCCGGCTTCAAGGTCCGCGAGAAGATGCCGATCGGCGCCAAGGTCACGCTGCGCAAGGAACGCATGTACGAGTTCCTCGACCGCCTCGTGAACATCGCACTGCCGCGCGTCCGCGACTTCCGCGGACTTAATCCGAAGAGCTTCGATGGCCGTGGCAACTATGCCATGGGCATCAAGGAACACATCGTGTTTCCGGAGATCAACTACGACAAGGTTGATCAGATCTGGGGCATGGACGTCATCGTTTGTACGACTGCGAAGACGGACGACGAAGCCAGGGCATTGCTCAAGGCCTTCAACTTCCCCTTCCGCCAGTAACGGCAGCGAGAAAAGGAAAAATCTGAAATGGCAAAGACCAGCTCAGTCGAGAAGAACAACAGGCGCCGCAAGCTTGCGGACCAGTTCGCTGCCAAGCGCGAGGTGCTCAAGGCGATCATCATGGATCAGTCCAAGCCGATGGAAGAGCGCTTCCGCGCCCAGCTGAAGCTTTCGGCGCTGCCGCGCAACTCGGCCAAGACCCGCATCCGCAACCGCTGCGAAGTCACCGGACGTCCGCGTGCCTATTATCGCAAGCTCAAAGTATCGCGTATCGCGCTTCGTGATCTCGGCAATAACGGCCAGATCCCGGGCCTGGTCAAGTCGAGCTGGTAAGGAGGACATAACATGTCATTGAGCGATCCTCTCGGCGATATGCTGACCCGCATCCGCAACGCATATGGCCGCAAGAAGTCGAGCGTTTCGACGCCGGCCTCGCGCCTGCGTACCCGCGTCCTCGACGTGCTGAAGGCGGAAGGCTATATCCGCGACTACAGCCAGACCGACTTCGACAACGGCAAGTCCGAAATCGAGATCGAGCTGAAGTATTTCGATGGTGCGCCGGTGGTGCGCGAAATCGCTCGGGTCTCGAAGCCCGGCCGCCGCGTCTACGTTTCGGCCAAGTCGATACCGCACGTCGCCAACGGCCTCGGCATCGCCATCCTTTCGACGCCGAAGGGCGTGATGGCCGACCACGAAGCGCGTGAACAGAATGTCGGCGGGGAAATCCTCTGCCAGATCTTCTGATCTGGTATGTGACCCGGTTGGAAACAGGTTTTCGGGATCTAGTCCCGAAAGCCGAGACCTGAAACAAGAGAAGTGACGAGGACAACAAAATGTCTCGTATTGGAAAGAAACCCGTTTCGCTGCCGCAGGGCGTGACCGCGACCGTCAACGGCCAGACCGTGACGGCGAAGGGTCCGAAGGGCGAGCTGAAGTTCGTGGTGAACGACGAAGTGCTGGTCAAGATGGAAGGCAGCGAGATCGCTGTCCAGCCGCGCGACCAGACCAAGACTGCCCGTTCCAAGTGGGGCATGTCACGCACGCAGATCGTCAACATCCTGCAGGGCGTCAAGGACGGCTTCGAAAAGAAGCTCGAGATCACCGGCGTCGGCTATCGTGCCGCCATGCAGGGCAAGAACCTGCAGCTGGCGCTCGGCTTCAGCCATGACGTCGTCTACGAGACGCCGCAGGGCGTGACGATTTCGGTGCCGAAGCCGACGGAAATCACGGTGACCGGCATCGATAAGCAGCAGGTCGGCCAGGTTGCCGCCGAGATCCGCGAGTATCGCAGCCCCGAGCCCTACAAGGGCAAGGGTGTCCGCTATGCCGGCGAGAAGATCGTCCGCAAGGAAGGCAAGAAGAAGTAATTTTAACGCCGCGGGGAGCGGTCGCGGGAGGCTCGTCCTACCGCATATGGTTGCCCCCGTTTTTTTGAAGGCAAGGAACTGATATCATGGGCTCGAAAGAATCCACCCAACGCCGCGCCCAGCGCGTCCGCCGCCAGATCAAGAAGGTTGCCGGCGATCGTCCGCGCTTGTCGGTCCATCGCACGTCGAAGAACATCTATGTCCAGGTGATCGACGACGCCAAGGGCCACACCATCGCGGCTGCTTCGACGCTCGAGAAGGAGCTCAAGGGCTCGCTCAAGACCGGCGCCGACACGGCGGCCGCCGCTGCCATCGGCAAGCTGATCGCCGAGCGTGCCTCGAAGGCCGGCGTCAAGGAAGTCGTCTTCGACCGCGGCGCCTACATCTACCACGGCCGTGTCAAGGCGCTTGCCGAGGCTGCCCGTGAAGGTGGTCTGAGCTTCTAAAAACGAAATTCGCCCCCGGCGACCCACAGAGGCGCCGGATATCATCATCAACCGTGCTTCCGGAAAAAAACAAGGAACAGGATATGGCACAGGAACGTAGGGATGGCGGCCGCGGCCGTGATCGCGAAGAGCGCGACGACGGCATGGTCGACAAGCTCGTCCACATCAACCGTGTCGCCAAAGTCGTCAAGGGCGGCCGGCGCTTCGGCTTTGCGGCACTTGTTGTCGTCGGCGACCAGAAGGGCCGCGTCGGCTTCGGCCACGGCAAGGCGCGCGAAGTGCCGGAGGCGATCCGCAAGGCGACCGAATCGGCCAAGCGCGACATGATCTTCGTGCCGCTGCGCTCAGGCCGCACGCTGCACCACGACGTCGAGGGACGCTGGGGTGCGGGACGCGTTCTGCTGCGCGCCGCCAAGCAAGGTACCGGCATCATCGCCGGCGGCCCGATGCGCGCCGTTTTCGAAACGCTCGGCATGCATGACGTGGTCGCCAAGTCGATGGGTTCTTCGAACCCCTACAACATGGTTCGTGCCACTTTCGACGCGCTGAAGAGCCAGATGCATCCGAAGGATGTGGCTGCCGCGCGCGGCATCAAGTATTCGACCCTTCAGGCCCGCCGCGGCACCGCCGTTGCGGCTGAAGAATAGTCGACGCTGACCAGGGATTTGACCATGGCCAAGAAAGCAACCAAGACCATCACCGTCGAGCAGATCGGTTCGCCGATCCGCCGGCCGAAGGAGCAGCGCGCAACGCTGGTCGGCCTCGGCCTCAACAAGATGCACAAGCAGCGCACGCTGGAGGATACGCCCTCGGTGCGCGGCATGATCGCTGCCGTCCAGCATCTCGTCCGCGTCGTGGACGAGGGCTGAACCAGAGCGCAGGAGAACCCAGATGAAACTCAATGATCTGCGTGACAAGGACGGCGCGACGCACTCCAAGAAGCGTCTCGGCCGTGGCATCGGTTCCGGTTCGGGCAAGACCGCCGGTCGCGGCGTCAAGGGCCAGAAGGCGCGCTCCGGCGTCGCCGTCAACGGCTTCGAGGGTGGCCAGATGCCGCTCTACCGCCGCCTGCCGAAGCGCGGCTTCAACAATATCTTCGCCAAGAGCTTCACCGTCGTGTCGCTGGCCCGCATCCAGGCGGCGCTCGATGCCAAGAAGCTCGACGCCAAGACAGTTGTAACGGCCGAGGCACTGGTTGCGGCTGGCGTCATCCGTCGCGTCAAGGACGGCGTGCGCATCCTTTCAGACGGCGACATCAAGGCCAAGCTTGCCTTCGACGTGGCCGGAGCCTCCAAGGCCGCGATCGAGAAGATCGAAAAGGCCGGCGGCTCGGTGAAGCTGCCTGAGAAGGCAGCCGCCGAGTAACGGCAATTTGAAGCACGGCCGGCAAAGGTGGAATTCGGTTTTGCCTGCGGTCGTGCTTTGATCCGACAGATGTGACGGCCGCATCAACGCGGCCGCTTGCATGTTTGCAGTCCGGAGCTTATCTCGTGAGTTTCGGTGACACGCGCCGCCTGAGCTGCGGGCATCGAGCGTGACCAAGCGGAGAATCAGGCATGGCTTCGGCTGCTGAACAACTAGCCTCGAATCTGAATTTTTCGGCCTTCGCCAAGGCCGAGGATCTGAAGAAGCGCATCTGGTTCACCATCGGCGCGCTGCTCGTCTACCGTCTTGGCACCTATATCCCGCTGCCCGGCATCAATCCGGACGCCTTTGCCCACGCCTTCTCGTCGCAGAGCAAGGGCGTGCTTGGCATGTTCAATATGTTTGCAGGCGGTGCCGTGCAGCGCATGGCGATCTTTGCCCTCGGCATCATGCCCTATATCTCCGCCTCCATCATCATGCAGCTGATGACCTCGGTCATTCCGTCGCTGGAAGCGCTGAAGAAGGAAGGCGAGCAGGGCCGCAAGATTATCAACCAGTATACGCGCTACGGGACCGTGCTTCTGGCGTTGGTCCAGGCCTACGGCATTTCGGTCGGGCTCGAGGGCGGAAACGGCATCGTCAACGATCCCGGCATCTTTTTCCGCATCTCGACCGTCGTCACGCTGGTCGGCGGCACCATGTTTCTGATGTGGCTCGGCGAGCAGATCACCGCCCGCGGCATCGGCAACGGCATTTCGCTGATCATCTTCTCCGGCATTGTCGCCGGCCTGCCGCGCGCCATCTCCGGTACCTTGGAGCTAGGCCGCACCGGAGCGCTGTCGACCGGCCTGATCCTGGCGATCATCATGCTCGCCATTATCGTTATCGGCCTGATCGTCTTTTTCGAGCGCGCCCAGCGCCGCCTGCTGATTCAGTACCCCAAGCGCCAGGTCGGCAATCGCATGTTCCAGGGCGATACCTCGCATCTGCCGCTGAAGCTCAACACATCCGGCGTCATTCCGCCGATCTTCGCTTCGTCGCTATTGCTGCTGCCGGCGACCGTCGCCGGTTTCTCGCAGACGACGAACATGCCCGCTTGGGCCAGCACCATCCTGGCGTCGCTCGGTCATGGCCAGCCGCTCTACATGGCCTTCTACGCGGCGATGATCGTGTTCTTCGCCTTCTTCTACACGGCGATCGTCTTCAACCCGAAGGACACCGCGGACCAATTGAAGAAGCATTCGGGCTTCATCCCGGGCTATCGCCCGGGCGAGCGCACCGCGGACTATATCGACTATGTGCTCACCCGCATCACCGTCGTCGGCGCCATCTATCTGGTGCTGGTGTGTCTGCTGCCCGAGTTCCTGATTTCAGCGACTGGCGTACCGTTCTACCTTGGTGGCACTTCGCTCCTGATCGTGGTCAGTGTAACGCTCGATACGGTGGCGCAGATTCAGGGTCACCTGATCGCGCACCAGTATGAGGGCCTGATCAAGAAGTCGAAGCTGCGCGGGGGGAAAAAGGCCAGATGAGGTTGATATTGCTTGGACCGCCGGGGGCGGGCAAGGGGACACAAGCACTGAGACTGGTAGAACGACACGGCATCCCACAGCTTTCCACGGGGGACATGCTGCGTGCTGCTGTTCAGGCCGGCACCGAAGTCGGCAAGCGCGCCAAAGCGGTGATGGACGCTGGCGAACTGGTGTCCGACGCTATCGTCAACGCCATTGTGGCCGAGCGCATCGATCAAGCTGATTGCGCAAACGGCTTCATCCTTGACGGGTATCCCCGAACTCTGGTGCAAGCGGACGCCGTTGAGGAAATGCTGTCGGATCGCGGACTGGAGCTAGATGCGGTCATCGAATTTGTCGTCGATGACAAGGCGCTGGTTGGCCGAATCGTCAAGCGCGCCGAAGAAGCCAAGGCCGCAGGCCTGCCGGTGCGCAAGGACGACAGTCCAGCGGTGTTCGAAGAACGCTTGAGGGAATATTACAAGAAAACCTCGCCGCTGATCGGCTACTACTACGCCAAGGGTAAACTCAGGGGCGTCGATGGCATGGCCGACATCGATGCGGTGACGCAGCAGATCGAGGCGGTGCTCAGGGCGACGACCCGGCGGGTTGGCCAGGCGGCCGGCTAGAGAATCGAACGATTGCGCTTGACTGGAGCGGTCCGCTGGGGTATGGCGGCCCGTCTTCCTATCAGGCATGAGGCTTGCTTGTCCGCAAGGGCAAGGCAGGCCGCTTTGAACTGGAAACTCCCGCAAGGGCCGGCCTCCACCGGACGCGGGGCAACTTGAAGCGCCGGCTCGCCCGGCCTATATGGAGAAGAGAAGAACATGGCTCGTATAGCCGGCGTCAACATTCCGACCAACAAGCGCGTTGTCATTGCGCTTCAATACATTCACGGCATTGGCAAGAAGTTCGCCCAGGAGATCGTCGACAAGGTCGGCATCCCGGCCGAGCGCCGCGTCAACCAACTGACCGACGCGGAAGTGCTGCAGATCCGCGAGACCATCGACCGCGACTACCAGGTCGAGGGCGACCTGCGCCGCGAAGTGTCGATGAACATCAAGCGGCTCATGGACCTCGGCTGCTACCGCGGCCTGCGTCACCGTCGCTCGCTGCCGGTTCGTGGCCAGCGCACGCACACCAATGCGCGCACCCGTAAGGGCCCGGCCAAGTCGATTGCCGGAAAGAAGAAGTAATTTAGGGCAGTAAGGGGGTAGGGCAGTAAGGCAATAGGGACGGCAGACATACTGCCCTACTGCCATATTCCCCTACTGCCTTCTCCCTGGTGGAGCCGCTGGCATTACGGCGGTGTAGAGATCAACTGAAAGGACTATCATGGCCAAGGAAGCCGCTCGTGTTCGCCGTCGCGAACGCAAGAATATCTCGTCGGGCGTTGCCCACGTCAATTCGACCTTCAACAACACGATGATCACCATCACCGACGCACAGGGCAATTCGATTGCCTGGTCGTCGGCCGGAGCACAAGGCTTCAAGGGATCGCGCAAGTCGACCCCTTTCGCTGCCCAGATGGCTGCCGAAGATGTTGCCAAGAAGGCTCAGGAACACGGCATGCGCATGCTCGAGGTCGAGGTCTGTGGACCCGGCTCCGGTCGTGAATCGGCGTTGCGCGCACTGCAGGCAGCAGGCTTCACCATCACCTCGATCCGTGATGTGACGCCGATCCCGCACAACGGCTGCCGTCCGCGCAAGAAGCGCCGCGTCTAAAGAATTTACCGAACGCCGCGCGAGCGCCTCAAGGGCGCTCCTCCACGGCATTCCAGGTCGCCCGCCACGATTGGATGGTGGCGGGACAACGGAAGGAAAGCACTATGATCCAGAAAAATTGGCAAGAACTGATCAAGCCGAACAAGATCGAGTTCTCGTCGAAGAAGAAGACGCTGACCACGCTGGTCGCCGAGCCGCTCGAGCGCGGCTTCGGCCTCACCCTAGGCAACGCGCTGCGCCGGGTGCTTCTGTCTTCGCTGCGTGGCGCGGCTGTAACCGCCGTGCAGATCGACGGCGTTCTGCATGAATTCTCGTCCATCGCCGGCGTCCGCGAGGACGTGACCGACATCGTTTTGAACATCAAGGAAATCGCCATCCGCATGGAAGGCGACGGCCCCAAGCGCATGGTCGTCCGCAAGCAGGGACCGGGCGCGGTTCTCGCCGGCGACATCCAGACGGTCGGCGACGTCGAGATCCTCAATCCCGACCACGTCATCTGCACGCTGGACGAAGGCGCTGAAATCCGCATGGAATTCACCGTCGATACCGGCAAGGGCTATGTGCCGGCCGACCGTAACCGCGCCGAGGACGCGCCGATCGGGCTGATCCCCGTCGACAGCCTGTATTCGCCGGTCAAGAAGGTCTCCTACAAGGTCGAGAACACCCGCGAGGGCCAGGTTCTCGACTATGACAAGCTGACCATGACCATCGAGACCGACGGTTCGATTTCGGGCGAGGACGCGGTGGCCTTCGCCGCTCGCATCCTGCAGGACCAGCTCGGCCTATTCGTCAATTTCGACGAGCCGCAGAAGGAAGTCGCCGCCGAACAGGTTACCGAGCTTGCCTTCAACCCGGCGCTGCTCAAGAAGGTCGACGAACTCGAGCTTTCGGTGCGTTCGGCCAACTGCCTGAAGAACGACAACATCGTCTATATTGGCGACCTGATCCAGAAGACCGAAGCCGAGATGCTGCGCACCCCGAACTTCGGCCGCAAATCGCTGAACGAGATCAAGGAAGTCCTGGCGGCGATGGGCCTTCATCTCGGCATGGAAGTACCGGACTGGCCGCCGGAAAACATCGAAGACCTCGCCAAGCGTTACGAAGATCAATATTAAGCATGATCCCGAACCGAAGGTCAGCGCAGCAAAAAGTTGCAGACTTTCGGACAAGATCATGCGGCTAACCAACTGAGGCTCAGGCCTCTTGAAACCGCAATGAAGGAGAAGAGCCATGCGCCACGGATTTAAAGGCCGCCGGTTCGCCCGCAGCATAAGCCATCGCAAGTCGATGTTTGCCAACCTTGCCGTGTCGCTTATCGAGCACGAGCAGATCCTCACCACGCTGCCGAAGGCGAAGGATTTGCGTCCGATCGTCGAAAAGCTGGTGACGCTCGGCAAGCGCGGCGACCTGCACGCCCGCCGCCAGGTTATTGCCCAGATCGGCAATGAAGGCGTCGTCAAGCGCCTGTTCGATACCATCGCGCCGCGCTACGCCACCCGCAACGGCGGCTATCTGCGCATCATGAAGGCCGGCTTCCGCCACGGTGACAATGCCGCAATGGCCGTCATCGAATTCGTCGACCGCGACACCTCTGCCAAGGGCGCCGGCGACCGTGCCCGCATCGAGGCCGAAGGCACCGAAGAGGAAGCCGCAGCCGCATAAGGCTTGGTTTTTCTGAGTGAGTTTAAGGGGCCTGCGGCCCCTTTTTCATTGGGGTGGCTGCCTCTTACCGAGCAAAGTTGAGGTAGTTTCTTCCGCTTATTGACTTCCAATCAATCGCCTTTGTTATTTGCTCGATTGCGGGATGCGAATAGGAATAAACACTGTCGACCTCCGTTCGATGATCGATATCGCTTATCAATTGGGACACAGTCACGCCGTTCAGATATTTTTCGGCGTCCCGATCTTCGATGAAGTCGGTATCAACGCGGAAATAAATCTGGATCGGACCCGCGCAGATGTTCAGGTCGATATCATTCCTCGATGCGACGTAGAAGACCATAGCTTCTTCTGGTGTCCACAGGCCTGCAGCCAGGAATTCCGATGGCTTTGTTCTGCTGTCGAACCCATCCATTGAAAGAGCAAATTGGTCGGTTATGCGCTCGGTCTTGCCGCGGATGGCATGCACATGTTCGATCTGAAACCAATTCAGATCGTGAGGCGGCTCGTTATCAAAGGAAGCTTCGAGCTGACCATATATCCAATAGACGGGAATCGTCTCGGCATACTTGGTGATCCAATCATCCGGCGCGCCGAACGCTTCGGCAATTTCGATCATTTTCATGCCGGGGATAACAGGCCCCAAAGTGCCGGTCACCAAAAAATCACGGAATGAAACGAGCTGTTTTTTCATTTGCCGACACGGCTTTCCGGTTTCGCCTCGACCTATAACCGCTTTGCCGCCCAAAATAATCGGATTTCAGCGGCTTAGCCTTTCATTTTGCACAATCGTCAGGACAATGGCGCCCGACTTGGAGGATTCGGAATGCGCGTTAAACGGCTGTCCCTTGTTCTGATCTGCGCCTTGATGGCGCTGGCCATCGTGCCGGCGGCCAGACACGCGCTGGCGGAGGAGAACAAGCCAGACCCCGGTTTGTCCGACGTGCTGACGGATCTATTGCATGGCGTCGAAGGCGAAAACGCCACTTCCGGCCCCGACAAGCGCGTGCCGTTCGGCCGCGAGGAGGTGCAACTGTCCTTCGCGCCGCTGGTCAAGCAGACAGCGCCGGCCGTGGTCAATGTCTACGCCTCGCAAACCGCCAAGGTGACGTCGCCCTTCGACGGCGATCCGTTCTTCGAGGAGTTCTTCGGCCGTTCGCAGCCGCGCGCGCAGTCTTCGCTCGGTTCGGGGGTGCTGGTCGATCCCACCGGCGTTGTGGTCACCAATTTCCACGTCGTCAAGAACGCTGACCAGGTCAAGGTAGCGACCGCCGACGGGCGCGAATTCGACAGCAAGGTGCTGCTCAAGGATGAGACGCTCGACCTCGCCGTGCTCAAGATTTCTTCTGACAAGCCGTTCCCGGTGATCGCTATCGGCGATTCCGACGCGCTCGAGGTCGGTGATCTGGTGCTGGCGATCGGCAATCCGTTCGGTGTCGGCCAGACCACCACCAGCGGCATCATTTCGGCCGTGGCGCGCAGCCATATCGGCGTCTCCGATTCCAGCTTCTTCATCCAGACCGACGCCGCCATCAACCCCGGCAATTCCGGTGGCGCGCTGGTCAACATGGGAGGGCAGCTGATCGGCATCAACACGGCGATCTATAGCCGTAGCGGCGGCTCGATCGGCATCGGCTTTGCCATCCCTTCGAACATGGTTCGCGCCTTCGCCGACGCGGCCAAGGCCGGGCTCGACTTCTTCGAGCGGCCGTATGCCGGTGCCGAGTTCGAGGCGGTGACGCCGCAGATTGCCGAATCGCTCGGCATGGACAAACCGACCGGTGCGCTGGTTTCTTCGGTCGAAGAGGCGGGACCCGCCGCCAAGGCAGGGCTCAAGCCGGGCGACGTAGTGCTGTCGCTCAACGGCAAGCCGGTCGAGAGCGTCGGGGCGCTGGACTACCGGATGGCGACGCTGTCGATTGGTACGAATGCCAGCTTCGGCGTTCTGAGCAAGGGTCAGCAGGCGACGATGGACATCGCGCTGGAACGGCCGCCTGAGGGCGCCAAAGCTGCGGAACTCACATTGCGCGGCCGCAGCCCGTTCTCCGGTGCCAAGGTTGCTGAACTGTCGCCACGGCTTGCCCAACGGCTCGGTCTGCGCACCGATGTCAAAGGCGTCACCGTGGTCGACATCAACCGCGATTCGCCTGCTGCCGATTTTGGCTTCCAGCCAGGGGACATCGTGCGTGAGGTCAATGGCCTGACGATCGACAAGGCGGCGACCCTGGAACAGGTAGCCCAGCAGGATACGCGCTGGTGGCGCTTTACCGTCGAGCGCGGCGGGCAGATACTGCGCCAGGTGTTGCGTTACTGAGCCCGACCGTCAGCATGATCGGACTCCAGGCAGAAGAAGTTGCATGGCCGATCTGTTCAGTGTCGACGAACCGGAAAAGACGCCGCCCGGCAGGCCGCTGGCGGACCGTCTGCGCCCGAAGAACCTTGGCGAGGTCGTCGGCCAGGAGCATCTGACCGGACCCGACGGCGCGCTGACGCGGCTGATCGGTTCCGGCTCGCTCGGCTCGATGATTTTCTGGGGCCCGCCCGGCACTGGCAAGACCACGGTCGCACGGCTGCTTGCCGGCGAGACAAGCCTCGCCTTCGAACAGATATCGGCGGTGTTTTCCGGCGTTGCCGACCTGAAGAAAGTGTTCGAGGCAGCGAAGCTGCGCCGCTCGAACGGCCGCCAGACACTGCTGTTCGTCGACGAGATCCATCGCTTCAACCGCGCCCAG
This sequence comes from Mesorhizobium sp. M0998, assembly GCF_040318885.1. Taxonomy (NCBI): domain Bacteria; kingdom Pseudomonadati; phylum Pseudomonadota; class Alphaproteobacteria; order Hyphomicrobiales; family Phyllobacteriaceae; genus Mesorhizobium; species Mesorhizobium sp. M0998. The sequence goes on from NZ_JAMYND010000046.1 coordinate 17,766, forward strand.
CAGGACAGTTTTCTGCCCGTGATGGAAGACGGCACCGTCGTGCTGGTCGGCGCCACCACGGAGAATCCATCCTTCGAGCTTAACGCCGCGCTTTTGTCGCGCGCGCGTGTGCTGGTCTTTCACTCACTCGGCGAGGACAGTATCGCCAAGCTGCTGGCGCGGGCCGAGGAGGCAGAGGGCAGGGCGCTGCCGCTCGATGAAGACGCGCGGGCGATGCTCATTCGCATGAGCGACGGCGACGGCCGCGCGGCATTGACGCTCGCCGAAGAGGTCTGGCGCGCAGCGAAATCAAAGGAGGTGTTCGGCGCCGAAGCTCTGCAGCGCATCGTCCAGCGCCGCGCGCCGATCTACGACAAGGGACAGGACGGCCACTACAATTTGATCTCCGCCTTGCACAAATCGGTGCGCGGCTCCGACCCCGACGCGGCACTCTACTATCTCGCCCGCATGTTCGACGCCGGCGAAGATCCGCTTTATCTCGGGCGCCGGTTGGTGCGCATGGCGATGGAGGATATCGGGCTGGCCGACCCGCAGGCGCTCGTCGTCGCTAACGCCGCCAAGGACGCCTATGACTATCTGGGCTCGCCCGAGGGCGAACTGGCCTTCGCCGAGGCGACCGTCTATCTCGCCACCGCGCCGAAATCCAATGCAGTCTATACCGCGTTCAAGGCCGCCACACAGGCGGCGAAGGAATTCGGTTCGCTGCTGCCGCCCAAGCACATTCTCAATGCTCCGACCAAGCTGATGAAACAGGAAGATTACGGCGCCGGCTATCGCTACGACCACGACGAGCCGGACGCTTTTTCCGGCCAGGACTATTTTCCGGAGAAGATGGGAAGGCAGACATTCTACGACCCGCCCGAGCGCGGCTTCGAGCGCGATATCAGGAAGCGGCTGGATTATTGGGCGAAGCTGCGCAGCGAGCGGGAAAAGTAGCTGCCAGTCGCACACTGGTGTGATCGCCGTTGTCTGGCGGGATAAAAAACCCTATCAAGGTGCGCCTTCGGCCGGCGGACAGGCCAGAAACGTACCGACGATATTCAGAACGGAATCGCGCCTGGCGCGTGGAAAAATGACCAAAAGAACTCGCAAGACCCTCCGGAAGTTCGCCATAGCGATCCCGCTGCTGGCGCTCGGCTTCTATTTCATTCCCATCCTGACGACAATTTTCATTGTCCTCGGCCTGATCGACGTGTTGCGCAACGACAACAAGAACTGGGCCCTGTTCAGTGGTTATTTCCTCGGCAACGGCATCTTCACTTGGCTGCTTTCGCCCTTCAATCTGCTGGTCGATCTGCTGTGCTACAGAAACCGCGGTGTCTGGAAACTGGACCAGTTTCCTCCGGACTATCAGCGTGAGGTCAACGAGGTTCTGGACGTCTTCAAAGCGCGCAAGGACGAGATCATCGCCGATATCGACGCCAATTTCGGCAGCGGCCGGCGCGGCATGTATGTCTACCAGTGGTATGGCAAGCACAAAATCGACAACGTTGCCGAATTCAACAATGATTTCAAATACATCAAGACCATCGCCGTGTCGGTGTTCAGGGGTAGGGAATCGACCTCCTGGCATTTCGGACCGCTGCGGCTCAGCCTGCGCATTCTCTACAATCTTCTCCCGGTGAAGGCCGAGGTTTTCGTCGAGTGCAACAACGCCAGGAACTACTGGCACGACAATCCGCTCTATATTTTCGACGACACGCTGCTGCACCGATCGGTCAACGAATATGATGGGCGCCGCTACTGCGTGTTCATGGACATCATCCGGCCATCGCCATTTCCCGGCATGATTGCCGCTCTTCTCGCCATCGTTTCGGTCAGCGTCGAGCGCATCAATGCCATGTTCTACAAGAACTGGAAGATGATCGGCTCCAGCAAGCCGAAGAAGGCCGGAGCCGCCTGACACCATGGTGTGACCGGCGCGAGGAAGCACGATGTATCATCTGTTGCTTGTCTGCCTTGGTGGCGCGATCGGTGCAATGGCCCGCTTCTTCCTGTCCGGCTTCGTCGCCCGCCGGGTCGGCGAGACCTTTCCCTGGGGCACTATGGCCGTCAACGTCTCGGGAGCGTTTGCAATCGGTGTCGTTGCGCATGCGGTGGCGCGCGACGGCATGCCCGCCATCTGGGCCTTTACCGTTACCGGCGGCCTCGGCTGCTACACCACGGTTTCTTCCTTCAGCCTGCAGACGCTGGCGCTGGCGCGCGAGGGCGAATGGCGGCGCGCCGGCGGAAATGTGCTGCTTTCGGTTTTTCTGAGCCTCGGCGGCGTGACGCTGGGCTTTGCTGCGGGAAGTCTTCTGATTGGCGGCGGGGCGCCGTGAGCGGCCTGCGGAAGCTCCGCCACGACGGGACGGACACTGCGGCAGGGCATGCGGCGCGCCTCATTGGCCGTCGCAGAACCAACGAAACGGTTCGGCTCTATGCGACCGTAGCCGCAGGCAGCATGATCGGCGGTGTGTTGCGGGCGCTTGCCTCATCGACGAGCACTGCCCTGTGGGGCGCTGGATTTCCCTTCGGCACGCTCCTCGTCAACATTGTTGGCTCGTTCCTCATCGGCTTCTACGCGACATTGACGGGACCGGATGGTCGCGTCTTCGCCGGTCCGCTGCAACGTCAATTCTTCATGGCCGGCTTCTGCGGCGGCCTGACGACCTTCTCCGCTTTCAGCCTTGAAACACTCACCCTCGCGCAAGGCGGGAGGCTTGTGGCGGCGGGACTCAATATCGCGATCTCCGTGGTGGCCTGGCTTGCCGCCGTCTGGCTTGGCCACATCTTTGCAGTTCGGCTCAACCGGCTGAGAGGGTCCAGGCAATGAAGATACCAACCCAGGCACAATTGCTGCGCATATTTATCGGCGAAAACGACAAGGCAGATGGCCGTCCGCTGTATGAGGTTATCGTGCTGAGGGCCCGCGAAATGCAGATCGCCGGCGCGACCGTCCTGCGCGGCGCGATGGGGTTCGGCCATTCCAGCCGGCTTCACACCACGAAGATCCTCCGCCTGTCGGAGGATCTGCCACTCGTCATCGAGATCGTCGATGACGAGGAAAAATTGGCCGCTTTCCTGCCCGTGCTTGAAACAATCATGACAAGTGGTTTGATTACGCTGGAGAAAGTTCAGGTTCTGCAATATGGAACCGACAACGAATAACCGAGTGAGATTGCGGGTACCGGCGAATGCCGTTGCATGCCTGCAAAACGGCGATTGGAATCATGGCAGGCGTTGAACAGATCACAGTGGACGCCGGCGAGGCGGGCATGCGGCTCGACCGCTGGTTCAAGAGCCATTTCCCCGGTCTCGGTTTCGGTCATCTGCAGAAGCTGCTGCGTTCCGGCCAGATCCGCGTCGACGGCGGCAGGGTGAAGGCCGATACCCGCGTCGAAGCCGGCCAGACGGTCCGAGTGCCGCCGCTCGAAGTCGACAAGAAAGGTGAAAGCCCGCTCACCGGTCATTCGATCCGCAACCAGGGCGACGCCGACGTTTTGGCAAAGATGCTGATCCATGAGGACCCGAAGGTCTTCGTCTTCAACAAGCCGGCCGGCCTGGCGGTCCAGGGCGGCTCTGGCGTCACCCGTAATGTCGACGACATGCTGGAAGCCTGGCGCAACCAGAAGGGCGAGAAGCCGCGTCTGGTGCACCGGCTCGACCGCGACACGTCGGGTGTGCTGGTTGTCGCCCGTACAAGGCTCGCCGCCATGAAGCTCGCCGAAGCGTTCCGGGCGCGTGAGACGAAGAAAACCTACTGGGCGCTGGTTAAGGGCGTGCCGCCGAAGCGCGAGGACAAGATCTCGACCTGGCTGATCAAGGAACCGACGGCCGACGGCGATCGTGTGCGTATCGCCAAGCATGGCGAAAAGGGCGCCGATCACGCCGTGTCCTATTACCGCATCGTCGAGCAGGCGGCGCAGACGCTGTCCTGGCTGGAAATGGAACCCTATACCGGGCGCACCCACCAGCTTCGTGTCCATGCCGCCCATATCGGTTGCCCGATCATCGGCGACCCCAAATATTTCGAGGCCGACACCAATTGGGATTTTCCAGGCGGCATGCAGAACCGGCTGCATCTGCACGCGCGCCGCATCGTCATCCCGCATCCCGACAAGGGCTTTGTCGACGTCACCGCACCGATGCCGCCGCATATGCGCCAGAGCTGGAACCTGCTCGGTTTCGACGACGCGAGCGCGGAGGAGTAGCGGCGGTGGGCGTCGCCACAGATACGCTCGACCGCCGTGACGCGGTCGATCTGGCGGCCGCCGCCATCATGGTCGGGCTGACCTTTTCGTGGGGCCTGAACTACGTTGCCGCCAAGATCTCCTATGCTGGCTACGACCCTGTTTTCCTGTCGATCGCCCGCTCGGTCATCGGCGGCCTGTGTGTTTTCGGCTGGTGCCGCTGGCGCGGCATTGCGCTGTTCACGCCCGACAAGACCCTCGTCGCCGGCATCCTGGCAGGCGCGCTTTTCGGTCTCGAGTTCCTGTTTCTCTATGTCGGGCTCGAGCACACCACTGTCGTGCGCAACACTTTGCTGGTCAACACGATGCCGTTCTGGATGCTGGTCGGCGGTCATTTCCTGCTGGGCGAAAGCATCACGGCACGCAAGCTCGTTGGTCTTCTGCTCGCTTTCGCCGGACTGATCGCGGTGTTTTCCGATAAACTGAGCGCCAATGGCGGCGCAACATTGGGCGGCGATTTGCTCAGTCTCGGTGCCGGCATTCTGTGGGCCGTGACCAATATTGTCATCAAGCGGTCGAAGCTGGTGACGGCCAGCGCCGAAAAGCTGCTGCTCTATCAGCTGGCCGGGGCCGCCGTCGTCGGCATTTTGGTGATGCCTTTTGCCGGGCCGCCCGTCCGCAACTTTACCGTCTTGCCAACCTTGGCTCTGTTGTTCCAGGCCGTCTACGTCGTCGCGTTCACCTATGTGCTGTGGTTCTGGCTGCTGCGGCGCTACCCTGCATCTGGACTGTCGAGCTTCACTTTCCTGTCGCCGGTGTTTGGTGTGCTGTGCGGCGCCGTGTTCTTGAACGAGCCGCTGACCGTTCGTATCTTCCTGGCACTCGCCCTGATCGCCGCCGGACTCATCATCGTCAACCGGCCGGTCCGAAAACAAAGTCCCGGATGAGCATGCGCGATATATTAAACGACCTCGAAGCTGGAAAGCAGCTCTCTGATCCGGACCCGGTGCGTCGCGCCCAGATCCAGATGAAGACGCCGCTGCCGAAGCGCTTCTACAAGACCGTCGCGGTAGCACCGGTCGAAGACGGTTTTGCCGTCCATCTCGATGGCAAGCCCGTCCGCACGCCGGCCAAGGCGCTGCTGGCGCTGCCGACCGAAAAGGCGGCTGCTCTTGTCGCCGAGGAATTCGCCGCACAGAAGGAGACCATCGACCCGGTGACGATGCCGGTGATGCGTCTGGTCAATACGGCAATCGATGGCGTCGCCAGTGATCCCCAGGCCGTGCTGGAGGACATCCTGCGCTTTGCCTCGTCCGATCTGCTCTGCTACCGCGCCGATGCGCCCCAAGGACTCGTCGACCGGCAGAACGAGCATTGGGATCCGGTCATCGACTGGGTGCGCAGCGCGCTCGGCGCCCGGTTCCATCTTGCCGAAGGCGTGATCCATGTCGAACAGCCGCGCGAGAGTATCGCGCTGCTTGGCCAGCATCTTGCCCAACGTGCCGATCCGCTGCGCCTTGCCGCCATCCACGTCATGACGTCGCTGACCGGATCGGCGCTGCTGGCGCTGGCCGTCGACTTCGGCGAGCTCGACGGCGAGGCGGCCTGGGCTGCCGGTCATGTCGACGAGGACTGGCAGGCCGAGCAATGGGGCCATGATGCCGAGGCCGTCGCGCACCGCGCGGCCCGCAAGCGCGACATGATGGCGGCAGTCACGCTGCTCGAAGCTCTCAAAGGCTGACCGCACCGTCGTTTCTATTTCGCACTGCACATTAGACCAAAGTCATAATCCCAAAGACGGTCTGCCTCTGGACGGCGCTTTCTGTCATTTTTTGTACTGGTGGCTGCACTGAGTCTGCGTTCCGAGGAAACGCGGACGATGACGCGCAGCATCGAGGACTGACGGAATCACACGGGAGGATACGCTCATGGCAATGGCATCGACCGCCGGCAAAACAAGCCGCGGCATGACGCGCGAGGAGAAGAAGGTCATCTTCGCTTCCTCGCTCGGCACCGTTTTCGAATGGTACGATTTTTATCTCTACGGCTCGCTGGCAGTGTTCATTGGTTCGACTTTTTTCAGTCCAACCATTCCGGAAGCGACGCGCAATATTTTCGCGCTGCTGGCGTTTGCCGCTGGCTTCCTCGTGCGCCCGTTCGGCGCATTGCTGTTCGGCCGCATCGGCGACCTTGTCGGCCGTAAATACACTTTCCTTGTCACCATGACGATCATGGGCCTGTCGACCTTCCTGGTCGGCTTGCTGCCTGGCTATGCGACTTTGGGCATCGCCGCTCCCGTGATCCTGATCATCTTGCGCATGTTGCAGGGCCTGGCGCTCGGCGGCGAGTATGGCGGTGCCGCCACCTATGTCGCCGAGCATGCACCTGACGATCGCCGCGGCTACTACACGTCGTGGATACAGACGACGGCAACGCTCGGCCTATTCCTGTCGCTGATCGTCATCCTGATCGTCCAGGGGTCGATGACCAAGGAAACCTACGCCGCCTGGGGCTGGCGCATTCCGTTCATCGTTTCCTTCCTCCTCCTCGGCATTTCGATCTGGATCCGGCTGTCGCTTTCTGAATCGCCGACCTTCCAGCGCATGAAGGACGAAGGCAAAGGCTCCAAGGCGCCGCTGTCAGAAGCCTTCGGTCAGTGGAAGAACGCCAAGATCGCGCTGCTGGCGCTGCTCGGCCTCACAGCCGGTCAGGCCGTAGTTTGGTACAATGGCCAGTTCTACGCGCTGTTCTTCTTGCAGAACGTGCTCAAGGTCGATCCGCAATCGGTCAACATCATGATCGCGATTGCTCTGGCTGTTGGCTCGATCTTCTTCGTCGTGTTCGGCTGGCTCTCCGACAAGATCGGCCGCAAGCCGATTATCATGGCCGGCCTTGCACTGGCGATCGTCTGCACCTTCCCGTTGTTCAAGGCGCTGACCTGGGCAGCCAACCCGGCGCTCGCCACAGCGCAGCAGAACACCCGTGCGACGGTGACCGCGGCACCGGGAGACTGCAAGTTCCAGTTCAACCCGGTGGGCACGGCGAAGTTCACCACGTCCTGCGATATCGCCACCTCGTTTCTGACCAAGAACTCGGTGCCTTATGACGTAGTGGCCACGGCAGCGCCCGGCACTGCTGCGTCGGTCAAAATCGGCAACGAGACGGTTGAGTCGTATGACGCCACCGCAGCCGGCGATCAAGCCAAGGCCAAGGACGCTGCTTTCGCCAAGGCGGTAAACACGGCGCTTCAGGACGGCGGCTATCCGCTGAAACGGGCAGCGGCGAAGGTGCCGAATCAGAAGCTCGAAGCCTTCATCGCGGCCAATCCCGAACTGAAGCTCGATGCGGCCGCGATCCGCGCCGGCGAGAAGGCCATGGTTCCGACCGACCAGGCGATCAAGGACAAGCTGCTGACTGCCGATGAGGCTGCGGGAGCTCCCGAGGTCACCGTCTACACCGTACCAGGCGGCGGTCCCTTTGCCATGTTCGCCGACCCGGCGGCGGTCAACTGGCCGATGACGATCGGCATCCTGCTCATCCTCGTGATCTTCGTCACGATGGTCTACGGGCCTATTGCCGCGATCCTGGTCGAGATGTTCCCGACCCGCATCCGCTACACCGGCATGTCGCTGCCCTACCATATCGGCAATGGCTGGTTCGGCGGGCTGCTGCCGGCGACGGTGTTCGCGCTCAGCGCCTACAAGGGCGATATCTACTACGGACTCTGGTACCCAGTGGTGATCGCGGCGATGTCGCTGATCATCGGCATGATCTTTGTCAGGGATACGCTCGGAACGGACCTGCACACCAAACAGTAGCCGGCCTGTCCGGTTCAAAGCAAAGCCCGGCGCGAGTGATCGCGCCGGGCTTTTCCAATCTATCGAGTGCATGGAGGGGAAGGGCTTAGCTCTTCCGATCCTGGCTCGCTTCCTCGATCGCTGCTTCATGATACCAGGCACTTCCGAAATCCGTTCGGTTGCGCAACGAAGCAAGTTCTGCCGCGAACTTAGCCTTTCCGCTTAAATTTGAGGCAGAAGCGCGCGCTGCCACCGGGAACACCAGGATTTTGGCCGACTGACGAGTGGAAGTGATTTCCATTGTCGGTTTCCTTTCTTCGACAGAACCTTGCCGATTCAACCTTTCCCCAACATAGGTTCAGCAACCAAAATAGGCAACATGATTACGAAAAGATCAGTACTTGCACATTATTTGTGCAAAATGTGCTTGTGGATGATCCGAACGCAGCATGACGGCGGACCAGCGATTTTGGGCGGATACAACCTCTCTTTTGCCGCATCCATCGCCGGCGAGAATGGCACACGAATTGCATTTTAGTAATCCGGCAGGTCGGCTGCTGGATAGGCCGGCTCGCCCCGGCGCCATCCAGGGTTCGGTGATCAAGCAACGAGAGGCTAGAATGACGAAATACAAGCTCGAGTACATTTGGCTCGATGGATACACCCCGGTTCCCAATCTTCGCGGAAAGACGCAGGTCAAGGACTATGCCGAGTTTCCGACGCTCGACCAGCTTCCGCTGTGGGGTTTCGACGGTTCTTCGACCATGCAGGCCGAGGGCCACAGCTCCGATTGCGTTCTGAAGCCGGTCGCCGTCTACCAGGATCCGGCCCGCACCAATGGCGCGCTCGTTATGTGCGAGGTCATGATGCCCGATGGCGTGACGCCGCATGCCTCCAATAAGCGCGCCACCATCCTCGACGACGAGGGCGCCTGGTTCGGCTTCGAGCAGGAGTATTTCTTCTACAAGGACGGCCGCCCGCTCGGCTTCCCCGAGAGCGGCTATCCGGCGCCGCAAGGCCCGTACTACACTGGCGTCGGCTACAGCAATGTCGGCTCCGTCGCCAGGCAGATCGTCGAGGAGCATCTTGACCTTTGCCTTGCCGCCGGCATCAACCATGAAGGCATCAACGCCGAGGTGGCCAAAGGCCAGTGGGAATTCCAGATCTTCGGCAAGGGCTCCAAGAAGGCCGCCGACCAGATGTGGATGGCGCGCTATTTGTTGCAGCGCCTGACCGAGAAGTACGGCATCGACATCGAATACCACTGCAAGCCGCTCGGCGACACCGACTGGAACGGCTCGGGAATGCATGCCAACTTCTCGACCGCTTATATGCGCGAAGTCGGCGGCAAGGGCTATTTCGAGGCGCTGATGGCAGCCTTCGACAAAAACCTGATGGATCACATCGCCGTCTATGGGCCGGACAACGACAAGCGTTTGACCGGCAAGCACGAGACTGCGCCGTGGAACAGGTTCAGCTACGGCATCGCCGATCGCGGCGCCTCGATCCGCGTGCCGCACTCCTTCATCAACAACGGCTACAAGGGCTATCTCGAGGATCGCCGGCCGAACTCGCAGGGCGACCCCTACCAGATCGCCTCGCAGATATTGAAGACGATCGCCTCCGTCCCGACCAGCGCCGAGGTTTCGGCCGCGGCTTGAGCATTCGTCACGGCGTGGACCTCAGGTCTGCGCTGTGACTTTCTCTCCAATCGCATCACAATAAAAAACCCCGGCGTCTCTGCCGGGGTTTTTTCTATTGGCTGCAACAATCCGGATCACACCGAATAATACATATCGTATTCGACCGGATGCGGGGTCATTTCGAAGCGCATCACCTCGGCCATCTTGAGCTCGATGTAGCTGTCGATCTGGTCGTCGTCGAAGACGCCGCCGGCCTTCAGGAAGCCGCGGTCCTTGTCGAGGCTCTGCAAAGCCTCGCGCAGCGAGCCGCAAACGGTCGGGATTTTCTTCAATTCCTTCGGCGGCAGGTCGTAGAGATCCTTGTCCATCGGCTGTCCCGGGTGGATCTTGTTCTTGATGCCGTCAAGGCCGGCCATCAGCATGGCGGCGAAGGCGAGATAGGGGTTCGCGCCCGGATCGGGGAAGCGGACCTCGACGCGCTTGGCCTTCGGCGACGAGCCGAACGGAATGCGGCACGAGGCCGAGCGGTTGCGTGCCGAATAGGCGAGCAGCACCGGCGCTTCATAGCCCGGCACTAGGCGCTTGTAGGAGTTGGTGAGCGGGTTGGTGAAGGCGTTGATCGCCTTCGCATGCTTGATGATGCCACCGATGTAGAACAGGCAGCTCTCAGACAGGCCGGCATATTCGTTGCCGGCGAAAGTCGGCTTGCCTTCCTTCCAGATCGACTGGTGGACATGCATGCCCGAGCCATTGTCGCCGAACACCGGCTTCGGCATGAAGGTGGCCGTCTTGCCATACGCATTGGCGACCTGGTGCACGACATATTTGTAGATCAGCATCTTGTCGGCGTTGCGGACCAGCGTGTCGAACTTGATGCCGAGCTCGTGCTGTGCGGCGGCCACTTCGTGGTGGTGCTTTTCGACGCGCACGCCCATCTCGGCGAGCACGGTGAGCATTTCCGAGCGCATGTCCTGCGCCGAATCGACCGGCGGCACCGGGAAATAGCCGCCCTTGATGCGCGGCCGATGACCGAGGTTGCCGGTCTCGTAGTCGGTGTCGTCATTGGACGGCAGTTCGGTCGAATCCAGCCTGAAGCCGGTGTTGTAAGGATCGGCCTTGTACTTGACGTCGTCGAACACGAAGAACTCGGCTTCAGGACCGACGAAGATCTGGTCGCCGATGCCTTCGGCCTTCATGTAGGCCTCGGCTTTTTTAGCGGTGCCGCGCGGGTCGCGGTTGTAGGATTCGCCCGAGATCGGATCGAGGATGTCGCACAGGATGACCATGGTCGACTGCGCGAAGAACGGGTCCATATGCACCGTATCGGAATCCGGCATCAGCACCATGTCGGACTCGTTGATCGCCTTCCAGCCGGCGATCGAGGAACCGTCGAACATGACGCCATCGGCAAACATGTCTTCCTCGACCTCGACGACATCCATCGTAACGTGCTGCAGTTTGCCCTTCGGATCGGTGAAGCGCAGATCGACGAACTTAACGTCGTTGTCCTTGATCTGCTTCATGATGTCTTTGGCTGTCGTCATGTCCCTGCTTCCCTATGTGATGACGTTTTGAACATGGCCTTTTAACGGGAAAATTCAGACGGCGTCCATGCCGGTTTCCCCGGTGCGGATGCGCACCACTTCCTCGATATTGGAGACGAAGATCTTGCCGTCGCCGATACGGCCAGTCTGGGCCGCCTTGCGGATGGCTTCGATCGCTGCTTCGACCGCATCGTCGCCGAGCACGACTTCGATCTTCACCTTCGGCAGGAAGTCGACGACATATTCGGCGCCGCGATAAAGCTCGGTATGGCCCTTCTGGCGGCCAAACCCTTTGGCCTCGGTAACGGTGATACCTTGCAGACCGGCCTCCTGAAGCGCTTCCTTCACTTCGTCTAGCTTGAACGGCTTGATGATCGCTTCGATCTTTTTCATGTAAAAAGTGGCCTCCACTGCCAAAAAAGACGGGTTGTGAGCCCCGCTTGCGCCTCAATCAAGCACGAACTGTGCCAATTGATTGGGTGCCGGGTGGGCTCACATGATTTGGATACCATGCTACGCGGGAATGTACATTCGCGTCATTCCCTGCGTCGGATGCGCCAGGAACGCCGCGAGCCTACAAACCGCCGGTCCCGTCGTCCGCACAAAAAATGGGCAGATCGGATATTTCATGGGCAGCTGTGGACCTGCGTCTCGCCGCTCCGGGCATTGCCGGTGTGTTTCATAACCTTCGTAGTTTGCGTCGGATCAAAAACTGGACAATGCTTCGGCAGATGATGTGCATGTCGCCCGCATGAGCAATGAACTTCTGTCTCCGTCCGAAATGGCTGAGGCCGACCGGCTGGCGATTGCCGCTGGTCCATTCGACGGCATCGGCCTGATGCGCAATGCCGGTGCTGCGGTTGCTGCCGTAGTACTCAAGCGCTACCCGAACGCAACGCGCGTCCATGTGCTTTGCGGCCCCGGCAACAATGGCGGCGACGGCTATGTCGTGGCGCGCATCCTTCGGGAGAGCGCCGTCGACGTCTCGGTATGGGCGTCCGGATCGCCTAAAGGCGGCAGCGATGCGGCAGTCGCTGCCTCGGAGTGCCCGGTTGAAGCTCGGCCGCTGTCGGATTTCGTTGCCGAGATGGGCTCGGTCGTGGTTGACGCGGTCTATGGGGCGGGGCTGTCCAAGCCGCTATCCGGCGACCCCGCCAAGGCGATCGATAATGTGGCGGAGTTGAATTCGCCGGTCGTCGCGGTCGACCTGCCGTCGGGCGTCTCCGGTGAGAGCGGCAATGTCCTCGGTCAGGCTTTCCACGCCCGAATCACCGTGACCTTTGCGCGAAAAAAGCCAGGCCATCTTTTGTTACCGGGGCGCGAGCTGTGCGGCGAAATCGTGCTCGCTGATATCGGCATAAGCGACAGTGTTGTTGCGCAGCTTGAACCACGAACATTCGAGAACATTCCGGCGCTCTGGCTTGGCCGCTTTCCGGTTCCGGCCGTCGACGCCCATAAGTATAAACGCGGCCATGTCGGCGTCTTTTCCGGCGGGCCGTCGGCGACGGGTGCTGCGCGGCTGTCGGCGCTTGCCGCGGCCAGGAGCGGGGCAGGGGCCGTCACCTTGCTGTCGCCGGCGAACGCCATCCATGTGAACGCGGCGCATCTGACCTCGATCATGCTGCGCAAGCTAGACACTGTCGCGGATGTGGACGAATTCGTCGGCAGCCGCCGGCCATCGGCCTTCGTGCTCGGCCCGGGATTTGGCATTGGTGAGAAGACGCGCGAATTCGCCCTGGCCGTGCTGAATGGCGCCCATGGGCAGGGCGGCGGGATTGAGGCCTTGGTGCTCGACGCCGACGGCGTCACCTCGTTTCGCGACGCGCCGGATGCCCTGTTCGAAGCCGCCAGCCGGCCGAGCGCGCCGGCTCTGGTGATGACGCCGCATGACGGCGAATTCGCCAGGCTTTTTTCAGATATCGCCGAGGACAAGGACCTGTCCAAACTCGCCAAGGCACGCGCCGCAGCCGAACGGGCCAACGCCACTCTCGTCTACAAGGGTGCCGACACTGTGATTGCGGCCCCCGATGGCCGGGCAGCGATCAACGGCAATGGCGCGCCTTGGTTGGCCACCGCCGGTTCGGGCGACGTGCTGTCGGGTATCATCGCCGCGCTGCTGGCGCAGGGCATGCCGGCCTTTGAAGCGGCCTGTGCGGCAGTCTGGATCCATGCCGAGGCCGGCAGCCGTTTCGGACCGGGGCTGATCGCCGAGGACCTGCCGCTGGCGCTGGTGCCGGTCCTGCGCGAGCTTATCGAAAGTCGCGGGATAGCTGCCGAATGAACCGCATGTTCGCGCTGCTCGTTGCGATCGTCGGCGCCGTATTCATGGCGCAGGCTGCGAACGCCGAAACTCCGCTGACGATCGTCGACGACCCGGCCGTTCTCGCCGCTCTCGACAGCAACGGTTACGGGTTCGCCGGCATTTTCGGCGTCGATGGCAACGGCGATTTGAAGACGCTTTATGATAAGGCGCCCGCTTACCACGCGATCGTCGAAACGATTGCAAGCGACGTCGCGGCATTGCGGGCCGAGATGAAGGCCGGTGGTCGGCCGCTCTACGAGGTGACCGACGGCAATGTTGGCCGTGTCATGGACATGCGCTGGCTGAGGACCGATGCCGCGCGCTTCCGCCTCGTCGGCATCGTCAACCGGCTCGACCGGCGCGACTTCGCCGCGCTGCAAGGCGATACGAGTTGCGGCGAAGTGCGCTTCGTCTATCGCTTATCCTATAGTTTCAAGAAAAACGGCAAGGTTCTGGCCTCGCGCCTGCCGTTCAATTTCAGTGCCGTCTACGATGCCGCGCCGGATGCCGACGGCGGTTGTGTCGGCGTCGCCGGACGCTGGGCACCACAACTCGACGAGAGCGTCGATGCCGGCTGGCTGACCGGTGGGCCGCTGGAAAGGACGGCGCTCACCTTCAAGCAGCTCGAGCTCAATGCGCAAGTGGTGCGCTTCCCCTCCGGCCAGGAGACCGAATTCGGCGGGCAGGCTGCCTATCTCATGCGAATTTTCGGCATCGACGGAGCGGCTGCCAGCGAAAAGCCGCTGGAAAACACGCCCGACACGGCACGTCTCGCCGAAGACGCTGCGCTGAAAGCAAGACTTGCCGACTATGTCCGCACCAATGTCGCGGCGGTCGATCTCGGCGTCTACGAGATTCCCGAGGAATTCCTGGCAAGGAAGGTCATCTCTTGGTCGACCTTCGGCAGTGCGAGGCAGGCCAACCACCTGTTCACGCCACTGTTCCAGTCCGCGGATTTCGCTGGTGTCGATTTCTCTGCTATGAAGCTGGTGCGCACGCCGGAGGCACTGGCCGAGCGGCTGGACAACGGCGCCTGCCAGGGCTGCCATCAGGCGGGCTCGACCGCCGGCTTCCATTTTATCGGACTTGACGACAAGACGACCTCGCCGCTCAACCGCATCGAGGTCGGCATCTCGCCGCATCTCCACGCCGACATCCCGCGCCGCGTCGCCTGGCTGCACGCGACTACCGACGGCAAGGAACCGAACCGCTTCCGCCCGCTGTCCTTCGCGCCGCCGGCGACATGGAACGATGCCGGCGAAATTGCCTATTCGCCGGCCGAAATGGCGATGCCGTGCTTCATGCCGGAAGATGCGGCCCGCTTCGGCGCGACATGGCAATGCGGTGGCGGCACCGTCTGCACGCCGTTGACCACCGCGTCCGGTGTGCGCACCAAGCTGGCGCAATGCCTGTTGCCCAAGGACAGCGAAGACATGTTTTCCGGCCACCCTTGTTTAACGGGATCCATCGCCAGCAACCCGGCACAGCCTTTCAATGACCGGTATACCATCACCGGTCAGTTCGCGGCGTTCGCGCCGGGCATTTCGCGCGTCGCCTACACCTGCCGACCGCCGAAGATCGGTGTGCCGGCGGGTATCGCCTATCGCGGCTGCGATGACCGGGATCGCAGCTTTGCCGCCTTCAAGACGGGCAAGCCGATGCCGAACGAGATTTGCGGGCTGGTTGGCGGCAAGAAATTCGACACCTGCGTGGCGACCAATAATTTCGACCAGTGCCTGGGCGGCGCCGTCAATCGCGGCAATCGTCCTGCCTGCTCGGCCGACCATTTCTGCCGCGAGGATTACATGTGTCAGTCGCTGCCGCCCGATACACCCGGTATCGGCAAAGTGAAGGGCATCGGCTTCTGCTCGCCGACCTATTTTATCTTCCAGATGCGCATCGACAATCACGCCACGCCGTGGTCGGGCGCTGTCCGCGCGACGATGGGAGCCGGGTTCGGAGCAGCGGAAGCGGAATAGGCCGACGACTCTGACATTGGCCGCAGTAGCTCCAGGGCGGACAGCTATCGATCGAGGTCGTCGGCGATGTTCGATGTCCATTCACCGTCGAAATGCCGGACGCGTTCGGCGACGACCTCATCGCTCAGCAGGCTCGACAAGGCGGAAACCAGAACTGGTTCTATCTCTGGAGCCGAGCTAAATCCAAGAGCAGTCAAACGTTCGGACCAGGGCGGATGATCCGCGCTTTCGTTATCTGGCGCGTCCCAGGCCTTTTGCGCATATTCTTGCAGGATGGGAAGCCTCGACAGGTGACTGGCGGCCGCCAGAATTCTTTCGAGTGGTGGACGAGGCGGTACCATGGTGCCAAGCAGTTCACGTTTAAGCGGAATATACACTTGGTCATCGAAGAACGCGCTGGCGGCACCGACCAGCAGCAGGGCGCGCGCCGTTTCATGTGCATCGCCGGACATCGCTGCATGACGATCTGCGTCAATTTCCGCCCGCCGCGACAACCGTATTTCTTCGCGCTCCAGCGTGCGCGACAGCGGGCCAAGCATCCAGTAGAACAGGCTGCCTGAAACGGTTTTTCCCGGTGGGGCGAAGTCGAAGATTAGATCGAAGCTCTTTTCGAGTTCGGCCAGGTTGAGCCCGCCATTTGTATCTTTATTTTTCAGATGGGCGTCCTCATGGGCCAAGATCGCCGCAAACCCCTTTTGGTCGGTCGCTGCGAGCAGCGGCAGGCCCACGGTGAGAATTGCCCTGCGACCAAGCAGGCCCAGAAACGGCCGCTCTTCACCGATGCTAGCGTTGAGATCGTCGCTCAGGATGATGCTCGTGCGGCTGGCGCGGTGTTTGCCGGCAATACTCTCCCAGACAGCCCACAATTTCGGGGCTGATTCCCGAGTAATCCCGTCCACCTTGCTGGGTCGAAAACCGGCGAACAATGTCCCGATCAACGGAACGATGGCCAGCATCGCGGCCGGGATCGCAACAACGCCAGTCGCGATGACAGCGAGCGGATAGCAATCGAGGAACCAGAACCACAGGAGTATTGGGCAAAACAGCGGCAGGGCGAAGAGCAGGATGGCAAACCTGCCGAAACGCGCTCCTACATAGAGGACCAAGCGCGACATCAACCCTCACAGCGGAATGTTGTCGTGCTTCTTCCAGGGGTTTTGCATATCCTTGTTGCGCAGCATCCTGAGCGCGCGGGCGATGCGGCGGCGGGTCGAATGCGGCATGATCACCTCGTCGACATAGCCACGCTCGGCGGCAACGAAGGGGGACAGGAAGCGATCCTCGTAAGCTTTTGTGTGCCCTGCAATTTTCTCCGCGTCGCCGATATCCTTGCGATAGATGATCTCGACTGCGCCCCTGGCGCCCATCACCGCAATCTGCGCCGTTGGCCACGCATAGTTCATGTCACCGCGCAAATGCTTTGACGCCATGACGTCATAGGCACCGCCATAGGCCTTTCTGGTGATGACGGTGATCTTTGGCACGGTCGCTTCGGCATAGGCGAACAGAAGCTTGGCGCCGTGCTTGATCAACCCGCCATATTCCTGCGCGGTGGGGGGGGGGGGGGGGCGGCCCAGCAGGCCAGGGGGCAGAGGGTGTGCGTGGGCGAACAGCGAGG